>DAITNH010000001.1:0-12975 GCA_036834745.1 Prolixibacteraceae bacterium
TAAAATACAGCATAAAAGCCAGCCAGAATGCGCCAATCCGGTAAACCCATTCACTGAATTCGGAAGAAAAAGTACGTTCCAGAAAAGAACCTAATATAAACATCGGCACCAAAGTCCAGAAAATGACAATAAAAGTCTTTCTCATTGGCTGGTTCAGTGAAAAAACCTGAAGTCCGCGAACAAAAAGATAATAGTTTGATGAAAGATAAATCAGGATAACGATGCTGAAGAAAATTAAAAAGGAGAAGCGCATAGATGAAAGTAAAATTAAAAATATTGAAAATTAAAATGTTGAAAACGTTTTACTCTTCAGAAGGTTCTACATCGCCTTCACTTTCTTCAATTTCTATTACTTCCTGAATGTTCATGAATTCGTTGGAAAAGCGCTCAAGCCATTCGGTCAATTCACCGGCAAAAACAATCTTTTGCGCTTTGGGAATACTTTCAGTAAGCCGGTCGATTTGCAGGTAATTGATACTTTTAATTACCGATTCGGCATCGTCGATGGCAAATATTTTTACCGCGCTGAGGTTTAATGCATACAATGAATATAGCAGGTTCAGCCTTTTTGGAGTGCCGATTACCACATCCGATCCCATGTAAACCTTGTCCTTCTGGTCGTCAATTTTTTCATTGTCGCAGGCTGTGTTAACGCGCAGATCGGTGTATTCGCCCAACCTTTCAAATTCTGCTTTCATTACCAGGGCGATGTCCTTGTTTGGAACCACAATAACCGCCCTCGGAACATCATTCAATGAAGCTTTCAGGCGATGAAGAACGCTTACCACAATGGTAGCCGTTTTGCCTGCGCCTTTAGGGGCAATGCACATCAGGTCGTGCCCGCTTTTAATCCGGGGAATACAAATTTGTTCCAATTTGGTCGATTCGGTAAATCCTTTTTCCTTCAGGACTTCCAGAAGCTGGGTATCGAGTTTTTCGTTGATCATCTTATTGAGTGATATTTAATAAAATCTATATAATTATATTTCAATTTTGTTTTGACTTCGTTTGACGTCCAATTCGTTTCCGTCCGTAAAATGATTATTGCTTTTAATACCATTTTCCACGGACGGTTTCTACTTTGTATTTCATACCCGGGGCGTTGCCCCGGGTTATTGATATAGCGCCCTTTCAGGGCTGAAAGCCAATGCCTTTGCGAAGCTTTTTACTGAAAAACTGAGACTGAGACTGAACACTTTTTCATCCAAGTTCAACCACAGTAATTCCTGCTCCTCCAAACTGAACATGTTCGTCGCGGACAGATTTGACAATGGGTTCCGACTTTAAATAGTTTCGGATCATTTCTTTCAAAATCCCGTTTCCTTTGCCGTGCAAAATACGCAACTCACTAAAATCGAGCATAATGGCATCGTCAATAAAAGCCTGAATGGTTTGAACAGCTTCTTCTCCGCGCTGTCCCCGAACATCAATTTCGGTTTTAAAATTGAGCCGTTTCTCGCTCAAACCTTTATTGATGTTGGGCAAAGTCTGGTTGTAAGTTCGTTGTACCTTTTTTGCTTCATTGTTGGTTATTTTCTGAAGCCTGTCGCGGCTCACCGATGTGCGAAGCTGCCCGAAAGCCACTACTGCATTTTTTTCATTCAATTCCAGAATCTCACCAACATTTTGGTTCCCGGTCATTAAAACTTTGTCTCCAATTTTCCAAACTTCAGGTTCCAGCACAATTTCTTTCAACACAGGCTCTTTCCTGACTGCACGTTTCTCATTTCGGTGCGATTCTTTTTCTTTTAGTTTCTGAATCTTTTTATCGATAAATTCATCAGGAACATCTGTGATTTCCTGAACTTCAAGCTTGAATTCAGTCAGTTTCGCTCTGATCTGTTTTGTCTTTTCCTTATCCGCCTGATTTTCACGTATTTCAAAAATGGTATTTTCGATGCGTTTGTTGGCTTCAGCCAAAATGCGTTCGGCATCTTGACGGGCTTTCAGCAAAATCTCTTTGCGCTGCTTTTCGAGTTGCCCCAAATCAGTTTCATATTTTCCGGCAAGCTCGTCCAACGATTTCTCAACTTTCCGTATTTTCTCTCTTTTAGTTTCCCAGTATCGTTTGTCGCGCACGATATCACGAAGGTGCTTGTCGAAATTAATGTGATCCTTGCCTATTTTTTCGGTCGCCATCTGAAGAATACTTTCCGGAAGGCCTATTTTCCGGGCAATTTCGAAAGCGAACGAGCTGCCCGGTTTGCCAATATCAAGTTGGAACAATGGTTCCATCAAGGCTGAATCGTACATCATCGCAGCGTTTTCAATCCCTTCGGCTGACGAGGCAAAGTGTTTCAGGTTGGTATAGTGAGTGGTGATTACACCAAAAGTTTTCATCTGATCAAGCTGCGAAAGAATGGATTCAGCAATGGCTCCACCCAACATCGGTTCAGTTCCTGTTCCAAACTCATCGATTAAAACCAAAGTCTTTTCATTCGAATTTTTCAGGAAAAACTTCATGTTCATCAAATGCGAACTGTAAGTACTCAAATCGTTTTCAATGGATTGTTCGTCGCCAATGTCGATAAACAACTTCTCAAAAACGCCGGTCACGCTATTTTCCTTCACCGGAATCAGCAAACCGCACTGCAACATGTATTGCAGCAAACCAACCGTTTTCAGGCAAACCGATTTACCACCCGCGTTGGGGCCCGAAATCAGTAAAATATGTTTTTTTGGTGTAAGTGTAATGTTTAGCGGAACCACTTTCCGGTTTTCACGGCGCAATGCCAGCATCAGCAACGGATGAACAGCTCCCTCCCACTCCAGCTGACATTTATTTTCCATGTATGGTTTTATACCATTAATATCGTTGGCATAAATAGCTTTGGCGCGGATAAAATCAATTTTCCCCAAAAACTCATAAGCCAGCATCAAATCAGGCACATAAGGACGAATATCGTTTGAAAAGATTGTCAGAATCTTAACAATTTCGCGCATTTCGGCATATTCCAGTTCGCGAATCTGGTTGTTTAGCTCAACCACTTCGGCAGGTTCGATGTACGATGTTTTTCCGGTAGATGATTCATCGTGCACGATTCCGTTCAGTTTGCGTTTAAAAGCTGATGCAACGGGGATCACTGCGCGTCCGTCACGAATGGCAACCGAGGCATCGTCCTCCACCAAACCATCGTCCTGCGCCTTTTTCAGGATAGCTTGCAGGCGCTTCGAAACTCCTGATTGTTTGCTGATCAATTCTTTGCGGATGCGCGACAATTCAGGCGAAGCATTGTCCTTTATTTTTCCGTATTTATTCAGTATAAAGTCAATCCTCTCAATCACATACGGATAAACCTGAACATTGGACAATAAGCGCTTCAGGCAGGGAAATTGCTCATCCTTTGCCTGTTTCAGAAAACGCACAATTCCTGAAATCGTTTCAAGCGAACGCTTTAGGTCAAATAATTCCTGAATTTCAAGAAAACGTCCCTCAATTCTGATTTTTACAAGGGCTTCACGAAGGTCGAAATAAAAACTGGTAGGAAAATTCTCCATTTCGCGGAGAATAATTACAAATTCATTCACGAGCGAAAGATCTTCTTTCAGCCGGTCAAAATCACTTACAAAGCGGATTTCATCTACCAATTCTTTACCCAAATCGCTCAGGCAACGACCTTTCAGCAACTCACGAATTTTATCAAAACCTATCTTCGATTCAAAATTTTCAGGATATACCAGTTCCATACTTTTTTATTACGGGTGCAAAAGTACGAAGGAAATCCAATTTCCAAGTTCAAAATTCCAAATTCCCAAAGCAGTACCTGGAACCTGAAATTTGGAACCTGAAACTTCTTAGTCTTTCGGAATTTTTTCGCCGGGAAAACGGATCGCCCATTCTTTCCAGAACAAACCAACTTCTGATTTCATTTCTTTGTGGAGCATCAGTATTCCAAAAAGGTTGGGAATGGTCATCAGGGCAATTGTTATTCCGGATAAAGTCCAGATGATGGTTGTATCGGTAAACGAAGCGAGGAAAAAGCCGATAACATATACGATTCGGAAATAAATATCCCCTTTTACTCCAAACAGAAAGATGATGGCCCGTCCACCATAATATGACCATGAAATAGCGGTTGAAAAAGCAAACAGCAATATGCCAATTGAAACGACATAACGTCCATAATCGCCAAACCAGCTTTTTGTAAATGCCTCAGTAGTTAATGGAGCGCTGTGAATAAGCGAATTCCCCTTGAACAGAACTTGTTCTGTATCTGTCACTCTTCCGTTCAGTATATTTAATTCGCCGTTTAACTTTAATCCAGCCTTCGAAACCAATACATTTTCGGCCAGCGAACGGGCATGAATAACGGTTACCTGATTGGTAATCTGCCCGTCGGTCACATTGAGTTTTCCTGAAAATAAATCAGCAGTCTGTTTGCCTGCCAAATAATCGTGCAAGGTTTGCACGCCTTCCGGAGTTTGATCGTTGTAGGTTCCATTCAGAATTTGTAAATCAGCATACTGAAATTGGTTGTTAATCTTCTGGTTCCAGACTCCCGATGATAAAACCACCAACCCTGTCAGCATACAAATAATGATGGTATCGATAAAAGGTTCAAGCAAAGCAACCAAGCCTTCAGAAACAGGTTCGTGTGCGCGGGCTGCTGCATGTGCAATCGGGGCCGATCCTTGTCCTGCTTCATTTGAAAACAACCCTCTGTTGACTCCACGATTAAATGCGAAAGAAAAGCCGGCACCAAGAAAACCGCCAACAGCAGCTGTGCCGGTAAAAACATCGCTGACAACTGAAATCAGGGAAGGAATAATATTTTCGTAATTAAAACCAATTACTCCGATGGCGCCGACAAAATAAATGATCGCCATTATTGGTACTAATTTTTCGGTAATTTTTGCGATTCGTTTGATTCCGCCGATAATTACAAAGGCAAGAATTACGGATAATACAGCTCCTGTAACAATCGGTGCTATTCCGAAAGTAGTAAAAGCGGAACTGGCAATACTGTTGATCTGAGGCAAACTACCTGTTCCAAAAGAAGAAAGTACAGTGGCAACTGCAAATATGACAGCCAGCCATTTCATGTTCAGCCGGTTCTTCATGTAATACATCGGGCCTCCGGAAACAGTTCCATCTGCAGCTATTTCGCGGTATTTATGCGACAAAGTCACTTCCACAAATTTGGTGGTCATCCCGATTACGGCAGTCATCAACATCCAGAACAAAGCAGCCGGACCACCCAAATGAATGGCAAGCGCCACACCGGCAATATTTCCGGTTCCGACCGTACCCGATAAAGCAGTGGCCAATGCCTGAAAATGGGAGGTATCGCCAACATCTCCTTTCCGGTCAAATTTTCCGCGAACAATTCGTACTGAATGCCTGAGGTACCTGAACTGAGGAAATTTCAAGTAAATAGTGAAGAACAATCCGGTTCCAAGAAGGAGATATACAAACCACTGTGAACTACCCATGTAACCATCAATCAGCAACAAAAAATCATTTAATTTATGCATATTCCTTTTTTAGAATGGATCAATTTGTGCTAAAAATAATAATATCTTTTTAACTTGAAATATATTCTCTGTTTACAAACCATGTTAACGGAAGATTAAAAGGCTACTTATTCCGGATTTAAAAGTTACTGAATTGTTAAAGCCTTAAATTTGATTGGGATTCATGTCTTAAATTCCCTTTTTTATCTAAATTTGTTAAACAAATCAAAAAACAGAAAACTATGCTACCAAAATTTTTGCTTGCCGACAATTCTCAGGAAAAACCTGATTATATTTATGTTGTTCACAATGAAAATCCCAGATTTATAGTGGGAAGTGACATCGAAGACTTTTCTGTTAATCAGAAAATATATTGGATTGATGCTGAACCTAAAGACAAGGAATTGATCGAACAATTACTTGGAGAAGCCGAAGAGTTTCTTGAAGCTGAGTTAGAAAATCAGGACAGTTATTTTGAAGACGGGGAGGACGACTAATCATGGCACCACAAAAAAGACTTACCAGATCGAAAGACAAAATGGTTGGAGGAGTTTTAGCCGGTCTAGGAAACTATTTTGATATTGATCCAACCATCGTACGCATCGGATACGTTGTTCTGTCAATTGCCAGTGTTGGTTTCCCGGGACTTATTGCTTATCTGATTATGTGGGCGATTATTCCTGAGGAAAGTACTTTCTAATTCTGCGGTAATTGCTTCAGGCTTAATTGAATTCGTTTTCTCAGCAAATCGAGTTCAATTACTTTAACATGCACATGTTGGTGCAATTTTACTATTTCGGCCGGATCGCTAATGAAGCGGTCGGCCATTTGCGAAACGTGTACCAGCCCATCCTGTTTCACTCCAACATCAACAAAAGCGCCGAATTTAGTAATATTGGTCACGATTCCCGGAAGAACCATTCCAACCTTAATATCTTCCACTTTTAAAATATTTGGTGCAAATTCGAATACTTTGATACCTTTTCGCGGATCGAGTCCAGGTTTTGCCAACTCGCGTTTGATATCCTCCAAAGTAGGCAAACCGGTTTTGTCAGTCACATAATTGGTCAATATTATTTGTTTCTGAAGGTCCTCTCCTGAAATCAGTTCCTGAATAGTGCACTTTAAATCTTTCGCCATTTTCTCGACCACATGGTATGATTCAGGATGCACCGCAGTTTTATCGAGAGGATTAACAGCTTCCGGAATCCGTAAAAAACCGGCAGATTGTTCGTAAGCTTTTGCCCCCATTCGCGGAACTTTCTGTATCTCGCTTCTTGCGCTGAAAGGTCCGTTTTCTTTCCGGTAATCAACAATATTTTGAGCCAGTTGCGGTCCAAGTCCCGAAATATAGGTAAGCAAATGTTGTGAAGCTGTGTTCACATTCACACCAACAAGGTTCACACTCGACTCAACAACTTTATCCAGACTATTTTTTAATTTCTTCTGGTCAACATCGTGCTGATATTGGCCAACACCGATCGATTTCGGGTCAATTTTCACCAGTTCTGCGAGCGGATCCATCAACCGGCGGCCAATTGAAACGGCACCGCGAACAGTTACGTCGTATTGCGGAAATTCCTCCCGTGCAATTTTGGAGGCGGAATAAATGGAAGCGCCATCTTCTGAAACCACATACACTTTGAGTTCGCGGTCGAAATGCAGTTTCTTGATGAATTGTTCCGTTTCCCTGCTGGCAGTTCCGTTACCGATAGCAACGGCTTCAATCTGGTATGAACTTACCAGTGATGACATTTTTCGCGCGGCCTGCTTCGTTTCTTCCTGCGGTTTGTGCGGATAAATGGTTTCGTTGTGCAGCAAATTTCCCTGAGCATCCAGACAAACCACCTTGCATCCGCTTCGGTAACCCGGATCAATTGCCAGCACCCGCATTTGACCGAGTGGCGCGCCCAATAATAATTGCCGCAGGTTTTCAGCAAATACACGTATGGCTTCATCATCCGCTTTTTCCTTCGATGAATTTGCAAATTCTGTTTCAATCGAAGGTTCGAGCAGTCTTTTGTATGCATCACTAACCGCCAATTCCATCTGATCGGTGCAGGCATTGCTGCTGTGAATAAAGAATCGTTTCAACCGCGCAACAGCTTCGTCTCCTTCAGGAGAAACCGATACACGCAGAAATCCTTCATTTTCGCCGCGCCGCATTGCCAATAAACGATGAGACGGGCATTTTTTCAATGGTTCTTTCCAGTCGAAATAATCATTGTATTTGACAGCATCTGATTCTTTTCCTTTGATAAGTTTACTCGTTATAATGGCTTCTGAATCGAAAGAACGACGAACAATAGACCTTGCCTTTTCATTTTCATTGATCCATTCTGCAATAATATCACGTGCCCCGGCCAAAGCTTCATCAACCGACTCAACCGACTCGTTAACAAACGAATGCGCCTTTCGATGCAAATCCGTTTCATTCTGTTTCATAATTATGCCGGCCAAAGGTTCCAATCCGTTTTCGCGCGCAATTGAAGCGCGGGTGCGGCGTTTTGGTTTGTATGGCAGGTAAATATCTTCCAATTCAGTCGGATCAAAACAATCCTCAATCCGTTTCTGCAAATCTGGTGTCAGTAAATCCTGTTCCTGAATGGTTTTCAAAATGGTTTCCTTGCGTTTCAGCAATTCCTCCATCTTTTCTTTCGCATCTTTAACCGATTCTATCTGAACCTCATCGAGACTCCCGGTTCTCTCCTTTCTGTATCTGGCAATAAATGGAACTGTTGCTCCTTCCAGTAATAACTGAATGGTATTACTTGCCTGTATCTCCTGAATTCCAACCGCTTGAGCAATCAGTTGTATAATATGCCGATCCATAATCCGAGAATAAAAATTGAGGCCCGAAGGTAGTTTTTTTTAACGGAAAAAGGACATTTTAAAACAGGTTCGACATGAACAAAAACATACTTTACACACAAAAATAGAAATGTGTGAATCATGTAATTTTTAGAATGAATTTTGTAATATTTTACTATTCTATCCAGAATTTATTTGAGAAAATATGGTCGTTTTAACATTGCAAAAATTGCTTGATTTAACCAAACCTAAATTCTATCAAAGAACAATTGTATATTTAGACTTTAATATGAAATTAATTAAAGTTTTAATACTAACCACAAATCCGTTTTTGACATGAAAAAACATTTCTTTACCCTACTTATTCTGATAACAGCTTATGCGTTTTCATCCTTTCAGCTTCAGGCCGAAGAAAAAAACAAACCTTTAATTGGTGAATGGGTTTATCAGGTAAGCGATGCGCCTTACGGATATGAAAAAGGAGCCCTTATCTTTTCTGAAAAAGAAGGCCAAACAGTTTGTGTAATAAAACTGGAAGCCGGTGAACTGGAAGCCACCAATCTAAAGATTGAAAAGGGAAAGATTACATTTACAACTTATGTGGACGGCAGTCCTATTAATGTTGAACTCATCAGAGATAAAAATAAAATAACCGGGAAAATTGATTCTCCTGAAGGCCCTAAAACTCTGACAGCCGAAAAGAAACAAAAATAAAATTCCATGAATTTTACAAAAAACCGAATTTCTATTCAAAAGAGATTCGGTTTTTTTGGCATTTAGAATACCTTTGCAACAGAGATTTTGCGAAGAAAAACTATCCTTTTCGACCTTTTCAAAACCATTCATCATGCTTACAGGAAGTTACCTTACATTACACCAACGTTTATCCGAAAAGGTAGATCCGAAGCGGATGTTTCACGATCCACTATACACACTGGCTTTTGGTACCGATGCCAGTTTCTACCGGATGATCCCCAAACTGGTTATTAAAGCGAAAGACGAACAGGAAATATCTTTTATTCTTGAAGAAACCAACAAACTTGAACTTCCTGTCACCTTCAGGGCTGCCGGAACCAGTTTGTCGGGGCAGGCTATTTCTGATTCAGTGCTGGTGATTGCCGGTGAGCATTGGAAAAAATATAAAATTCTTTCGAACGGAGGAAAAATCCGCCTGCAACCTGGGTTGATTGGAAGCAAAGTAAACAACCTGCTTGCTCCTTTCAAACGAAAAATAGGACCCGACCCGGCTTCGATTAATTCGGCCATGATTGGCGGTATTGCTGCCAACAATGCCAGTGGAATGTGCTGCGGAACTGCCGATAACTCCTACCAGACGGTAGCCGGCATGAAAATCATCTTCTTCGATGGAACTGTCCTCGACACCAGCGATTCACAGAGCAAAACGGAATTTCAGCAAAAGCACCCCGACATGATCAGGGAATTAACTGAATTGGGTCAGTCAGTCAAGGCGAACATCTTGTTGACTGAACGTATCCGACACAAATTCAAAATAAAAAATACCACAGGATACAGCCTGAACGCGCTGGTAGATTTTGCCGATCCTTTTGATATCATTGAGCATTTGATGATCGGATCGGAAGGCACGCTTGGGTTTATTGCTGAAATAACTTACCGGACTGTCGAAGAACTTCCGTTCAAGGCAAGTGCGATGATTATTTTTCCTGACATTCAAAAAGCCTGCAACGCGGTTTCATTACTGAAATCGGAACCTGCAGTTTCGACTGCTGAACTGATCGACCGCGCCGGACTCCGTTCAATTGAAAATGAGCCCGGAATACCCGAATGGATTGGCGGATTAATTGACACAGCCACCGCTTTACTGGTCGAAACTCGCGCAGAAAATAAGGAAACGCTCGAAAATCAAATCAGCCGGATAAAAGATGCCATCAAATCAATTCCGGTCGAAATTCCGGTTCATTTTACCGACATTCCTGCTGAATACTATCTATACTGGAAAATCAGAAAAGGGCTGTTCCCATCGGTTGGAGCGGTGCGAAAAACGGGAACAACCGTCATTATCGAAGACGTGGCTTTTCCGCTGCACCGGTTGGCAGAAGCAACGCTCGACCTGCAGTCACTTTTCAAAAAATATAATTACAGCGAAGCGGTTATTTTCGGACATGCCCTCGACGGGAATCTTCACTTTGTCTTCACCCAGGATTTTGCCACTTCCGAAGAAATAATGCGTTACGAAATGTTCATGCAGGAAGTGGTCAATCTGGTCGTTCAAAAATACGACGGATCGCTGAAAGCAGAGCATGGAACCGGCCGGAATATGGCGCCGTTCGTCGAGTTTGAATGGGGAGCCGAGGCTTTTGAACTGATGAAACAGATCAAGCACATCTTTGATCCCAAAAACCTTTTAAATCCCGGCGTAATCCTGAACGGTGATGCAAAAGCACACTTAAAAAACCTCAAACCGCTTCCCCCGGCAAACGAAAAAGTGGACAAATGCATTGAATGTGGCTTCTGTGAACCCTCCTGTGTATCAGCAGAATTCACACTTTCGCCACGTCAGCGGATTGCTGTTTACCGCGAAATAAGCAGACTCAAAACTTCAGGAGAAGAACCGCACATTGCAGCAGCTCTGGTAAACCAGTTTAGCTATGCTGGCGACGAAACCTGCGCTACCGATGGTTTGTGCGCAATCAGTTGCCCGGTAAAAATCGACACTGGCAAGCTGGTGAAAGAATTGCGCTTTCAGAATATCTCCGCAAAGCAGGCCAAAACAGCCATGTGGATCGCCAATCACATGGAACTGGTGACCTCATTGGCGCGGAATGCCTTGTCGCTTGTCAACTTTTTTCATACCATATTGGGAACCCGACTGATGAAAAACATTTCAGAAGGAATGAGAAAAGTATCAGGCAACCGGATTCCGCAATGGTCTGCCTCAATGCCATCCGGCGCAAAAAAAATAAAGGTAAATCATGAAACGTCTGACAATCCGAAGAAGGTTGTCTATTTTCCTTCGTGCATCAACCGGTCGATGGGAACATCGAAAGGATACGATTCGGAAGTTCAGCTTACAGATAAAATGCAGCAACTCATCAGAAAAGCCGGATTTGAAGTTATTTTTCCGGAGGGGATGAACGAATTGTGCTGCGGAATGGCCTTTTCAAGCAAAGGTTTTAAGGATGCAGGCCTGAAAAAATCGAAAGAACTGGAAGATGCACTTTGGATTGCCAGCAAACAAGGCGCCTACCCGATTGTTTGCGATATGAGCCCGTGCCTTTATACGATGAAAGAAAACATGGAACCGCACATAAAACTCTACGAACCAGTCGGATTAATCATGAAATACCTGATTCCAAATCTTGAGATTACGCCGTTGGATGAAGCGATTACGGTATTTCCGGTGTGTAGCATGAAAAAAATGGGATTGGAGGATCAGCTTGTGCAATTGGCTGAAATATGCGCGATCAAAGTTGTTGTTCCGGAAACCAATTGCTGCGGATTTGCAGGCGACCGGGGCTTTTCTTATCCTGAACTGAATGCCCACGGCCTTCGGGATTTGAAGAATCAATTGCCAGGTTCGATAAAAATTGGTTATTCAACCAGCCGAACCTGCGAAATCGGGCTAACTGAAAACAGCGCAATAACACACCAGTCAATCGTTTATCTGGTTGACAAGGTAAGTAAAGCAAAATAACCGATCAACAAAAACAGCATATCAGTCATATAATTTAAAGAATAGGCTAACTGTTTAATTCGTTTCGCTATTTTTGATCAGAATTTTTACGAAACACATAAACCATTTTAAACCATAAAAAAATGACAAACAGAAGAGATTTTCTTAAAACCAGCTCCTTATTGGTTGCCGGAACGATGGTAGGAACCAGCATGCTTCAGGCTTCCGTCCTTCAGGCAAAAGGAAAGAAAAACATTGGATTACAGCTTTATTCATTGCGTGACGCCATGAAAGCTGATGCGTTGGGAACCATGAAACTGGTTTCAGATATTGGATTTACAACGCTGGAAACAGCAAATTATGCCGACGGAAAAATCTACGGAATGGCTCCTTCAGAATTTAAAAAAGCAGTGAAAGGTCTTGGTATGAAAATGACCAGCGCCCATTTGGGAGGCCCGAATTACACCAAAGAAACTCATACAGCAGCAATGGATTGGTGGAAAAAAGCCCTCGAAGATCACCTTGAAGCCGGTTGTAAATTCATCGTAAAACCAAGCATGCCAGGGATTAAAACTTTGGATGAATTAAAGGTGTGGTGCGATTTCTACAATGCTATTGGTGAAGTTACTTCTGCATCAAAAGTTCAATTCGGATACCATAATCACGCACGCGAATTCGAAAAAATTGAAGGTGAAATCATGTACGATTACATGATCAAAAATACTGATCCGAAAAAAGTATTTTTCGAAATGGATGTGTATTGGGTAATGCGTGGTGGTTACAAAGCGGTAGATTATATGAACAAATATCCTGACCGTTTCCCGGTATTGCATATCAAAGATGAAAAAGAAATCGGCGAAAGCGGACAGTTGGATTTCAAACCTATTTATGAAACAGCTTATAAAAACGGGATGAAAGACTCATTTGTGGAAGTTGAAAGATATAATTTCGAGCCGATTGTAAGCGTCAGAAAAAGTTATGATTTTTTAAAAGCAGCCTCTTACGTGAAATAGGTAGTCAAAAGATCATTAAAAGTAAAAAGTTGGTAATTTGGATTT
>DAITNH010000001.1:13075-56753 GCA_036834745.1 Prolixibacteraceae bacterium
CGTGAAATAGGTAGTCAAAAGATCATTAAAAGTAAAAAGTTGGTAATTTGGATTTCATTCCGATTGCCAACTTTTTAAATTAACATCGATTCTACCTTCCGAATTTATGTATTTGATGTTTTAGCCTGAAGCCAAACAAGACAGCAGCAGTTGAAAGGCCAAATACAAAGCCTATCCAAACTCCGGAATACCCAAAATTAAATACAAATGCGAGCAGATAACTGATGGGCAAACTAACTACGATGTACGAGAAAAAGGCGATAAACATGGGTATCCTGACATCGGCCATCCCGCGCAATGCACCCAATAATACAACTTGTACTCCGTCGAATATCTGAAAAAATGCACCAACAATCAACAATCCGGCTGCAAACCTGATTACTTCCGGATCGCTTGTAAACAAGAGTGGAAGCTGATTGCGCAATAGAATAAAGAGAATTCCCATCAGCGACATAAAAGCAATTACAATGTGCAGCGATGCGAATACGGCATGTTTTAATTCATTCCGGTCGCGATCGCCAAAGGCATGACTCACCCTGATGGTTGTTCCTGAAGCCAGACCAAACGAAATCAGGTACGTCATTCCAGCCATCCCAATTGCAACCTGATGCCCGGCCAGCGCTTCTTTCGAAATCCATCCAAGCATAATTGCACCGATACTGAAGGCAAGAATTTCGATGATCATCTGCATTCCGATGGATAAACCAATAGACAACATTCGCTTAATTTTTTGAATTTCAAATCGGGCCATTTTTGCCGACTCAAAATAAATCCTGAAAGAGGGCCTTTTCAGGATAATGAGAAGAAAAATTACAGGCATAATTAATCTTGAAACCAAAGTGGCATAACCGGCGCCATTCAGTCCGAGGGCCGGAAACCCCAACTTCCCGAATATCAGGACATAATTCAGGCCTATATTTATAATATTGGCAAAAATGGTGATGATCATGGCAATTTTTGTGTTACCGACCCCTTCAAAAAACTGCTTGATGGAAAAGAAAAGCAGCATAGGAAAAAGAGAGGCTACCTGAATCAAAAAATATGGAACTGCTGCCTTCACAACATCTTCGCTTTGTCCCATTCGCCCCATAAAGAAGACGACCGACGACATGAGCAAACAAAGAATTATAGCAACAATAAAATGAACCAGAATGCCATTTTTAAGCCAGCCTCCTGCTCCACCGGGATTTTGCGAATTGAATGACTGACCTACCAACGGAGTAATGCCCATGGTTATGCCCAATCCGAACAGCATTCCCACGTGAAAAACATTAATTGCAAACGAAGCAGCAGCAAGTTCGGTGGTCCCAACATGACCAACCATCATATTGTCAGCCAGATTAACAGTAACCTGCCCGATCTGTGCTAAAATAACGGGAACAGCAAGTGTTAGATTTTTTCGATAAACAGGCAAATAATCAGAGATAGTCACAACTGTAGATTCAAAATTTCAGGCAAAAGAAAGCAATTTATAATGAAAACCAATAGCTGAATTTGACCATAAATACATTTTGCGACTGAACCTTCGAGATATTTCCGAAACTTTTCCAGATGGATTCATCCAATTGTTGGGACTCTTCAAATCGGGTATTTGTCCATACCAGATACAAAGTTGATCCGGGCCTGAATTCCCATCGGCCAACCAGGTTAGAGTTGAATTCCTGACGTTTTATATCTGGATTTTCAATCCGGTATACCGGTACTCCATTCTTCGTCAATTGATAATAATTGTCAGGCTGAAGTGTGCTTTGCAAATTATTATAACGCAAATTCAACGATCGGTTATCTGCCTTGGCCACTTCCCTGAAATTTTCGAATTTTCCGGCTGAAGCATAAGGATTTCCATAATATTGAAGTGAAATAACAGGCGAAATAAAGTATTCGAACCGAAGTGTCGATGAAATTGTATTACGGTCGATTGTTCCGACCAGGTATTTTGTATTTCGAATGTATTCGTGATGATCAATTGTATTATCAAAGATAGTTCTTGAAGTTATACTGAACCGGTCGTTTAATTGCCACTTAACCAATGCTGTAAAATAATTGGTACTGGAAATTTTATCAGAATAGAATTTGAACCTCGGTCCGAATCCAACAAAGAGTTTTTTTACCGAATTCGACTGAATGAATAATTCCACGTCATTGTAACCATCTTTATACAATTTAGGACCGCCCCTAAGTTCACGGGTATCATAAATATTGTCATACCTTTTAAAGTTCAGGTGCGCATTCCATAAGTTTTTAAATTGCAGGTAGCCATGTAATTTATACCGATCCAACGTATTTTCCCAGTCATAACTCCAAGTGTGTTCCTGTTCGGCTTCAACAAAATAACTCCTGACAATTCCTTTGGGCTGACTAACTTTATAGGTAACGTTAATCATCTGTTTGATCACATCGGCCTGGTATAAATAGCCTACATCATTCAGATCGACACCGGGAGAGCGCCAGTTCAATGTACCGATTATCCTGAGTTTGCCGCTGCGTTTTCCGCCTTGAAGCGAACCACCCCAGCCAGACAAACTTGTTCTTTCTGAATCATATTCAATATGGTCGGCATCGGTTCGCTGATAATAATGTACAGAGGAACGTTGCAATCGTTTTATCGCAGTTGTATCTCCGTTTATGTCGCTGAAAAAACCTTTAAAATCGACAAAATATTTTCGCTTTTTCCAGTTGTGTTGAAAATCAATCCCTCCGGATAATGCTGAGTTGGATAAAAACTTTAAATGATCATCATTGACATTCCGCAAGGTTGAAGTGACCATTCCACCCAGAACAGTATTACCCTTATCATACGATTGTTTAATTCTTCCGACCATAAAACTTGTAAACGGCTCAACAGCCATTTTTGATTTCGAATCGCTGTTATAAATAGTCGCATTTTCTTTTGCAGTCAAACTTTGAACAACTCCCACCGAAAGTCCTTCTTTTGTTTTTCCTGTCAATTTTAAAGCACTTATGATCGGAATATTATCAGAAATGGAGATAGTCTGGTTATCATCAAGATCAGGAAAATAACTTGGTGCATGCCCAATTCTCCGGCTGTAAAAAAGCATATCCTCTTCAATTGAAAAATCAAGAATAGTGTTACCCTCCAGAAAAAAGGGACGTTTTTCTTCGTTAAAAACTTCATAGGAAGTCAAATTCAGAACTGCAGGATCGGCCTCAATCTGTCCAAAGTCCGGGTTGATGGCATAATCAAGAGCGAATCCTGAATTCAGTCCAACTTTTCCATTTAAACCAACTCCATAGTTCATTTTATTTTTAAGATCTATATTCGGGCTGAATCTGGCATTCACATAAGGCAGAAATTCATAATTGACCTTAGGCTTGATTCCTTCAATCCCTCTGAGTTCACCAAACAGATAAACCATTGCAGGAGCATCAATCGGGATCAGCTTCCACTGGCTTTCTTCATTTAGCAGGTCAATCCACCGCCAAACATGAATTCCCCAAACCTGTTCATCTCCGGGCGAAAAACGAAGCTGACTAAAAGGTATCTGGATCTCTGAAGTCCAGATTGAATCGTAAACCTGCGCTTTCCCGTCCCATACTGCATCCCAGTTAAAATCCCAATCATAGGCTCCCAAATGAACCAGATCAACCTTTTGGCCCGAAGCCGCTACATTAAATTCATAAGCAGTTTGCTTATCGTTGTATGAATCAATCGCAATTCCGGCAATATCACCAGCCATTTCATCCCTTCGGCTTAAAATGGGCCTGATCTTTCCAGGGCCTTTATCAAAACATTTGAACCCAACGTACAAATTATTATTATCGTACAAAAGTTTTATTTCTGTTTCCTGCGATGGATTTTTTCCCTGATTGGGTATTTGTTGGGTAAAGCCACCCGACCAAATGCCCGATTCCCAGCAAGATTCGTTCAATTTTCCGTCAATTTTCGGACGCTTTTCAATGCGGGTAGCAAAATAAACGCGTTTATTGCCCGCCAGTCGATTGACTACAGTATCAGTTGAAAGATTATATTTGTCGCTGTTCTGTGCAAAAACATTGGATAAACCAAAGAACAAAAACAAACAACAAACAGCAAAGCGGAATAGCATATTTAATTATTTTTGAGCAACAAATATATATAAATCATTCTGACTTGATATGTTAACTGATATTTATTTACTAAAATAGAATCCAACTCAGCAAACATTTCACCTGTTTGTTGGTTTTTACACCGTGTCAATTAAATTTTGATTAAATAATCCTCAGGGATAACCAAATATTAAATGAAGAAAATCAATAAAATCCTGATTGCCAACCGTGGCGAAATTGCAGTAAGAATTATGCGGACCTGCCGCGAAATGGGAATTTCAACCGTTGCAGTTTTTTCAGACGCCGACAGAACTTCAATGCATGTGCGTTATGCAGACGAAGCTTACCACATCGGACCATCGCCATCCTCTGAAAGTTACCTGAAAGCTGACAAAATAATTGAAGTTGCAAAGAAATGCAACGCAGATGCCATTCATCCAGGATATGGATTTTTATCGGAGAATGCTGCATTTTCGAGAAAATGTACAGAAAACGGTATCATTTTTATCGGTCCGACGCCAGAAGTGATCGAAAAGATGGGCGATAAAATAAGCGCCCGTTTAACGATGATTGCAGCAGGTGTACCTGTTGTTCCCGGAACTACCGAAAGTGTTAAAACTGAAAAAGAAGCGATCGATACGATCATGGAAATTGGTCTTCCGGTGATGGTTAAAGCATCTGCAGGTGGCGGTGGCAAAGGAATGAGACTGATCACTGAAGAAAAAGACATCACCTCGCTGGTCAGATCGGCACGGTCGGAAGCAAAATCGTCGTTTGGTAACGATTCGGTTTATGTAGAAAAATACATCACATCGCCGCATCACATCGAATTTCAGGTTTTGGGCGATCAACACGGAAATTTCCTTCATTTGTTCGAACGCGAATGTTCGGTTCAGCGGCGCCATCAAAAAATGATCGAAGAAACCCCTTCCCCACTTATGACTCCTGAATTAAGGGTGAAAATGGGCGAATATGCAGTGGAAGCTGCAAGGGCAGTTAATTACACTGGTGCAGGAACCATTGAATTTCTGGTTGACAATGACCTTAATTTCTACTTCCTCGAAATGAATACCCGCCTTCAGGTTGAGCATCCTATTACCGAACGTGTTACCGGAATTGACCTTGTAAAACAGCAGATTCTGATTGCAGAAGGACATCCGCTCAAATTTAGTCAGGAACAATTAAGGCAAACCGGCCATGCCATCGAATGCCGGATTTATGCCGAAGATACCGACAATAATTTCATGCCAAATCCGGGTAAAATATACAATATCACCCAGCCGCTCGGATTGGGAGTCCGTACTGACGGGTATGTATATGAAGGATATGAGATTCCGATTTATTACGACTCGATGATTTCAAAATTAATTGTCTGGGCCGAAAACAGGACAGAGGCAATTGAACGTATGAAACGTGCCCTTTACGAATACAAAATTACCGGAGTAAAAACTACCATTAAGTTTCTGGAAAGAATCATGGAAACTCCCGATTTCAGGAGCGGAAATTACGACACCAACTTTATTGAAAAAAATAAAGACTCTCTTTTGGCTGCAACAAAATGTGCCGAAAATTGTGAAGACATGGTAATTATTGCAACTTATATTGAGTACCTCGATCAGTTGAATATCGCACAGACATCCAAAGAGATGTACCCGGCCAAAAACAGGTGGAAAAAATATACCTACCAAAAGAATTTCGAACGTTTGTAATCCCCCAAAATATGTCAATCGAAATAAAATTAGACAAACGAATTGCCTCAGTAGAAATATTAAAGCAGTTTGAAAACCTGCTCGAAATCAAAGTGGATGATAAAATCTACCAGGTTGATTTGATGCACAACGATGAAGGAATTTTCTCCATTCTGTCAAACGGACGTTCGTTCAACATCGAATTGGTGCCACAACCCAAACCCAAAC
Organism: Prolixibacteraceae bacterium; assembly: GCA_036834745.1. Lineage (GTDB taxonomy): Bacteria > Bacteroidota > Bacteroidia > Bacteroidales > Prolixibacteraceae > Aquipluma. The sequence continues at coordinate 19,039 of DAITNH010000001.1, forward strand.
ATTACACAGCTTATACGCTTTACGATTCCTACGATCTGGAAGTAATTGATGCTGAATCGAGGTATTTGCGCAATCGTACAGGCGGCGCCCAGATGTTGTCTGAAAACAGCATCACCTCGCCGATGCCCGGCAAAGTGGTTAAAATTCCGGTTTCAGTAGGCGATGAAGTAAAAAAAGGCGATACCTTAATCACGATCTCGGCAATGAAAATGGAAAGCGAGTACAAATCGCCCATTGATGGAAAAATTGCAATTATTCATGTTTCTGAAGGCAGCACGGTTGATGCCAATCAGGTTTTAATAGAAATCGAATAAATCATATAAAATGGATTTGAAAGCCAAATTTGAAAAGTTTGAATTACTGAACCAACAGGCAGAATCAGGCGGTGGAGCTGAAAGAGTTGAGAAACAACACAATTCAGGAAAAAAAACTGCACGCGAACGAATTGCAGCCCTGCTTGATCCGGGAACTTTTAATGAGATAGATAAAATGGTCACCCACCGGGGTACTGACTTCGGAATAGATAAATCAAAAATACCGGGCGACGGTGTTGTTTCTGGTTATGGGAAAATAAACGGTCGCCTGATGTATGTTTTTGCCCAGGATTTTACTGTATTTGGTGGAACTTTAAGTCGTGCAAACGCTGATAAAATTCTGAAAATTCAGGAATTGGCGATTAAAATGGGCGCTCCGCTAATCGGACTAAACGATTCAGGAGGAGCACGTATTCAGGAAGGTGTTGAAAGCCTTGCAGGTTATGCCGATATTTTTTACAACAATGTACTTTCTTCGGGTGTCATTCCCCAAATCAGCGCGATTATGGGAGCATGTGCCGGCGGGGCAGTTTATTCCCCGGCGCTGACCGATTTCATTTTTATGGTCGAAAAAACCAGTCACATGTTTGTGACAGGTCCTGAAGTGATTAAAACTGTAACCCACGAAGATGTAACGAAAGAAGAATTGGGCGGAGCAATCACCCATGCATCAAAAAGTGGGGTGGCCCATTTTACGGGAAGCGACGAAGAGCAAACACTGATGATGGTCAGGGAGTTGATGAGCTTCATTCCTTCGAACAACATGGATGAGCCTCCTGTTAAAATTTGCACCGATCCTGAAAACAGGACAGATGTTTCGTTGAATCAGGTAGTTCCGGTTGATCCAAACAAACCATACGACATCAAAGACATTATTCACAAGATCATTGATGACGAGCACTTTCTGGAAGTTCAGCCGCATTATGCTCCCAACATGGTAATTGGTTTTGCCCGGATGGGTGGAAAACCGATCGGGATAGTTGCCAATCAGCCTGCTCATTTGGCTGGTGTTCTCGACATTAATTCGTCTGTAAAAGCAGCCCGTTTTGTTCGTTTCTGCGATGCTTTTAATATTCCACTCGTCACATTGGTTGATGTACCGGGATTTCTACCTGGCACCGGACAGGAATTTGGAGGGATTATTAAGCATGGCGCAAAATTATTGTATGCCTATGCCGAAGCTACCGTGGCTAAAATTACGTTGATTACCCGCAAAGCTTACGGAGGCGCTTATGATGTAATGTCGAGCAAGCACATTGGTGGTGATGTAAATTTCGCCTATCCCACTGCTGAAATTGCAGTAATGGGACCCGAAGGCGCTATCAACATTTTGTACCGCGGAAAACTTAGCGAAGAAGAAAGGATTGCAGCAGTTGAAGACTACCGTGAAAAGTTTGCAAATCCATACCGTGCAGCGGCACTTGGATACATTGATGAAATTATTATGCCTCAGGATACGCGCTATAAAATAATTCAGGCGCTGAATATGACGCACAATAAGCGAAAATCAAATTTACCACGCAAACACGGAAATATTCCGTTGTAATAAAAAATGAGTGGAACAAACTTCCTCATTAGTTCGTAGAAACAGTAGAACTAATGAAGGAGGGAGGCGAGCAATGCAAAAAGAAAATATTAAAAACTATCTGTTTTTCGCAGGAATTATCCTGCTAATAATAGGAATTGCATTTTTTGCAATGCTTTCAAGCCCAGTGCGATATATTGGAATTATTTTCCTGATTTTTGCAATTATTTTTATTGCAAGTTTTAATTATTTAAAGCTCCGCAACTCCGATGACGGCAGGCTCAGAAGCCGAACCCGTGATCAAATTCTTAAACATCAATTTAGGAAATAACTAAAAAAAGCCAGTGAAAGCTGGCTTTTTTGTTTTTGTAAATTTCTAATGCAACTCATAATCGCTAAAGGGTTTTCTGATTACATTTACCACCTAATCGAGAGATAAAAAAACAATTATGACCGACAACCAGAAAGTTATAAACATAAAAAGGAATATTTTAGTAAGAAAAGCATCGGGCGATGAAGAACCATTTGAAATATTTAAGTTAGAACGTTCATTGCGAAACGCAGGAGCCGACAATGATTTAGTTCAGGAAATTGTTAAAAATATTGCGGAATGGATAACCTCCGGACTTACCACAAAAAATATATATTCCCGCGCTTTTTCATTATTGAGCCGAAAGAAAAAGGGCGTTGCAAGTCGATATAAATTAAAACAGGCAATAATTGAACTTGGCCCAACCGGATATCCTTTCGAAGATTTTATCGGGCACCTCTTCAAAAAACAAGGATATGAAGTTAAAGTTGGGCAGATGATAGAAGGATATTGTGTTTCACACGAAATGGATGTAATTGCCACCGATAAAAAAATCCAGCATTTAATCGAATGTAAGTATAGCAGCGATCAGGGAAAACAAATAAGTGTTCAAGTGTCATTATATGTTCGTTCCCGTGTTGACGACATCATAAAAAAGAGGAAAGAATCTCCTGCTTATGCTCATTTCTCATTTTCAGGCGGGATAGTTACAAACACCAGATTCTCATCCGATGCATTACAATATGGAGAATGCAGCGGATTACACATGCTGGCATGGGATTATCCAGTTGGCAATGGGTTAAAAGATTTGATTGAAAGGTTAAAAATATATCCGATAACAATACTTGGCCAGCTCACAAAGAATGAAAAACAAAAACTTTTGAACCAGGGATTCGTTACCTGCCTGCAGATACTAAACAACCCGGAGATTCTTGATTCGCTTCAGTTGAGTAGGACAAAATACATCGCATTAGAGAAAGAAATCAACGAGATTTGTAGTTAAAAATTAAATCAAAAAATCCGGAAAGTCACTACTTCCGGATTTTTCATATTGACATCTCCTATATATTTATCCTACCAGGCAAACAAAGGAAGATCTTTCATCATTGTATTCACTCTTTTGCGAACCGATAGAATTACTTCTTCATTGTCTATATTACTGATCACTTCATCGATCAACTCAACAATTACAGGCATCAAATCTTCTTTCAAGCCTCTGGTGGTAATTGCCGGCGTTCCGACACGAAGACCAGAAGTGGTAAACGGAGAACGGCTATCGAATGGAACCATGTTTTTATTGATGGTAATATCAGCACGAACCAATGCATTTTCAGCCTGTTTTCCTGAAATTTCAGGAAACTTGGTGCGAAGGTCAATCAACATCGAATGATTATCGGTACCTCCTGAAATCACTTTATAGCCTTTGTCCATAAAAGCTTTTGCCATTACCGACGCATTTGTTTTAACCTGTGCCTGATAAACTTTATATGATGGATCGAGCGCTTCTGCAAATGAAACAGCTTTCGATGCAATTACATGCTCAAGCGGTCCGCCCTGCTGACCTGGGAACACTGAAAAATCAAGTACCTGCGACATCATTTTAGTTACACCTTTAGGCGTTTTGAAACCAAATGGATTTTCAAAATCTTCGCCCATCAGAATAATTCCACCACGCGGTCCACGCAATGTTTTATGGGTTGTTGAAGTTACTACGTGGGCATATTTTACCGGATTATCAAGCAAACCGGCTGCAATCAATCCGGCTGGATGGGCCATATCGATCATCAGTATTGCTCCAATTTTGTCGGCAATTTCGCGCATCCGGGCATAATCCCATTCGCGGGAGTAAGCCGATGCACCACCAATTATTAATTGCGGAAAATGCTCCAACGCCAAAGCCTCCATTTCGTCGTAATCTACCAGACCGGTATCTTCCTTAACATGATAAGCAATCGGATTGTAAAGCACACCCGATGAATTAACAGGAGAACCGTGAGAAAGGTGGCCTCCGTGAGCCAAATCCAAACCCAGAAAAGTGTCGCCCGGATTCAAAATAACACTTAAAACTGCCGCATTTGCCTGAGCGCCAGAGTGTGGCTGAACATTGGCATAAACAGCGCCAAACAATTCTTTGATACGGTCGATGGCCAGCTGCTCGGTCATATCAACAAACTGACAGCCTCCGTAATACCGGTGTCCCGGATATCCTTCCGCATATTTGTTGGTCATTACCGATCCCATGGCTTCCAGAACCTGATCGCTGACAAAATTTTCAGAAGCAATTAATTCAATTCCGCTCAACTGACGCTGACGTTCTTTTTCGATTATCTCAAATACTTTGGTATCTCTTTCCATTCCGGTAGAATATTGATTAAAATTAAGGTGTCAAAGGTACAATAAAATCATAGTGGATAAAAAATCAGCTTATTCAAAAAATCAGGTATTTTTGAACAATTAATCATTCTTTAAAATGGGAAAGAAACCTATCCTTTATGAATCTGCCTGTATTTTCAGTATTGCAGGCAGCAGTATTGGCTTTTTAAGCATGTTGCTTTCAACTGTTTTTTTCAAAACTGTTACTGAAAAGATCGTGGAGTTTACAAATATTACTGCAGCAGAACGCCTCAGCCCATTATATTTTGCTTTATTAATGGCCGCTTTCAGCATTTCACTCACGGGAGCCATTAAACTTTACCGAATGCAACTAACCGGTTTGTATTTTTACCTGGGTGCTCAGTTAATAATCCTTTTCTTACCGGTCATCTGGCTCGGTTCTGATGCATTTTCTGTAACCAATTCCATTTTCACCCTGCTATTTTCAGGAGTTTACATTTATTATACCAGCTTGTTTGCTAAAAGGAAAGATTGAATGAGAACAAAAGTCCATCCCAATCGGTTCTTGTTGTCTCAATGGATTCTCTGGAATAAAATCGACTTTTTACCAATTGGGAAGTCCTTATTTATAACAATGGTAATTTTTAAAACCGATTGAACTTATGTATCTTGAAAAAGTATCTCTGGTGGAAATTAAAGAAGAAATGATTGCGACCATATTAAACGATTATTTCCTGGTCTGTTTGAGCCGGCAGTTGAGCCTTTTGGGAAGAAGAGAGGTACACAATGGCCGGGCACATTTTGGAATCTTTGGAGATGGGAAGGAACTGGCCCAGGTTGCCTTTGCCAAAACATTCAGAAAAGGCGACTGGCGATCGGGGTACTACAGGGACCAAACATTTATGCTGGCATTGGATTTACTGAATCCTGAAGAGTTTTTTGCCATGATGTACGGTAATACAGACGCAGATTTAAATCCTTCAACCGGAGGACGAAACTTCAACAATCATTTCAGTACTTCAAATATAAATCCCGATGGTCAAATTCAAAATCTGATGGAGCAATTCAATTCTGCTTCAGACATTTCGCCAACCGCCGGGCAAATGCCGCGGCTGCTGGGGCTTGCCCAGGCTTCGAAAATGGTAAGGCAAAATCCGGAATTGAAAAAGCACCTTCAGAACAATGTAGATGGAAATGAAGTGGCGTTTGGTTCTATTGGCGACGCAAGCACTTCCGAAGGAATGTTTTTTGAAACAATCAATGCTGCTGCGGTGATGCAGGTTCCGTTGGCTGTGGCGGTGTATGATGACGGTTTTGGAATTAGCGTGCCGATTGAGTTGCAAACAACAAAATCAAGCATTTCAAAAGCATTAAAAGGTTTTGAAAATGACAATGGCAACAACGGAATTTCAATTTATACCTGTAAAGGATGGGATTACCCAAAGCTGGTACAAACATTTTCAGAAGGCATTGATCACTGCCGCCGAAGCCAAAATCCGGCATTGTTTCACATTCAGGAATTAACCCAACCTCTTGGGCATTCCACCTCCGGATCGCATGAGCATTATAAATCAAAAGACCGGCTTGCATGGGAAAACGAGTTTGATTGTTTGGTTCAATTTAGAAAATGGTTGCTCGAAACCGGGAAAGCTGATCAGGATACACTTTCGGAAATTGAAACCAGAGCTGCCAAAACTGCTCAAAATGCACGCGACAAGGCATGGAAACATTATACGAATAACTTTTCGGCGGAAACAAAATCGCTGACCCATATTGCCGATCAAATCAATCTTTTATCACTGGGAAAATTTAATTATACGGATGAACTTAAAACCCTAACAGCCAAGACATTTCAAACCAGACGTGCTTTTTACAGTTTTGCCAAACGGATTCTTTTTGAAACGCATGGTATAAATGACCTGACAGATGAACGGGATAAACTTATCGGATGGTCCGAAAAATTCGCAGAACAAAACAGAAAGTTTTATAACACAAACCTTTACAGAGAAGGCAAAGATTCGGCACTTCAGGTAAAAGCTGTTTCTGTCAGGTATCCGGACAACCCATTACAGGTAAACGGTTCACAAATTCTCAATCAGAACTTTGATGCACTGTTCGAAAATCACCCGAACTTAATCACTTTTGGTGAGGATACCGGAATGCTGGGCGATGTAAACCAGGGCATGAAAGGCATGCAGGCCAAATACGGGGCGTCCCGGGTTTTTGATACCGGAATACGCGAAACAACCATTATCGGACAGGGAATCGGACTGGCGCTGAGAGGGTTTCGCCCGATTGCAGAGATTCAATACCTCGATTATTTAATCTACGCGCAATCAACTTTAAGCGATGATCTGGCCTGTATGCAATACCGCACTTTAGGGAAACAGTCGGCTCCGCTTATCATCCGAACACGGGGACATCAATTGCAGGGAATCTGGCATGCCGGCTCGCCCATACAGCTCATTCTGGGTTCCATGCGGGGAATTTATCTTTGCGTTCCGCGAAACATGACCCAGGCTGCCGGATTCTATAACACCTTGCTCGAAGCAAATGATCCTGCCCTTGTGATTGAACCATTGAAAGGATACAATCAGAAAGAACTACTGCCATCGAACATTGGAGAGTTTAGAGTACCACTGGGTGTTCCTGAAATCGTGCATAAAGGAACTGACATAACAGCGGTGACTTACGGGTGGAATGTGCATCATGTTTTGAAAGCAGCTCATCTCCTGAAAGAAATTAAAAACATTTCAGTTGAAGTCATTGATGTCCAAACGCTCATGCCTTTCGATGTGAATCATCTGATACTGGAATCTGTAAAAAAGACCAACAAAGTGATTTTTATTGACGAGGATGTTCCCGGAGGTGGAACCGCATACATGATGCAAAAAGTATTGCAGGAGCAAAAGGTATTCAATTATCTGGAAACCGCCCCGCGAACCTTGTCTGCCATGGAACATCGTCCGGCTTACGGAATCGACGGGGAATACTTCACAAAACCAAACGTCGAATTAATTTTCGAAAACATCTATCAAATGATGCACGAAGTAAACGTAAAAGGCTTCCCCTTGCTGTAGTTCTTTTTGATATTACCGTTAAAGAACTAACCATTTTGCAAGCTCAGCACAAGCATTTGAAAATGAATTTGAAGCAAAAAAAAGCAAATCAGCTTAGTTTCAGGATGCATTTACACAACATGCATACTGAAATAAAGCTGATTTCTTAATCCTTTGTGACCTGACTTCCCCACCAGTTATTTTTCGGGTCAAAATCCTTCGATAGAAAATTAAGCCGTTGTTTCTCCAACTGCGGAAGCCTGTTTTTTACAATTCCATCCAAATATTTTCGTTCAGCTTCGGCTGAATATTCCGGATCCTTTTCAGGAAATCTGGCGCCAACCTCCTTCAGATAATCAAACAATTCTTTGTGCAATTGACTGGCCAGTTTTTGATGGTTGCCTGAAACATCGCTGGTTTCTGAAAGGTCCGTTTTCAAATTGTACAATTCATCGCGGCCATCTTCGTAATAATGAATCAGTTTCCAGTCACCTTTCCTGATGATGGAAGAGGGTTCACCTCCCTGATTTCCATAGTGCGGATAATGCCAGATCAATGCTCGTTCATGCAGTTGCTTACCTTTCAGCAAGGGAACCAGACTGACACCATCCGAATGTTCTTCGAGTCTTTGTTTTAATCCGGCCAATTCAAGAATGGTCGGATAAAAATCCGTTCCTGAAACCGGGGTGTCACATTTTTCACCTCCTTTTGTAAGTCCCGGTACTTTTATGAAATAAGGTTCACGGATTCCTCCTTCGAACTGGTAACCTTTTCCGGCGCGCAGTGGAAGGTTCGATGTTGCAAATGCATCACCGGCAGCAACGCCGCCGTTATCGGAAGTAAATATGACAATGGTATTCTCATTGAGTCCCAAATCTTTCAGCGAGTTCAGCACTAATCCAACTGCATCGTCCATCTGCTCCACCAATCCTGCATAAACCGGATTATCCTGAACCTGACGGATGGGAAGGAAATGCCCCATTTTAAATCCTGACGGCGCAATGCCCGAATTTTCAGCCTTTTGCCGGTATTTACTCCATTTTTCGTGTGCGGTTTCAATGGGCCCGTGCACTGCATAAAACGACAGGTAGGCAAACACCGGTTTCCCTGTTTGCTTCGGATTATTTTCTTTTAGAAATTCGACAGTTTCCTGTGCCAGTCGCATCGAAAGGTTTTCTCCATCCTTACCATCCTGAAGTTTGGGATTTTCGTAAGGTGAGAAATACCCGCCTTTGGGGCTGCCGGCATCCCATCCACCTACATTGATGTCGAATCCATGATCTTCAGGCCAGGAACCCTTTTCGCCCAGATGCCATTTCCCGGCAAAAAAAGTTTTATAGCCAGCCTGTTTCATTGCTTCGGGCAAAGTGACATATCCAGATGGCAAACTATGAACATATTCAGGAGGCAATAATTGACTGAACCGTTTTGCATCTCTCCATTGTTCTCCTGAAGGAGCCCCAATCCAATCGGTGATTCCGTGCCTTGCCGGAAATTTACCAGACATGATGCTTGCCCGCGATGGGCTGCAAACCTGACAAGCCGCATAACCATTGGTGAATACCATTCCCTGGCTGGCAATTTTGTCGATGTTGGGCGTTTCGTAAAATTTGCTTCCCGAGCAACTCAAGTCATGATAGCCAAAATCATCGGCCAGAATGAAAAGTACATTTGGTTTTTTCTCCGGTTTATTTGCCGAAAGCGATAAAAGGGGCAAGAACCCAATGCTTGTTAAAACTGATACCCGACTGATAACGTTCATAGTTATTTTAGTTCTAATTGTTCAATTTTCTGAGATTCGATTCCACGTAAACTTTCAAAGGTTTTTATCATCTCCTGAAGTTTTTCAGGCTCCGATATTGCCAGATTGTACTGCTGACCAATGTCTTCTTTCAGGTTATACAATTGAAATTCTTTTGAATTTCCCAGTTCAATATTTACCTGAGTTTGCTTTGCAGGCCCTTTGTATGGAGGTATCATCACCCAATCGCCTTTGCGCAAAGCAGTTCTGGAAGTGGCCTCCAGCACAAGTTCTTCGCGACCTTGCTGACTTTTACCCATCAATACCTCCAACAATTCCTGGCTGTCGGGCACTGTTGTTTCGCTGCCTGCCAATTTGGCCAGAGATGATAACAAATCGACGTGCGAAACAAGCGCATCCGAAACCGCTGGTTCGATTTTTCCTTTCCAGTAAGCCATGAATGGAACCCTTGTTCCTGCTTCGAACAAACTGTATTTTCCACCGCGGAGTGGTCCGGCAGGTTTATGATCGCCCAGTTTTTCAACCGCATCGTCGTAATAGCCATCGTTTACTACCGGTCCGTTATCGCTTGAAAAAATAATCAGCGTGTTCTCAAGCAGTCCCTCTGTTTCGAGCGTTTTTATCAATTCACCCACGCACCAGTCTGCTTCTACAATGGCATCGCCTCGTGGCCCCATACCGGAAGTTCCAACAAAACGCTGATTTGGAGTGCGGGGAACGTGTGGTTGCTGCAAAGCGTAATAAAGAAAAAACGGCTTGCTTTTGTTTTCCTGAATGTATTGCTGTGCTTTACCAAGAAACGTATCCGACATATCCTCATCAATCCATAAAGCCGATTTCCCGCCTTTTTGAAAACCAATGCGGGGTATTCCGTTGTGAATGGAATTGTTGTGTCCGTGGTGCCATTTCATGGTGCACAATTCCGGGTTATCAAGTCCGGTAGGTTCCCCTTCGAAATTCTTTTCATAATCAACAAATAGAGGATCTTCCTTTTCCAAACCTGCAACCAATCCATTTTCAAGAAAAACCGTTGGCGTTCTGTCTTGCGTTGCGGCCATGATAAAAGCATAATCAAAACCAACTTCGTTTGGCCCGGGTGAAATCCTTTGATTCCAGTCCACCATTCCGCTGCCAAGGCCAAGATGCCATTTACCAACAACACCGGTGTAATATCCCTTTTCCTTTAACATTTTAGGGATGGTCATCTGTGCAGTATCAATGATCAAAGCCGCAGAACCGGGTAATATTTTTGCATCGGAGTTCCGCCAGGGATATTGGCCTGTCAGCAATGCATACCGACTTGGAGTGCAGGTGGCTGATGTCGCATAGCCATTGGTAAACCGAACGCCCCCATTAGCCAGCATATCAATGTTTGGCGTTTTTAACCGGGTTGCGCCATAAGCGCCTACATCGCCGTAGCCCAAATCATCGGCATAAATAATTACGATATTCGGCAGTTGGGCTGTTGTTTCCTTTTTTGCCTGTGTACAGGCTGCGACTGTGGCAAGGCATGTTGTGGCAAGAAGTATGTTTTTCATATTTACAGATTATAAAAGTTTAAAGATATATTTTCCGGTTTATTTCAGTGTCCATTCGGTTGACCATTTTATTACAAGAATTCACCTGAATTTTCGATATTTGCAGGAATTAAAATATTTTTGCCCGGAACAATCACAAGGTGGACATGGAATTGTTCCCTGCGGTACAAAATGCTTCCCCATCTGTTTATTAGCAGGTATGAATTAAAACTGAATTAACCCAAACCAACTAAACAAGGCATGCAACTACCTCTGTTAGACCTTATTGTTTTCATTGTACTGACATTCGGAAATGTTCTGTTCGGTGCCAGTTTTTACTTCAAAAACAAGGATTCATCCCAATTTACTTCAGGAGGCGGTAAACTTCCGGCCTGGGTGGTCGGAATGTCAATATTTGCAACTTTTGTAAGCAGTATCAGTTTTCTGGCCTTGCCCGGAAAGGCTTACATGACCAACTGGAATGCTTTTGTTTTCAGCCTTTCCATTCCTATCGCCTCCATTATGGCTGTTAAGTTTTTTGTTCCGCTATACCGTGGCCTGGGAAGTATTTCGGCCTATAATTACCTTGAAATCCGCTTTGGCGTTTGGGCCCGTATTTATGCTTCAGCCTGTTATATGCTTACCCAACTGATGCGCACCGGAGCAATTCTCTTGCTGCTGGCATTGCCACTCAATGCATTGTTCGGATGGAATGTAACCACAATCATCATTGTCACAGGAATTGCAGTGACCGTTTATTCGATGCTTGGCGGTATAAAAGCAGTTATCTGGACAGATGCCATCCAGGGAATCATACTCATTGTGGGTGCTATTGTATGTGCAATTATCTTAACTTTTTCGATGCCTGAAGGTCCCGGACAGATATTTGAAATTGCCGCTGCAAACAATAAATTCAGCCTCGGGAGTTTTGGACTGAGCCTTGAAGATTCAACATTCTGGGTCGTTTTGATTTACGGATTATTTATTAACCTTCAGAATTACGGTATCGATCAAAATTTCGTACAACGATACATGACCACCGGTTCTGAAAAAGAGGCAAAATCATCCGCTTTGTTTGGTTCATTGCTGTATGTCCCTGTTTCGCTGTTGTTCTTTTACATTGGAACTGCACTTTTTACGTATTATACTGTCCAGCCTGACTTATTGCCAGCCGGGTTGAAACTTCAGGGCGCAGGTGATAAAGTATTCCCATATTTTATAGTGAACGGACTTCCGGTGGGAATCACCGGATTGCTGATTGCATCCATATTTGCTGCCGGAATGAGCACTGTTTCCACCAGTTTGAACAGCACCGCAACTTTGGTTTTAACCGATTATTACAAACGGTATTTCAACAAAAATGCCACTGAAAAATCATCAATGAAAGTTCTTTACAGTTCTTCTGTTATATTTGGTGCAATGGGAATCGGTATCGCCCTTACTTTGGTTGGCGTTGAAAGTGTTTTGGATACATGGTGGGGCCTGGCTTCGATTTTTAGTGGCGGGATGCTCGGTTTGTTTTTGCTTGGATACCTTTCAAAAAGCGTACGCAACATCGATGCTGCGGTAGGCGTAATCATTGGTGCTCTGGCAATTATCTGGATGAGTTTATCCCCAATTTATTTTACTGAAGGAAACCTGTTGGCTTTTAAAAGTCCGTTCCACAGCAACCTCACCATTGTTTTTGGAACGATGATTATCTTTTTTGTTGGCTTCATTAATATGAAATTCTTTGTTGGGAAACCGAAAACAAAATAAATCAACCATTATGAAACGAGCCATCCCGATTAATCGGGACACAGAAGCATGATTATCCCTGGCGAGTTCCATCTGGCAATTAAAAAACAAATTATAAACAGATGAAAACATACATTTCTTTCCTGATGGTAATTGCAGTCATCAGCAGTATTGCCGGCAACCCATTTAAAGGTTCAGATGCAGTTGTAAAATCAGAATTTATTTACCTGAAACAGGATGTTCAATTTCCCAGTTGTCATGCTTCAACCATTGTTGAAACTTCTGAAGGAATGATTGCTGCATGGTTCGGAGGAACAGAAGAAAGAGCACCTGATGTTTGCATCTACACTTCCATCAATCAAAATGGCAAATGGAGTAAACCTTTAATGGCGGCAGATGGTATTTATGAAGGGAAGCAATATCCCTGCTGGAATCCGGTTTTATTCAGGAAAGACAATAGTGACGTTGTACTTTATTACAAGGTTGGTCCAACTCCACGCGATTGGTGGGGACTTTATAAAACATCCAAAGACAACGGAAAAACATGGTCGGCAGCAACACGGATTCCAAATGATTTGCTTGGCCCTATAAAGAACAAACCTATGCGTTTGCCTGATGGAAAAATACTCTACCCAACGAGTTTTGAAACCAACGAAATATGGAATTCCTACATGGAAACTTCGGATCAGGATTTGAAAAACTGGCAGCGAATCGAACTTGACAATGGCAATTACCAAACCATTCAACCTACTATCCTAACTCACAAAAATGGCATTTTGCAGTTACTTTTCCGGAGTAAAAATAAAACCATCATCGAATCGTGGTCGCAAGACAATGGACAAACGTGGTCTGCCTTATCTCCAACCACATTGCCAAACAACAATTCAGGATTGGATGCAGTTAGCCTTGCCAACGACGATCAGGCCCTTGTTTTTAATCCTGTTACCAAAGGAAGAAACAAACTCGGCATCGCTATTTCAAAAGATGGAATTGACTGGGAGGCTGCTGTTTTGCTTGAAGATGATTCCAACGCAAAAAGCGAATATTCGTATCCGGCAATCATTCAGGCCAAAAATGGATTGATACATGTAACTTATACCTGGAACCGGGAATTGATCAGACATGTGGTTATTGACCCTTCAAAACTAAAAACCAAACCGATTCTCAACGGCCTCTGGCCCGAAGAGTAAACGTATTACAATCGAATACGATTTCTGCCAGATTTAGAAATTGGCTTGTTCATTTTTCATTACCATGTCAGTTTTATTGAAACCTTATGCCTGATCGAACAAAATAATCGTTGAAAAAAGTCAATAAATCATCATGAATTTAACTTCGAATCCACTTACTTTACAAGAGAAAGATTAATCCTAAAAACCAGCATGATGCAAATTCAGAAATTTTTCATCACCGCCCTGTTAGTTATCGCTGTTTTTACTTCTCTTCAGGCACAGCCGGTAAAAAAAAGCAGAGAACAAAAAAAACATTTGAGCAGCTATGAGGATAAAACCCTTTCGCCAAACGATAATCCCAATCTTTTACCATACAACCGCTACATTTCCCCTGCAGGAACCCAGATTTATTTTGGCAATCCGGAACAGGAAAACCATGCGCTGGATGTGGCACTTTCGCCCGACGAGAAATGGATTGCGGTTGAAGGCCGTTACGAAGTGGTAGTTATTTCTACTGAAACCGGAAAGATGGTGGATAACCTTTCGATGAAAGGCATGATCAAAGATCAGAATATTATGAACACCTTCTCAGGAATTAGCTGGCTTCAGGAAGGAAATCAATACAAATTATTTTGGGGAGCCGTTGGCAACAAGCAATATTCCTATGTACTTACAGCCAGTTGGGATGGTAAAAAAATCACCGGCGCAGATCTGTATTCCTTTGAATTGGTTAAACCTGCAGAAACAGCGCTGCCAAACGAAGTGCTGATTCAGAAAGAAGACGGTAAAAATTATCTTTATGTGGTTTTGAACGGTAACAACACTGTGGTAAAACTTGATATTGCCACCAAAGAAAAAATATGGACCAGCCAGGTGGGGATTGCCCCTTTCGGAATTACCAAAGCAAATGGGAAAATATATGTAACCAACTGGGCAGGAGCTGTTCCCGACAGTTCCGATCCTGACGTTGCCGGAGTTCCATGGGGCAGCGCTAAGGTTGATCCTGTAAATGGTTCAACCCGCGAAGGAACTGTATCAGTTTTAGACCCAAAAACAGGTATTGTACTGAAAGAATTTACTGTTGGATTGCATCCAAACGACATCGTTGCAAGTGCCAATGAAAAACATGTTTTTGTTGCCAATGCCAACAGCGATTTTGTAAACTCAATTTCAACTCAAACCGATGAGATAACTGAAACTATTTCAGTCAGGCTAAAGGCTGAAGACAATCCGTTTTGGGGAGATTCTCCCAACGGCCTTGGACTTTCGAAAGACGGGCAGATTTTATATGTGGCAAATGGCATGGACAATGCACTTGCCGTAATCGAACTGGGTAAAAAATCAGGAGGAAATACTACGGAAATTAACAGCGAAATTGAAGGTTTTATCCCAACCGGGGCTTATCCGGGTGCAGTTGCCGTGACGAGCAATAACCAAATATTTGTAGCCAATATTGAAGCTGAGGGTGCGAATATCCCATCAGAAAGCAAGGGTCCTACAAAGCGTTCCTATAATTCACACAAGCAAATGGCGTCTGTTTCAATCATTCAGGTGCCAAACGACAAGCAGCTTAAAGCTTATACCAAAAAGGTGGAAGAATACAACCAGCTATTCAGACTGGCCTTGTTGGAAAAAATGCCGCGTAAAAATGCAAAACCAGTCTGTGTTCCTGAACGTATCGGAGAGCCTTCCGTTTTCAAACATGTACTTTATATCATCAAAGAAAACCGCACCTACGACCAGATTTTGGGCGATATGAAGAAGGGTGACGGAGATTCGACCCTGACCATTTTCGGAAAGAAGGTAACACCCAATACCCATAAAATAAGTGACGAATTTATGCTTCTGGATAACTTTTATGTCTCCGGAAAATGTTCTGCTGAGGGCCACCAATGGACTGACGCTTCCATCGTGACCGATTACATTGAAAAAGATGTGCGTGCATGGATTCGCAGCTATCCGCATGTTCAGGAAGATGCGTTGGTTTATGCCCCAACAGGATTTATCTGGGACAATGCTTTGAAACATGGAAAAAAAACGGTCATTTACGGAGAAGCCTCCGTTCCTGAATATGACAACAAACATACCTGGACCAGCATTTACAATGGTTTTCTGAAAAAAGAGAAATTCGAGTTTAAGAATGTTACCACCATAAAACCTGTTGAAGCAATTTTAAGCAAAACATATCCATCTTATGACAATCACCGGATTCCGGATGTGTTGAGGGCAGAAGCTTTTATTCAGGAATTGAAAGCATACGAACAAATGGAAGGTGATCAACTGCCCGAATTAATGGTAATGGCCCTGCCAAACGACCATACGGGCGGAACACGTCCGGGTTTACCAACTCCGCGTGCAATGGTGGCCGACAACGACCTGGCACTTGGACAAATTATTGAAGCACTTTCGAAAAGTAAATTCTGGGGAAATACGGTTGTTTTTGTAACTGAAGACGACTCGCAATCAGGCTGGGACCACGTTTCCGCCTACCGCACTGTTGGGATGGTCATCAGTCCTTATTCACGGACAGGCGAAGTGATTCGCACCAATTACAACCAACCATCGATTGTACGCACCATCGAGCAAATTTTAGGTATTCCGCCGATGAACATCATGGATGCAACTGCTTCTCCTATGTTCGACTGTTTCTCCAATAAGGTTGATATGACTCCTTTCCAGTCAGTAAAAAATCAGATTCCTTTGGATGAAATGAATCCTGCTTTGAGCGCCTTAAAGGGCGATGCCCTTCATTTTGCTAAAAAAAGTATGGAACCACAATTCGACGGAATTGACTCGGGTGATGATGATCTCTTTAACCGCATCCTCTGGTTTGCCATGAAAGGCAAAGAGAAATACCCAAAGAAATTTAGCGGAAAAGATGAAGATTGACACCGCAAATTTTCAATGTGTTTTTTAAAATACTGAAAGCATTTCAGTTGCATTTGTTCCTCCTAAACTAACTAAACCAATTATAACAAAACTATGGAAAGCAACAGACGGAATTTTTTAAAACTATCAGGACTGGCTGGAATTGGCCTGATCAGCAGTAATTTTTCTCAGGCCAATACTTCAGAAATTATAGGCAAAAGGAAATCCGATAAAACTCCGGTTCAACACTTCAACATGAGCGG
This sequence comes from Prolixibacteraceae bacterium, assembly GCA_036834745.1. Classification (GTDB taxonomy): domain Bacteria; phylum Bacteroidota; class Bacteroidia; order Bacteroidales; family Prolixibacteraceae; genus Aquipluma. The sequence continues at coordinate 35,900 of DAITNH010000001.1, forward strand.
ATACGCCGCACCTAAATTGGATAAAGTACGGATTGGCTTTATTGGTCTGGGCAACCGTGGCCCCGGTGCAGTTGACCGCATGAGTCATATTGAAGGTGTCGAAATTAAAGGACTGTGCGACATTCGCACTGAACGGATTGATTTGATCAGGAAAAAACTTGCCGGTAGCATCCACAGTCCGGTTACTTATTCAGGAGAAGAAGATGCCTGGAAACAGTTATGCGAACGCGATGATATTGACCTGATTTACATCGCAACTCCGTGGAATTTGCACACAACAATGGCTGTGTATGCCATGAATCATGGGAAGCATGTTTGTACTGAAGTTCCTGCTGCCACAACCCTTGAAGAATGCTGGCAATTGGTTGAAGCTTCGGAGCGCAATAAAAAGCACTGTATGATGCTCGAAAATTGTTGCTACGATTTTTTCGAATTGCTCACTTTAAACATGGCCCGTCAGGGATTTTTTGGTGAAATTATTCACGGAGAAGGCGCATATATTCACGATCTGCTGGAAGGTAATTTCAGCAAAACAAAATATTACAAACAATGGCGGTTAAAGGAAAATTTCAGGAATGGAAACCTTTATCCAACCCACGGACTGGGCCCGATTTGCCAGGTAATGGACATCAACCGCGGCGATCAGATGGATTATCTGGTATCTGTTTCTTCCAATGATTTTATGATGGCACAAACTGCAAAAAAGCTTGCAGCTGAAGATGATTTCTACAAGGAACTGGCAACCAAATCCTATCGTGGAAACATGAATACAACCACCATCAAAACCATGAAAGGCCGCACCATCCTGCTGCAACACGATGTCAGTTCTCCCCGACCCTACTCGCGCCTTCACATGGTTAGCGGAACCAAAGCCCAGGCAAGCAAATATCCTGAACCTGCCAGAATTTCAAATGGTCACGAATGGTTTTCAGCAGAAGAAATGAAAAAACTTGAACAAACCTATGCTCCACCGATTATCACCCGGATCGGAGAATTGGCTAAAAAAGTGGGTGGCCACGGCGGCATGGATTTTATGATGGACTGGCGGACAATTGACTGTTTGCGCAACGGACTTCCACTCGATCAGGATGTTTATGATGCGGCCTTGTGGAGTTCTATCGCCCCACTCAGTGAAAAATCGGTGGCAAACCGGTCGCAGTCCATTGACGTTCCTGATTTTACCTGCGGCGCATGGAAAAAGAACCAACCAGTGGATATTTCGTTAAAAGACGGTGGAACGACCCAGGTAATCTGATCACTCAGCACGCGATCAATCCAACCCGCTTAATAATTTTTAAAATCATCGTTTCAATATCTCGTCCAGCGAAATCTTCTGAAAAACCAAGTCGGCCTGACTGCTTTCGTACACAATGCCGATCGTTTTTTCGTCAACCGAAGTGATGCACGAATAACCGCGGCCGCTCAGTTCATCGAGTAAAATCTGGTGGTTTTTGGGCCAGGTTTTGCCATCGTCGAAACTCACTTTCAGGGTGATTTTTTCCCGTTTGGTCTTCGAGTTGGGATTGACAAACAACAGCAAGCTCTTTTGTTTTCCTTTTTCAGTGTAAACATGCTTGTGAATGCTTCCCATACAAACCGGCTCAATCAGCGCACCGTGATTGGTCGGATGTACTTGCCATGTTTGCCCCAGATCGCGGGTTACACGAACTGCCCGGCCATTGGTGGCAGAGTTATCCTGCCGGTTGCGGTTGTCGCGAATATTCAGCATGACTGAACCGTCCGAAAGTTGCACCGCCATATTTTCGGTGGTGCTGGTACTGGCCGGTTGGCCCACTTTCCACGATTTTCCGTTATCGGTACTCGACATGATGGTTGAAAAAGGTTCGCCGGTGTTGCTGCGTCCCTGTGCCGGAAAAACGAGCGTTCCGTTATCCAGAACAATGCCATGTCCGGGAGCAGGTGCAAATAACCACCATTCTTTTTGTTTGCATTGTTCTGTCAGGTTAAGCGGTTCTGTCCAGGTCAACCCGTCGTCGGTGCTTTCTGTCAGCAAAAACTGGGTAGTTTCCTTCACGCCAAAACCAGGCTGAGAGCCTTTTTCCCGCCATTGATGGTTCCATGCCGTGGAACTTTCAGTCAGCCCTTCCATCCATTTTCCTTCTTTATCCAGAACGCCGTGCATCCAAAGTGCGACCAGATATATTTTTCCTGAATTTGGATCAGCCAAAATACACGGGTCGCTGATGCCGTTAAACTTTTGCGACAGCCCGCCCCATGTTCCGCGATCCATGGCAATGCGTATTGGTTCCCAGGATTCGCCGCCATCGGTACTGCGGCTCAGGCCAATGTCGATATCGCCCTGCAAATCACGACTGCTTTCCCGGCGGGCATCATAAACAGCCAGCAAAGTACCTTTCGCCGTGGTCGTCAGTCCCGGAATTCGATAAGTATGCACCCCATCGTCATTGTGTTTGCGCAATGCCACTCCCAACCGCAAAGGGTTCAAAGCCTCGCGCATGATCAGTCCACCACCTTCCGGCGATGTTCGTATGGAAACATCCGCTACTGCCAGTTGGTGAAGTAGATTTACCTTACTTTTCAGCTTTACCGAAAGCCAGAAAAACCCATTCTCCGGAATCGGAAAATGATCGGAAAAGGTAAGTTCTGATTGTGGCGACAAAGTTGAGCCAAACTGCCTATCTGTGTCAAATTCTTTGGGATTGGCCGAGTAAAACAGACTCAGTGCATCAATGTCGTTCAGATCAGTTCCCTTTAGTTTAATTTTCACTTCTTCGAGCGACATACCTGCCTGTATTTTTTCAGGAATTAGTTTCAGTATCGGGTTGGTATTTTTACCCACCAACACGGGAACCTGCGGTTGTGAAACCAGCATGAAGGATTGCCCGACGGAAGTCAGTTCCAGAATAAACAACAAAAGAACAATGGATAAATGCCTCATGTCTATAAAATTTTAAATACTTATTTGAATATACTGATATTTTAATCGATTCCTATAACTAATTTGCCTCATTACCTGCAAAATGGGTCTTTTAGGAATGTATCAGTAAATTTCAGAACAAAATTATAGCTGCCTCTTCAACTAAGAAGAATACATGAAAAATAAGATCAAATTGTTTGATTTTCGTAACTATTGCTTTGAAATTTGTTTGAAATTAAGCGATTGATTAGATTTCTTTGCTGTTTGATAAAACTAAACTTTGATGCAGATGAGAAATAACTTTGAGTTGCCCGTAATTAAAACGCTTTTAGTGATTGCTTTTTTTGCTCCTGCCCATTTCTCTTTTTCGCAGGAAAGTGACAGTATTAAACAAACTGCTCAATTCAACGGGGCTGTAACTCTTACTACCAAAGGAATTTCAACAATACCCAATTTAACACTGGGCAAACCGGCAGTTATTTTTGATTTATCAATTGGCAAGCGAAAACTCTTTTTCGAACCTCAGCTGCGCTTTGCCCTCGAAGGAAAACCCTGGTCGTTCCTTTTTTGGTGGCGGTACGAACTTGAAAAATCAGATAAGTTTCTCCTGAAAATAGGGACGCATCCCGCGCTGGCATTCAAAACCATCAAGATTGAAGACAATGGGGAAACAAAAGAACTGATAAGGGTACAGCGATATTTTGCGGGAGAATTGGCGCCCAGCTATTTCATAAATAAAAATTTCAGTGTTGGCATGTATTACCTTTATTCTTATGGTATTGAGAAAACCGATATTACAAAACACACTCATTTTATTTCCGTCAGAAGCAATATTTCAAACATCAATATTTCAGACCATATATACATGAGATTGAATCCGCAGTTTTACTACTTGAAAATGGATGCTTTCGACGGAACTTATTTCAACGGCACTTTAGCTTTTTCGAAGCGTAATTTTCCGCTGTCGGTGTCAGCGTTGGTCAACAAGGCAATTCATACCAGAATTCCGGTTGGCGAAGATTTTATCTGGAACATCAGCCTGATATATAATTTCAGTAAGAAGTATTTAGAAATTTAGTCGCTAATATTGGTCAATTCATACATACCATCAAATCAACTGAAAAACGAAATGGACAAAATTGAAACAATAGAAAAATTTTATAAACGGAAATTCGATTGGATGCCTGAAAATATCAAAAATGAGATCGGGCATTTCAATGTTCTGAAATTGCTTACGCACTTGGCTTCACCGAAGTCACCCATTTCAATAATTTTTTCAAGAAGCATACCCTGATCAGTCCGATGAAATTCAGAAATACTTGAATCATGTTTTTTCTTGTTGATCTTTTGTATCGTTTACATTTTTGTAATCTTCAAATTTTTAAAAATGGTGAAGCAGACCTAATTCCGTAAAAAAAACGCTATCATTCTTCAAGCATCCAGGCAATTAGCACCTTCATAAATTGAAAATTGTCCTTGCCTTTCTATATGCCGGAAGTGCCATCCGGAATTTCTAATTTAACCCCGCCGATAAACAATTCTTCGGCAAATATGGTTAGCTTGCCTCCATTTCTTTCAAAATTCACAATTAATTCTCTCTATATTTTCTTCTTTAGTAAAACTTAGTTCGTAATCTTTAAATCAGCGAAATAGCCTTCGGTACCCACATCAACCCACAAGCCAATTGCTCCGGAAGAATCAGCTCCATGTTTTAAATCGTTGACAATTAAGCATGGTTGAATGGCATCATTTATAAACAACCGAGCCTTTGAACCATTAACTGTTATTTTGATTTTAATCCATTCATTAAGTGCCATGTCCGTATATGACTCATATTTTTCGGGTGACTCTTTTCTTAACCTGGAAAAAGGATAATCAGGAAAAGAGAAATACTGAATGGTGTGGTTTCTTCGTATCTGGTCGTCGGCACGTGCATTGGTCGGGCGGATGTAAATGCTTTCGAATTTGCTGTTATCTTCATTTATCCGGAACGCAACTCCGATAAAACCTCTTGCAAATTCAGGTGCATCCGGCAAGAGTCTGCTAAATACCGATACTTCGATTGTTCCGTTCTGAAAATATGTTCCCTTAATTTTAACAAAAGTAGCCTGGTCAACTTCCTTTATCGACGGGTTCTTTGTGACCTTAACTACCTCTTTGCCCATTAGCTTTTCAAGCGACATGGAAACTTTGCTTGGTTCAAGATTGTCTTTTTCAAGCCTGATGGACTGGGCATTCAGGTTCAATATGTTTAAAGCTAAAATGCCAATGAATAAGAATCTGTATAGTTTCATTTTCAGTTTATTTGTATTCAATTTTAATGGATTTAAAATCAGCATTTAATCCAAATATTCCAACTTTCCCATCCGAAATATTATTTAGTTTTTCAACCACCAGGGTTGGTACGTCTGAATCATTTATATACGCTTTTACTTGTTTATCGTCGATGATAAGCGTGAGTTTAAACCACTCATCGGCTTTCGGCGGATTCGCTATGCCTTTCTCGTAAATGCCGTTATATTTTACCCTCAGTACCTGCCAGTCCAATTTTGGGAAAAAGGCATACTGAATCATGTGAATCCTTCGGAGCGAATCCGATGTCTGGAAGTTAAACGGACGGCTATAAACCAAATCGAAGATGCTGTCGCTCTGGGCATGAAAAACCAGACCGGCAAAACTTCCCTGAAAGATGTCTTTTCCCCTAACCAGCGCTTCAATCTTTCCGCGTTTAAAATCGTCAACCGGCAGCAGAATAGCAGATCCAACCATCGACTTTCCCAACCGGATAAATTCCCCGGATTCATCTCTTTCAATGGTAATCACTCTGTTCTTTGCAATTAGTTGACCATTCCTAAACAAGTCGGCAAAATTGAATTCAATCACTTTTTGGCCAAATAATATATTTGGGAAAATGACGATTGCCATTAGCCACAGTATTGCCAGCTTTTTCATTAGCTTAATTTTTTAGTTATCAGCATTTACATGTCTGTTGATTAGTGAATTAGCATGATTGGAAAAGTGTTATTCTGAATCATGCTAATTTCATTACTGTATCCTAATGTTGCGTAAGTTTGGCCTTGTCAAGTTCCAGTCACCCCGAATTTATTTCGGGATCTCATCCTATTTTGGGATGACGAAACAAGTTCGGCATGACGATCCGTAAAAAGCTCGTTAACACAACACTAGTAAATTGCTCAGAATTTAAATCCGGATTAAAATAATCAGTAATTTTTCTGAAAGCATTCACACTATTTTGTAAACAGACCTGCGCCTAAATTGGCTCCCAATGTACCCGGCAACAAATGCAGATAGTTGCGATCGGTTGGATCTTCTACGATTTGCAAATTACCCTCTTTCTTTAGGACAACATTATCGCTGAGTTTCAATTTTGCAGGATCTGCCTTTTCACCAAAACCGGCCGGTCCACCGCCTTTGTTAATCAGTTCTCTATAGCCTGAAATTAATGAGTTTGAAAGGGAAAACGATGCTTTTTCATCTCTGTTTAAAATCCAGAAAACATTGGTGCCCGTTACAACATTATTGTAAAATTTCAAATCTTCGGCAGCAGACCATGACCACACAGTTGCACCATAATTGTCAATAAAAAGATTGTGGTGTATTTCACAATTTCTGGCTGGTTCGTCCGAATTCCACAAAACAATGGCATCTTTACATTGATAGAAGACACAGTGATCAACCACCACCCCTTGTCCACTTGCCAGTATGGCCACATGGTTGGGAATGGCATGTTGGTCGCCCAAGAACAAACACTGGGTAATGCGCAAATCGTCAAGATTCCGACCTTCCCGCACAATTGGATAATTTCTTCTGACCAAACCATTCCTGGGGCGTTCATGTACAGGTGTGCCCAAAACTCTTAGCCCTTGAATAGTAACATGATTTGTTTCAATCTGAATTCCGTATGAAGTTCCACCAAGTGGATCATTATTCCCATTTGGCTTAAAATTGAGAGGCATTGTTGACACAATGACCGGCATTTTCCCGTGATCCCAATCGAAATCATCCGGTAAAACTTCTGCCCTGATGGTCAGTCGCTGCTCTTTTGTAAAATGCCAGTTCGCCGGATGAAAGGTTGCCGTAGCATCAAGCCCATATATACCTTCGGAAAGATATACCGTAATCGCACCTTTGCCATTAGCCTGATTGACCAGATCGGCAGCCTTATTCAATGTTTTTAAGGGTTGTTCTTTTGTTCCGGGGTTTTGATCATTGCCTGTAATCTCATTGATGAAAAACTCTTTTGTACTTTGTGCAAATGAAACTTTTCCTATTGAAAATAGAAATCCAAATAGGACCAAACCGAGTAAAATTTTTGTATTCATGTTTTTTTTATTTAGTATTTTTAGTCAATTAATATAACCACTTTTCCATTGGCTTCATTATTCTCCATCAGCAGGTGTGCCTTTCCGATTTCGGATAAAGAGAACACTTTGGCAATTGTTGGGCGCAGGTTGTGTTTTTTGATATGATAAAAAAAATCATCCACGATCTTTTGAGTCGGATAATTGCTCGAAAAACCGGTAAGGTAAACTCCGGATGGAATGTCTTTAATCGGGTAAAAATGATCGATTGATCCTTTCTTTCCAAGGATTCCGGTTACACAAACAATTCCGTGATGTCGAAGTAGGCTGGCCGATTCCAACAATGTAGCCGGACCAATCAGTTCGAGAATCTTATTTACTCCCTGAGGATAAAGACTGTGCAACTGATTTTTTAACGTGCCATCATCAATCAGCACATGATCAGCACCTTGCGAAATCAAAAGATCGCGCTTGTTTTCTTTTCGGGTTGAAGCCAGAACTGTTGCTCCAACGCTTTTAGCCAGTTGAATGGCTGCGAGTCCTGCTGCACTTGTTCCCCCGCGAACGAGTAAAACATCTTCAGGAGCAAGTTGCAGGCAATTAAAAAGTGAACCGTAGGCTGTGAAGTATGTTTCGGGAATGGCTGCCAATTCTCCCCACGGCAAGTTCGTTTCAACTGAAAAAACATTCTTTGTAGGGACTAACGTATATTCGGCATAACTGCCATCGAAGCTGCGTCCCATGCCGCCCATCAGAGCAACTACCCGGTGACCTTTCCTGAATGAATTATCCGAACCATCAGCGATTTCACCGGCACATTCAATTCCAAGGATACGCGGTAACTGAATATAGGAAGCATTTCCTTCGTATTCACGCATCATCAGTTCCGAGCGGTTCAATCCGAAAGCTTTTACTTCAATGAGCACCCATCCCGGTTTTACCTTTGGAATTGGAACTTCACTGATGGTGAGTTCTTCAGGAGAACATGTTTTGTATAGTACTACAGCCTTCATTTTCAAATTTTCAAATTCTTTCATTTTTAAATCAACTCACCTGTTTCCAGCACTGCGGATCGGGTCCGTAAAAGTTACCGGTATATCCGTAAGTCACCGCTGGACAGCCTCTGCAAAAGCGTTTTAATTCGCATTTGCTGCATTTCTCGAATTTCTCGTAATCGCGGTATTGGTTGATGTTGTCGCCGGTAAAAATGTCGAATAGCTTTTCGTTGAAAACATTGCCAATGTTGCTTTCGAACCGGCGGCAGGCATAAACTTCACCTTTTGGGAGAATAGTAAGATGACAATTGGCACAGTTGCAACCATCGTAAATCATTTCCTCATTCAAATTTTCAGGAATGGTAAAAAGACCTTTTTCGTAAAGGAAAAGTGTCCAAAGGTGATCTTTCAGGTTAAAACTGGTTCCGCTATCTTTATAGTCTTCAAACTTTTGCCAGCAGATTTCGAGCAATTCCTTATATTGTTCGGGTGACAAATGAGTGCTTTTCTCTGAACTGGTTGGGCAATATCTAGCAAATGCAAAAGTGTCGGCTTTGTGTTCCACGACCAGATCAATGATACCGGGTATTTCGACCATGTTGGTGCCCGAAACAGTAGTCATTATAACACATCGGATGCCGGCATCGCGAATGCATTTTATTTTTTCAAGGGTAGTATCAAACGATCCCGGTTTGCGAATGGTGTCGTGCGTTTCACGCAGTCCATCGATCGAAAGCTGATACCTTTCGCACCCGCAATCTTTCAATCTTTGGCAAACCTGGTCGTTCAAATGAAATGGATTACCCAATATGGTAAAGGCAATTTTATGTGATTTGAACAGTTCCATCAATTCCCAGAAACGGCTGTGCAAAATCGGGTCGCCACCAGTAATGTAGAAATATGGAATGCGGTTTGCCTTTTGGCACATGTCCAAACAATTTCCGAAAACCGATTCAATTTCCGGCCACGACATCTCTTTCAGCTTGATGTGATTGTTCTCCGAAAAGATGTAGCAATGCTGACACCGCTGATCGCAACTGTCGGTAATATGCCATTGAAAAGCGAAATATTCCATGAATTCTATTTTAATATTTGAATTAAAAATCCCGGTCTGTAAACATTACAAGCCGGGATTTTTTCTGTCTAATTACTTGTCGTCGCTACCGCACGATGAACCACAGGCCGAAGGTTTGGGATTATCGTCGTCACCAGCTCCGCAAGCGGATGGTTTTGGCTGATTATCATCACCTGCGCCACAGGCTGACGGTTTCTGATCGTCGTCGCCCGAACCGCAAGCTGAACCAGCACCAGATGTAGCAAGTAACAACTGTTTAGAGTTTAAATAACCTTGTGCACTTCGTGGAGCAAAATATTCTCTGATACCTGCCCATCCGTTTAATAAATTTAATTTGTTCATTTTCCGTTGATTTATAAGTTTACAATGCAAATTTAGATAGTATGTAAACATTGTGCAATCAGGTTTGTAACGCACCTTAAAGGTTAGAATTATTGATTATCAATGATTTGATAATGAAATTATTTTTGATTTAAATGCATTTTTTTATCGGGAGTAATAATTCTCATAGAGTGTTACTCTCTTTAAGAGATTAATTCTATTTTTGAGGTAAATTATGAAAAAATACACTGATGAGAGAACTGGATTTGCGTTACCCATCCTGCCCGATCAGAAACGTATTGAGCAGATTTAGCGACAAATGGTCACTTTTGATATTGGCAACCTTGCAGGGAAAAGAAAATTTGCGGTATAAGGAACTTCTGAATGCCATTCCCGATATTTCACAGAAAATGCTATCAAGTACATTAAAGCAGTTGGAAGCAGATCATTTTTTAATTCGGAAAGCTTATGCCGAAATACCTCCACGGGTAGAATATTCACTGACTGAAATGGCTAAAAGTTTAATGCCGGTATTAAATACGATGATCGATTGGTCGTTGGTTCATTTTGAAGAGGTTACAAAATAAATTTCGTGGCGAATCTGATTTCAGAATTAAGGATTTATAATCAAATTCTTAATTCTGAAACCTGAATTCATTCGGGGTGCATCCTACTCTTTGTTTAAAGAGCCTTGTGAAGTGTTGGGGGTATTTGAACCCCAATTCGTAAGCAATTTCATTCACTGTTTTATCGGAATCGAAAGTCTTGGTTTTGGCCACGTCAATAATTTTGTCCTGAATGTATTCTTTTGCTGATTTTCCTGTTTCTTTCTTAATCAAATCGCCAAAGTAGTTGGCCGACAAATGAAGTTCTTCCGCAAAATAAGCTACAGAAGGCAACCCGATTTTCTGTGGTTTGTCTGATGAAAAATAGCTGTTCAGCAATTCTTCAAATTTTTCCAGAATACCTTTGTTAACATTGTCCCGTGTAATGAATTGGCGGTCATAAAAACGGTCACAGTAATTCAGGAACAATTCAATGTTTGAAGCAATTAGTTTCTTGCTGTGCTTATCGATGTTTTGCTGTAATTCGAATTCAATTTTTGAAAAACAATCCAGAACTACCTGCCTTTCACGTTCCGACAAGTGCAAAGCTTCATTGGCGTTGTAGCTGAAGAAGTTATACTCATGAATGATCCTTCCCAAAGACGTCCCGCGGATCAGGTCGGGATGGAACACTAAAGCATATCCTTTAGGCTGATACACTTGTCCGTCAGTTTCAATAACCATCAGCTGCCCCGGTGCAACAAATACCAAAGTGCCTTCCTGATAGTCGTAGTAATTTTGTCCATATCTTAAATCGCAGCCTTTTACATCTTTCAAAAAAATGCAGTACAGGCCATAATTTATCCGAACACTCTTTTCACCATCCCACGACCTTGGATTCGCTTTCGAGAAATCAATTACGCTGACCAAAGGGTGTAGCGTTTCGTGATTATTCAGGGCATTGTATTCATTTACCGTATCAAATTTGAAAATCCGTTCCATAGTTGCATTTGTTTTTCTGAAACAAATTTAAGTATTCTAACCTGGCTGTAACCATTCAATACGTCCAATCAGTAAAAATGGTAGAAGAAGCAGTAATTTATATACCATTGCTTGTATTGTAAGCACTTACATTTGTTGAATTAAAAAAGCAGTAAAATGAAAAATGAAAAATGAAAAATACAATCAAAAATTCGTGAGATTCGCCAGAGTTCTTACAGGTTATAAAAAGCGTTCAAAACTGGTGTGTGCCCTCCTGTTATTTCTGACCGTTGGCCTGAGCTCTAATGCCGCAGCCAAAGAGAAACCGTTGAAGATTCGTGAACAAGGTAGCTTTGCCGTTGGTGGAACAGTGATTACAAATCCCGGGACATTCAATCCGTATAATCAAACTCCGGAAGGACAAACCTTTCATGGCGACCATGCATACGTTTTTTATCAGGTTCCGGTGAAGGCCCGTCAATATCCTTTAGTGATGTGGCACGGTATCGGGCAGTTTTCCAAAACCTGGGAAACCACACCCGATGGTCGCGAAGGATTTCAGAACATCTTTTTACGCAGGCGCTTTCCGGTTTATGTGATTGACCAGCCACGACGCGGAAACGCTGGCCGCAGCATGGTGGCAGGCACGATAACTCCAACACCCGATGAACAGGGATGGTTTGGTACTTTTCGTGTTGGTATTTGGCCTGACTATTTTGATGGTGTGCAATTCTCAAAAGATGCAGAGGCGCTCAATCAATATTTCCGTCAGATGGTACCCAATGTTGGACCTATTGATATCAATGTCAATGCCGATGCAGTTTCGGCGCTGTTCGATAAAATTGGTACCGGAATCCTTGTTTCGCATTCACATTCAGGTGGTATGGGCTGGGCAACCGCCATCAAAAATCAAAATATAAAAGCCATCGTTTCTTATGAGCCCGGAAGCGGCTTTCTGTTTCCTGAAGGAGAAGTGCCTGCTCCTATCCAAATGGCCGGAGGTACACTCACCGCCATTGGCGTGCCATTGTCAGATTTTATGAAGCTGACCAAAATTCCCATCATTATTTACTACGGTGATTTTATTCCTGAAATACCAATGAATAATCCGGGACAGGATGGCTGGCGGGCACGACTGGAAATGGCTCGTTTATGGAGAGATGCCGTAAACAAGCATGGCGGCGATGTAACAGTGGTGCATCTGCCCGAAATCGGAATTAAAGGCAATACACATTTCCCGTTCTCCGATTTAAACAACATTGAAATAGCCGATTTGATGTCGAAGTGGTTAAAAGAGAAAGGATTGGATAAATGATAGGGTATCGACTGTTCAAAATAACTATCAATTTCTTTTAGGCAGCCCTGAAAGGGTTTGGTCTGTTAACACAGGGTGTAGCCCTGTGCTTGCAGGTGTACCATAGTTCCTGAGCCCTGTAAGGGCGAAACATAACGCCCTTACAGGGCTTCAACTATTCTTTGCCCTGCGCTATTGGATCAAAGGGCTTTCAGCCTTAACAAAACAACATTAAAATTAGTATTGTAAAAAACTGTAGGAGAGGAAATTAAAAATGAAAAGTAAACTAAAAAACTATTTTTTGATAATTATGGTTACATCAATCAACTTCATTTCATCAGCTCAAACCAAACCTGGGAATGCTTTTGGTCTGGTTTACCGGGATGCTATTAAAGAAAATGTATCAGGAAAGGTAAATATCCATCCTGTAAGTTATAACCTGAATGGCATTGAAATCGCTGCCAATATTTACACACCTGCCAACTACGACCCGTCAAAGACTTATCCCGCGGTGGTGGTAGCCCATCCCAACGGCGGGATTAAAGAGCAGGTTGCAGGATTATACGCGCAGCGTTTGGCTGAATCGGGTTACATCACCATTGCTGCCGATGCGACGTACCAGGGTGCAAGCGGTGGACTGCCCCGCAATGTGGATAAACCTGCTTTTCGAATTGATGACATTCGCGGAATGGCAGATTTCATTACCCAATATAAAGGTGTGGATGCAAACCGTCTGGGTGTATTGGGCGTTTGCGGTGGTGGAGGCTACACATTAAAAGCAGCTCAAACCGATAAACGTTTCAAAGTTGTTGCTACGTTGAGCATGTTTAATTCGGGATTAGTAAGGCGCAACGGATTCATGAATTCGGGATTGGCCACCATTCAGCAACGTTTAAAACAGGCTACTGAAGCCCGTGCGTTGGAAGCTGCAGGGGGCGAAGTGCGCTATGTGGGTGACACCAAAATGACCGATGAAGAAATTGCTAAGCTGCCGTTTGATCTGTATCGCGAAGGCTTTGAATATTATGGCAAAACCCATGCACACCCCAATTCCACTTTCAGATATACCATGAGCAGTCTGCTCGATCTGATGGCCTTTGATGCTGCGACCAACATGGATTTGATCAACCAGCCCCTGTTGATGATGGCGGGAAGCAAAGCCGACACTTATTACATGACCGACAGTGCATTCAACCTTGCCACAGGTACCAAGGAGAAGGAATTGTTCCTGATTCCGGGTGCTACCCACATTCAAACCTATTATGTTCCTGAATATGTGTCTCAGGCAATGAGTAAACTCAACGAGTTCTTCGGTAAATATTTGTAAAAAGATGTTAAACAAATTTCAAAATGTATCAATTATGAAAGCAACAATTATCGGACTGTTTTTAATCATCATGGGTTCGCAATTATCCTTCGCACAAAATTCTGCGACTAAGAGTTTCACCACCTCAGAACAGGAAATCGTTGACCTTTCAAAGGACAAATGGCAGTGGATGGCCGACAAAAATGCAGATGTCCTAAGTAAACTCTTCCACGAGAAAGCTGTGTTTGTCCACATGGGAGGGTCCTGGGGGACAGAGCGGGAGCTCAATATCATCAAAGACGGAGGGATTTGGTACAAGAAAGCGGATATTCATGAAGTATCGGTGAATATCATTGACAATACGGCCATTCTTTTAAACAGAATTGATTTGTTAGCCGTTGTCGGTGGAAATGAAGTGACTAATCCGTTTATGGTTACTGAAGTATATATAAAACAAGAGGGTAGCTGGAAGTTAGGCTCGCTATCGTTTACCAAGCTGATGACACCCGGCGGACAGTAAAAAGTAAATTAAATCTAAGCTGTTTTTAAGTCCCGAGTTCTCGGGATTTGGAGAGGGCTTTAAAACCATAAACGTATGAAAAAAATATTAGCAGGAGTAGCTATCCTAATCAGTTTCAGTTTGCATGCTCAGCAATCAGCTGACAATGCATCCAATGGTGGGAGCCCAAAAGTTCAGACTGTCTCAGGAATCGTGCGAGGCGTAATCGAAGGAGATGTCGAAAATTTCAAGGGAATTCCCTATGCTGCGGCACCGGTCGGTGAATATCGCTGGCGTCCGCCACAACCTGTTGTCGCATGGCAGGGAGAGTTCGATGCGAACAAGTTTGGCGCGAATTGCGCGGCGGCAGGATGGGGAGGCCCTCCAGGATCTATTCAGGCGGGCTCGTCGGAAGATTGTTTGTTTCTCAATATATGGAGACCTGCCGGGGCTAAACCCAAAGCGAAGCTGCCGGTCATGGTATGGATCCATGGTGGCGCTTTCGTGGGCGGAAGCGGTAACACTTCAGGAGAAGGGTTTGCCAAACAAGGCGTCATCCTGATTAGCATCAATTACCGTCTGGGGCGCCTCGGACATTTTGCATTCCCGGCGCTGAGCAAGGAGCATCCGGAAGAACCCAAGGGCAGTTACGCCTTCATGGACCAGATCGCCGCACTCCAATGGGTGCAGCAGAACATCGCCGCGTTCGGGGGCGATCCTGAAAATGTTACCATTTTCGGTTTCTCTGCCGGTGGCGTTTCGGTACATTCACTATTGACCATTCCGGCTGCAAAAGGTCTTTTCCAAAAGGCAATCAGTCATTCCGGCGGTGGCCGGGATGGTGTGTTGACCGGCAGGCCGATCAACAAAGAAAATGCAAGTTCCTACTACCCTGTTTCAGCGGAAACGATCGGGATAAACTTTGCCCGTAAACACGGTATCGAGGGTACAGATGCGGCGGCACTGGCCAAACTACGTGCCCTGAAAGTTGAAGAGATTGTGGACGGGGGACAGGAAAATGATGGGCAGGGAGGTCCGCGCATCTATTCAGGCCCGATTCTCGACGGCAAACTGGTTGTTGAGACTTCCGAGAGTGCCTACAAGGCAGGCAGACAGGCACACGTTCCGCTCATGATCGGGAATAATAGTGCGGAAATAGGTGGAGGTTTTGTGAATGCCAGCAGTTCAAAGGAAGAACTGTTTTCGCTCTTCGGGGAACTAAAAGATGAGGCAAAAGCTGCCTATGATCCTGATGGTAACAAAGAATTCGCTGAGGTACAAACAAGATTTAACACCGACAAGGTTTGGGCAGAGCCTGCACGGTTTACCGCAAGGTCTTTTGCCGCCGTTGGCGATCCGGCTTACATTTTTCTTTTCTCTTACGCACCTTCAGCCATGAAGGAGCGGATGAAGTATGGTCCCGGACATGGAACTGATATTTCTTTTGTGTTCGACAACCTTGGTGTCCGTCCCGGGTCAACACCCGCACCCGAGGACAAAGAGGTCGCCAGAATGATGAACGCCTATTGGGTAAACTTCGCCAAGACTGGCGATCCGAATGGTAAAGGACTGCCGAAATGGCCCGTTTACAGTCCAAAAACGAACGAGATCCTTGATATTCAATCCGATGGTAAGCCAGTTGGTAAACCTGATCCAACGAAAGCGAGACTGGACGTGATTGAAAAGGCAGTGAACATGGGGGATAAACTACAACCAAATGGCATATAACTGAAAAAGTGAAGTAATTTAAAAACGTGATTCACCATGAAACAAATCAGAATTCAATTTTTCTTTTTCTTTTTTATTGTTGTAACCTCTGGATTTGCTCAAACCAATCCTGTGATAGATGCTTTCCCGCAAAGAACCATTTTGCACGGCAACGTCCCTTACAACAACGATACCTTTCCCAAACACTTGCTGGATATTTATTTGCCAGCTAATGCAAAGGGAAAACTGCCTCTCGTGATTTTCATTCATGGAGGTGGCTGGTTAAGCAATGATAAATATGCCGATATTGGTTATATGAAAAAGACCGTAGCAGAAATTGTCAGTAACGGTTTTGCCTTAGCTTCTATTGACTATCGGTTCAGCACACAAGCTGTTTTTCCAGCCCAGATACAAGACTGCAACCGTGCCGTTTCATTTCTCTACGACAATGCCGATAAGTATGGCTTTGACAAAAATCGTTTTGCGGTAATGGGCTTTTCTGCAGGCGGGCATCTTGCTTCCCTGGTGGGTTTATCTAAAAATAATGATGTGTCGGCTTTTTTCATGCCGGGAACAAGTAAATCATATCGTTTTAAAGCTGTTTTAGATTTTTACGGCCCTGCTGAATTGATCTTATTTCCCGGAAGCAATGATGCAAAATCACCTGAAGGCCTGCTGATAGGTGCAGCTCCACTTTCACGTCCCGATTTAGCCAAAGCTGCCAGCCCGATAAATTATGTGGATAAAGCCGATCCGCCATTTTTGATTATTCACGGTGAAAAAGATCAACTGGTATCTACAAAACATTCAGAACTGTTGAGTTCCTGGCTAAGAGTTTCAGGTGTAGAGAATGAACTTATCATTGTTAAAGATGCACCGCATTTTGGAGAGATGTTTGATGCTGATGAGGTTAGAAATAAAGTGATGAATTTTCTTAGGAAGCAATTGAATTGAAAAGTTATTCATTTTAGATTTTTTAGATTATGAAAGAAATAAAAATTAAAACAGTCGTCGTGCTAATCATGGCATTAAGTTGCTTTTCAAATCAGTTAAAAGCACAAAATAACATGAATACAAAGTTGGAATTAAGCCCTGCGGAGCAAAGCATCATTGCCATTGCTGCATTAACGGCAAAGGGCGATTTGTCAAATTTAAAGCCAGCGCTTAATATTGGTCTCGAAGCGGGACTTACCATCAACCAGATTAAAGAAGTCCTTGTTCACCTGTATGCCTATTGCGGGTTTCCACGAAGTATTCGCGGTTTGCAAACCTTTATGGAAGTATTGAATGAACACAAAGCCAAAGGCATTAATGATGTATTGGGAGCTGAAGCATCGCCCATTCCGGAGGAACAATCGAAATACGAACGAGGCAAAAAGGTTTTAGGAGAACTCACCAAAGCGCCGCAAGATGGTGCGCTGACTGGTTACGGTGCTTTTGCCCCGATAATCGATACCTTCCTGAAAGAGCATTTGTTTGCCGATATTTTTGAAAGAGACGTTTTAACATACGCCGAACGGGAATTGGTCACTATATCTGTGATAAGTACCATAGGTGGTGCAGAGCCAATGTTGCGCAGTCATTTATCCATTTGTCTGAATGTTGGTTTAACTCCTGCACAGTTGAACGAATTTGTGGAAATTATACAATCGACTCTGGGCGAAAAAGAAGCCAAAGAAGCGCAGAAAGTTGTAAATGAGGTCCTGAAAAATCAGAAATAATTTAACTCAAAAAAAATGAAATACATTTTAAAATTCAGCCTACTGTTTTTGACAGTTTTATTTGTGGCTTGTAATACTAAGCAGACTGATACTGCTATTGAACTAACCGCAGAATCAATTTTTCCAAAAGGCGAAAAAATAACCAACAACAACTTCTCCGGAACGGTGTACCTAAAAATGATGGGAGCAAGTGATACGGCGCTTCATACCAGTTTTGGCAACGTAACTTTCGAACCCAAAGCAAGAACAAACTGGCACTCGCATCCGGGTGGTCAAATACTTCTTATAACCGAAGGCAAGGGATATTATCAGGCAAAAGGTGAGCCAGCCCGGTTATTGCGCAAAGGCGACGTTGTTGAAATTCCTCGAAACGTGGTGCACTGGCATGGTGCAGCTCCTGACAGTGCATTTGCTCACATTGCCATTAGCCTGAATACTGATGACGGAGGTGCAGTTTGGCTGCAACCTGTTACTGATGAGGAATACAGTCAGTCCACAAAATAATAGATACTTACACACTGCATACCATTGCATCTGAAAAGAACTGAATTTAAAAACCCAATATCAACTCAAAAGAAAAACCAAAATGAAAAACCAACTGATTTTTGTATCCGCATTTTTACTGATGACTTTTGCAAACAGCGTTTATGCACAGGATTGGCCTCAGTTTCTAGGTCCCGAAAGAAATAGTACTTCTCCTCAAAAAAACCTTCTTCGCTCCTGGCCCGCATCTGGTCCTGAAGTTTTATGGACGGCCAGCATTGGCATTGGCTATGGCGGACCGGTTGTAAAGGATGGTAAAGTTTATCTGCTGGACAGAATTGATAGTATCGGAGATATTATGCGAAGTTTCGACTTTGCAACCGGCAAAGAACTTTGGAGTTCCTCAATTGCATCGCCAGGAGCATTCCCATTTCCCGGTTCGCGAAGTGTTCCGGCGGTTGACGGTAACTATGTGTATGCCTGCGGCGCAGTTGGTGATTTGTTTTGCATAGATATTAACACTCACAAACTGGTTTGGCATAAAAATATCTGGACAGATTATGGCGGTAAAGAACTACCAATCTGGGCCATTTCTCAATGTCCGCTCATATATGGGAATATGGTCATTGTATCCTCACATGCTCCTGAAGCCGGTGTGGTTGCTTACAATAAACTAACCGGTGAAATCGTTTGGAAAACCCCGAATCTAGGTAACGAGACCTACGTAAGTCCATCCCTGATAAAAATTTCCGGAGAGGACCAAATCGTTATGGTAACATCCTCTACCAACCCATTTGGGCATCCTGGAGCAGAAAAAACATTGGGTAAGATTATTGGCATTGGACCTCTTTCCGGTAAAATACTATGGGAATACAAGAATTGGGAATGTCATATCTCGGTGGCAAATGCACTTGAAGCCGGTGATAACAAATTACTTGTTGTCGGGGGTTATGAGCTTGGTTGTGTGATGATTAAAGTTGAAAAAAATGCAGATAAAACCTTCACGGTTTCCGAGCTTTTTAAACACAATGAATTTGGTGATCATACAAAACCTCCAATTCTGTTTAAGGATTATTTCTATGCTCAATTTTCAACTAACGGGAAACGCGACGGATTGGTTTGTATGGACATGGATGGAAAAATAATGTGGAAAACAAAAAATGCACCCAAATTTGACAAAGGCAGCATGATTTTAGCCGATGGTTTAATTCTTGCAACCGACGGTACAAATAAATTGTACCTGATTGAACCAGATCCTGCCGGATTCAAATCGCTCGCTTCAGCAGATTTGCTAAAACAAGGAGGTGTGGACAGCAGAAACAGAATGACCAATTTCGGTGGACCAACTCAAAACTGGGCGCCCATTGCACTTGCTGATGGCAAACTGTTGATTCGCGATCAAAGCCGGATGATGTGTGTGAAAGTGGCTGAATAACAATTTTGGATAATCAGAAAAGGAAAAAGTCAGTAGTCATTGGAAAACGTTCCGAATGACTACTGACTTTTTTCTGACTGAAAAAATTAATTCTGAAACCGGTATTCATTTGGCGTAAAGCCTGTATTTTTCTTAAACATCCGCGTGAAATGTTGAGGATACTTAAAACCTAATTCATAAGCTATCTCGCTGATCGATTTGCTAGAATCGTAAATTCTTTCCTTTGCAACATCAATCAATTTTAACTGGATATGTTCCTGCGCCGATTTTCCTGTTTCTTTTTTCAACAAATCTCCCAAATAGTTTGCCGATATGAATAGTTTTTCAGCACAATAGCTTACTGAAGGCGGGCCAAATTCAAGAGGCATTTCTGATGAAAAATATTCCTCCAGCACTTTTTCAAACCGTGCCAGCACATCTTTGTTCACATGGCTGCGGGTTATAAACTGACGCTCGTAAAAGCGTTTGCAATAATTTAGGAATAGCTCTATATACGAAACAATAAGGGTCTTGCTATGTGTATCAATGGCATGTTCCAATTCATAATTTATCTTGTCAAAACAATCGTTTACAATAGCCCTTTCCCTTGCCGAAAGGTGCAATGCTTCATTGACTTCGTAAGAGAAGTAGGTGTAATCTTTTATGTTCCTACCCAATGAAGTTCCGTGTATCAGATCGGGATGAAATATTAAAGCTCGCCCCACGCCCTTGCGTTTTTTGCCATCATCTTCAATTCCATAAACCTGTCCGGGAGCGACAAATATTAAGGTTCCCTCTTCGTAATCGTAAGTATTGCAGCCATACGTCATGTTACCGCATTTGGCATCTTTTAAAAATATGGCATAAACCCCCATTTGCCTCCTGAAATAGCAAAGTGGTTCAACTTTCGAAAAATCAACAATACTTATTAATGGATGTAATGTTTCCTGACCTGCCAGATTATTGTATTCGGTAACGGTATTAATTCTGGATATTTCACTCATGGCGTACGTTTTATTTTAATCTCATACAAAAGTAAAGAACTCATTTCTAAAAAAATAACCACGGAATAAGATTCCGTAATAATGGTAGGTTTCCCTGTAATTTGGGTAATTTATTGCGAGTTTTTGCACCCAAATTTGCACTAGGTAATTAGAACAAAATAATGTCGCATTTGAATTTGTGCTAACTCACCCCCTCGCATCTGCGATGCTTTCCCCCTCTCTTTTGAAAGAGAGGGGGACGTCCGCGAGCGGACGTGGGGTGAGTATGGAAAATATACGACAAGAAAT
>DAITNH010000002.1:0-9263 GCA_036834745.1 Prolixibacteraceae bacterium
CTCAAAATAAGACTGTAAAGTTCGATTTTTTCGATGTAACGAAGAAAGAAGGCAATGCCCCCGCGACCAGATATTTTGTCGTTTGTAAGGCCGATTTTTGTTATCTTTTATCTTTTTTAAAGAAAATCGCTCAATTTAGGTTGAAGTCAGGCTCTCACTTTTCAATTAAACTGGTAATTTTCTCTCCGCATTGATTGCAAAATTGGGCATTTTCAGGATTTTCGCTGTTGCAGTTTTTACATTTTAGGTTCGCAGATTTGCTTTTTGACATTTCCACAGTGATAATTCCGGTGGGCACTGCAATGATGGCATACCCGATAATCATGGCAATGGATGAAAGGAACTGACCCAAAACGGTTCGTGGTACAATGTCGCCAAAACCAACGGTTGTAACAGTAACAATTGCCCAATAAATACTTTGCGGGATACTTGTAAATCCATTTTCACTTCCTTCAACAACATACATCATGGTGCCCAACAATGTCACCATTGATATAACTGCCAAAAGGAAAACACCTATTTTATATGAACTTCCCTTCATCGCTTCGAGTAGCACTCTTGCTTCTTTGTTGAACCTGACGAGTTTTAATATTCTGAAAACTCTTAACAACCTTAATATTCTGACAGTCAACAGATAATGATAGCCCGGAACCATTAGGTCAATATAAGTCGGAAGTATTGCTAAAATATCTACAAGACCCCAGAAGCTAAAAATGTATTTCAAGGGTTTTGGCGAACTCCAAATCCGGAGCAAATATTCGATTGAAAACAGAACCGTAAAGGCCCATTCAATCATGTAAAATTCTGAAAAGAAGTTGGTGTGATATTGCGGAATACTTTCAATAATGACAACTGCAACACTAAGTAAGATAAGCCATAACAAGATTATATCAAAAATTCTTCCTGCTTTTGTATCGTGTTCGAAAATAATATTGTACAGTCGTTTTCGCATGATTTATGCTTAAAGATCATTTTTGGTGAAAGAATTTCAAAGTGTCTTTCGATGCAAATATCCTTATTAATTTGGTATAAATTGGAATATTTTCTGAAGCGACATTGAGATTGAATTTTTTTATAAATATTTTCCCGAAATGCTTGTTTATATAATAATCCCAAACTAACTTTGTAATTCAAAGTACTTTTAAATATGAATAGACAAAACAATGACCCAAAGGAAGATTTACAAGCCATCAGAAACATGATGGAGCGATCTTCCAAGTTTTTATCGTTGAGTGGATTATCAGGAGTTGTAGCAGGGATTTGTGCCCTGATTGGAGCCGCGGTTGCTTACTTTCTGATTCTTGATTCAGGTCAGGTTCAATACGATCAATATCTCAGAGGTTTGGAAAATGCCTCAACAAGTTCAGTCAGGTCGTTATTGGCGGCTGATGCTTTGGTTGTTTTAATATTTGCGTGTCTGGGGGCATTTTATTTTTCAATGCTGAAATCGAAAAAAGCAAACCAACCGCTTTGGACCAATTCGACCCGCAGGTTATTGGGACATCTGCTGATTCCGCTGGTAACCGGGGGCTTATTTGCGATTATCCTGGTGATCAGGAACGACATCCAGTTGGTTGCTTCGGTTACCCTGATTTTTTATGGACTTTCTTTGGTCAACGCAGGTAAATTTACTTTTGGCGAGATTCATTACCTCGGATTAACAGAGATCGGATTGGGAATACTTGCCGGAATTTTTGTCAACCACGGATTGTTGTTTTGGACACTTGGCTTTGGTGTTATGCACATCGTTTACGGGATTGTGATGTATTACAGGTATGAACGGTAGCGAGCAGAGAGCAGAGAGCATGGGGCATGGGGCATGGGGCAAAGGGCATGGAGCATGGAGAACGGAAAAGGGAGAAGGGAAAGGAGTCGCAGAATTCAGAAAAGTCGGAAGACCGAAGACAGGATTCCGGTGAAAGTGGTGGCGAGCCCTGAGCGCGAAGCAGTCGAAGGGCGCAACCCTTAATATCAAATAGTAATTTGTAAATCGTTAAATAGTAAATAAACGCTGGTGAAAAATCCGATCGAAAACCTTCAAAAAGTATTTGAAAGCCGCATCAGGCTTGGAATTATGTCGGCATTAATGGTGAATGACAACATTGATTTCAATGCACTGAAAGAATTGCTTGAATTAACCGATGGTAATCTGGCCAGCCATCTGAAAGCATTGGAACAGCAGGAGATAATCGTGGTTTCGAAGCAATTCATAGGGCGTAAACCAAGTACAACCTACAAAGCAACCGAAAGTGGGAAGGAATTGTTTCGACAACATCTGAACGCATTGGAAGGACTTATTAATCAACAATAGTTTTTTTTAATTATCAACTTTGAAATACAAAGTACTTTTAAAACTTTAAAAAAATGGAAACAAAAAACATTCAACAATTCATGAACAGTTACAGTGTGAAGATGATCATCGTTTCGGGCTTGGCTATTTTGCTATTGATTCCGTCGTTTTTAATTATGGACATTATTAACGAACGAATCAAGCTAAGCGAAAAAGTAAAAAACGAACTTTATGCACAGTGGGGCGGAAAACAGGTGGTGGCCGGACCGGTGCTGAATGTGCCGTTTATCCTTCAGGAAAAAAACGAAACGAATCAGGGAGTGATTGAGCGAAAAGGGATTGCTCATTTTTTGCCTGAAACATTAAAAACCGATGGTTCTCTGGCGCCTGAAAAACGCAAACGGGGCATTTACGAGGTGGTGGTTTACGAAGGGAGTCTCAAGCTGAAAGGCTCATTTGTACAACCTGACGTATCACAGTTGGATATTCCGGACGCCGAATACAATTGGGATGCAGCCTATTTTACTCTGGGGATCTCAGACATGCGAGGGATCAAAAATTTACCGGAATTGATTGTCAACGGTCAGAAATGCAAGGTTGATCCGGGTGTGGCAGATACCGATTTATTCCAGTCGGGAATAACGGTGAAGGCCAATTCCATTGATTTGAAACAGCCGCTGAATTTCGAAATGGAGCTGGTTTTAAACGGCTCTGAAGACTTATCAGTAGAAGCTTTGGGGAAAAATTCAGAAGTTGCCATGAAATCAAGTTGGGCACAGCCAAGTTTTACCGGTATTTTTCTTCCGGCAGAACGAAATGTTACAGCCAAAGGCTTTACTGCCAGCTGGCAAGTAACTCACCTGAACCGCAATTTTCCGCAGCAATGGGTTGACCGAAAATACACTACTCACGATGCCACTTTGGGTGTCGAACTGCTCATTCCGGTTGACAATTACCAAAAAGCCATGCGCTCGGTGAAATATGCCATCCTGTTTATTGCGCTCAATTTCATTGTGTTCCTCTTTATTGAAATACGGAATAAAACTCACATTCATCCGTTTCAATATTCGCTCGTTGCTTTTGCATTGTTGATTTTTTATGTGTTATTAACTTCCATCAGTGAGCAAATCGGATTTAATTTTGCTTTTTTAATTTCGGCAGTAGCTGTTACCACCCTGATTTCCTGGTATGCCCATTCCATACTCCGGAATATGCGTTCAACTGTTTGGGTTACTTTATTGCAGGCTGGATTATATGTCTTTCTGTTTGTTATTTTGCAGTTACAGGATTATGCACTGCTTGTTGGAAGTATCGGACTGTTTGTTATCCTGGCCATTATCATGCGCGCATCGCAACAAATAAAATGGTATCCTGAAACTTAAGGTTTCTTATTTATTCCAAAATTCCGGTATTCATTTTCCTGAAAAGGGAAGAGAAGCTGGAATTTTTTTTTGAAAGCTTTGAGAATATTTTTCAAAATAGTTCATTTTGTAATTTAGAAGTTTAGCGGATGGATTCTATATATTTGCGATATGTAAACTTCTTAATTCTCAAAACGCTATATGGAACCTAAAGAACCAGAAGATAAAATCGGATTACTTAATCTGATAGTAATTGTGCTTTCAATTTATGTCTTGATTATCATGCTTGTTGATACATTTTTCAAGCTTCCAACAGAGACAGCACGTTTGCTAAATTATATTGATACAGCAATTTGTATCTTTTTCTTTTTTGAATTTTCTATCCGGTTTTATAATGCTAAGAACAAACTCCGGTTTATGCGATGGGGTTGGATTGATTTGGTTTCAAGTATTCCTATGCTTGACTTTGTCAGAGTTGGTAGATTACTTCGACTTATTCGATTGCTCCGAATTATCAGAGCATTTCGTTCAACTAATCATTTAGTAAATCATATTTTTCGGAATAAGGCTCAGGGAACATTTACATCTGTGGCTGTGCTGTCTGTTTTGCTGATAATCTTTTCTTCAATAGCTATCCTACAATTTGAGAATGATCCAAACAGTAACATCAAATCGGCAGAGGATGCTATCTGGTGGGCCTATGTAACTATTACGACTGTTGGATATGGCGATAAATTTCCGGTAACTACTGAAGGACGTTTTATAGCCGCAATTCTAATGACGGGAGGAGTCGGCTTATTCGGAACTTTTACTGCTTTCGTTGCATCATGGTTTGTTGCTGAAAAGAAAACAGAAGATGAAAGTTCGGTATAAATTGAGAGTTTTTAAATCTCTTTAAAACTTTATTGACAGCTCTAACTGACCGCCCAGACCAAGCTCAACAATCTGTTGAAGTGTTGAAATTCATACTTCTTTAACGTTGTTCTCTATTAATTCAATGCTACTTTTTTGCCTGTTTCTCAGATTTAAACCTAAATTTGAAGTCTTTGGTATTACCAATTTTTCATAGATCATAAATATCGTATGCAGATAACCCGGATTGAAGTATATAAATTTCCTGTCAGTCTGAAAAAGCCTTTTGTAATTTCATTGGGAGCTTTCAATTATGCTGAAAATGTGATTGTTGTTATCCGAACCAGCGAAGGATTGACCGGGTTTGGTGAATGCAGCCCGTTTATGCCAATTAACGGCGAAAGTATGGAAACTGCTTATCTGGTTGCCGGTTACCTGGGCAAAGCTTTGATCGGGAAGAATCCGCTTGATATTGAAGCTTGCTCAAATGAAATGGACCGCACCATTTATGGCAATTCAAGCATTAAAAGCGCGTTCGATATTGCATTGCACGATGTTGCTGCACAATCAGCAGGATTGCCACTCTACGCTTTTCTGGGCGGGAAAAACAACAAAACACTGTTGACCGATTACACAGTAAGTCTGGGCGATCCGGAACAAATGTCGGCTGATGCACAGGAAATTAAAGATCGCGGATTTCAGGTGATTAAGGTCAAACTGGGAGACGAACCGGCGAATGATATTATCAGGATAAAAGCAATCAGGGCAAAAATAGGCGATGATATTCCTTTGCGACTTGATGCCAATCAGGGCTGGAATGTAAATTCTGCAATACAAGTTTTAAATGAATTGGCTCCTTTCAACATTCAGTTCTGCGAAGAGCCAATTGCCCGATGGAATTATATGGAATTGCCCCGGATCAGGAAGGAAAGTCCGATCATGATCATGGCCGACGAATCGTGTTGCGATCATCACGATGCCCGGCGGCTGATTGATTTGGATGCAGTGAAATCATTCAATATTAAACTCGGGAAATCCTCAGGAATTTTTAAAGCATTGAAAATTATTCGTCTTGCCGAAAAGTCCAATATCCAACTACAAATTGGTGGTTTTCTCGAATCGAGGATTGGATTCACTGCATCGGCGCATCTTGCCTTGACCAGCAAAAATATTACGTTTTGTGATTTCGATTCGCCAATGATGTTTTGCGACGATCCGGTTTCAGGAGGTATTCAGTATGGTAAAAAAGGAATAATTACGATGCCTGAAACGCCCGGATTAGGAGCCAGTGTTGATCCTGAATATTTGAAAAATTTAACCGGTTTCATCCTTAAATAAACTGATAATGAATTGGATACTATTAATCATCGCAGGATTATTTGAAGTTGGTTTTGCAAGTTGCCTCGGAAAAGCAAAAGAAACTTCCGGAGCAGAATCGGCTTGGTGGCTGGTTGGTTTTTTATTGAGCCTGACGATGAGTATGATTTTGCTTTATAAAGCGTCGTTGACCATCCCGATCGGAACTGCTTATGCTGTTTGGACAGGAATTGGTGCTGTTGGAACAGTGATTATGGGCATCGTATTTTTTAAAGAACCGTCGGATTTCTGGCGAATGTTTTTTATCAGCACCTTGATTATTTCAATTGTTGGACTGAAAATCAGCACACATTAGTATATATATACATCAATTAAACTCCGGAAATATGGAAAATGAAATTTACCCGGTTGAAGTTTTCGAGGGAAATGACTGGGAAGCCTCGTTGCTGAAAAGCTTATTGGAAAATGCAGAAATCGAATCGTTTACCAAAGATGAAAGAATGGGCGTTCTTGCTCCCTGGAATGTGGTTGGTGGAGGCGCCGGTCCGGTAAAAATATTTGTATCGAATATCGATTACGAAAAGGCCAAAGAAGTAGTTGAGCAATTCGAAAAGTCAGAGAAGGAAGAAAGCTAAGAGATGGAGAACTTTGATATTTCGGTACAACGTTTTAATGAATTTGCTGCCGAATATGCCGAAAGATTTATGAATATTTTAATTATCACAGCAGATCCGATCTGGAGAATTCGTTTGCTGAAAGTGGGTTTGAGATCTGTCATCTTAAACTTCAGGATTACCCCGAAACCGATGGGCGAATATCTACAGACATGATTTTTATAGGAGTAAAAACATACAAAGTATGAGTGAATTCTGGGACAATAAATTCCAAAAGATTGGGACAAGCTGGTCGCTCGAACCTGCAGATTCGGCCATCCGAACAAGTAAGCTTTTTGCCGAAAACAATTTAAAAACGGTACTGATTCCGGGAGTTGGATTTGGTAGAAATGCCAAGCCTTTTCTTGAAACAGGACTTGAGGTAACCGGAATTGAAATTTCGAAAACAGCCATTGATCTGGCCCGTGAGAATGGGCTGGATTTCACGATTCATCATGGTTCGGTGCTTAAAATGCCGCTCGACAAAGAAAAATACGACGGTATTTTTTGCTTTGCGCTGTTACATTTATTCAATCAGACCGATCGTAGGAAAATCCTTCAAAAATGCCTTGAACAGCTACATGATGGTGGATGGATGGTTTTTATTGTTGTCACGGATAAGAATAAGCTTTTCGGCAAAGGAAAGTTTGTAAGCAATAACCGGTACATGATTGAGAAAGGCTTAACCGTTTTCTTTTACGATTCGGTAGCCATCGAAAAAGAGTTTGCGCCCTTCGGATTGATTGAATACCGCGAAATTGACGAACCCGTGAAACACCTGCCAAACGAAGAGCCCATGAGGTTTTTTCAAGTCGTTTGCCGGAAAAAGTGACGTGTCTGCGATTCGTTCGACGACTTCGCGTCAACTGGTGAGTCTTTAAAACAAAAATGCGTGGGATGACGCTTTATTTTGTTGCCAATCCTTTGATAAAGCTTAAACAAAGATGATGTGTCAAAAAATACCTTCATAAAGCATTCCGTCTTTCTTCAATAACTTCATCGGAGAATGAACCTTTATAATCTTTTAATAATTCCTGACTTTCAAGAAATGAAAAATCAGAGAGTTTCAGCGGCGCATTTAATTCTTCTTCAAAAGTTACGGTTACTTTCACCGGTTTTTTTGTTTTAAATGGCCTTTCTAATTTAAGTTGACCATTGTAATATGTTCCTGTTATTGTTGTCATTTTGTTAGCATTTTGTACAAAGATACATTTTTCGTTAGATTAGCTGGCGGATTAAATGAAACGATTCAGATTGGAAAATTACTGATCACTCTTCCCCAATCACATTCACTTCCCATTCCAGTTCAACTCCAAACTTCTCCTGAACCGATCGTTTAATTTCTTCTGAAAGATCATAGATTTCGCGGCCTGTCGTATTTCCGTAATTGACCAAAACCAGTGCCTGTTTTTCGTGCACGCCTGCATCTCCCCGGCGAAAACCTTTCCATCCGCATTGTTCGATCAGCCAACCGGCTGCCAGTTTTGTTTTTCCATCGGTTGCCGGATATTGAGGCAGCGTTGGAAAGTTGTTCCGCAGTTGCTCTGCCAGGGAAGGTTCCACAATCGGGTTTTTAAAAAAGCTGCCGGCATTACCCATAACTTTCGGATCTGGCAATTTCGACTCCCGAATCTGAATGACTGTTTGGCGAATATTTCGCAGATTGACTCCGCCCAACTTTTCAACTTCGGTTTTCAAATCGCCATAGTTCAGAATAAACTCCGGAAATTTATCGAGTTTGAAAACTACGCTGGTAATTACAAAACGGTTCTTCAACTGATGTTTAAAAATACTGTCTCGGTAGGCATATTGACAGTTTACTGCATCGTAAGTGTATTCAGTTTGCGTTTCCAGGTCAAATCCGTTTACCGATTCAATCTGGTTCTGGATTTCCATGCCATAGGCGCCAATGTTTTGCACTGCTGCTGCTCCTACTTTGCCCGGTATCAATGACAAATTCTCAATTCCGCCCCATTTGTGGAAAACGGTGTATTCAACCAAATCATCCCAAACAACTCCGGCGCCAACTTCAAGCCAAACATTGTTCCGGTCCTCATGTGCGATGCTGATTCCAGGAATATTCGGATTGATAATTAAACCCTGAAAATCATTCACAAACAGCAGGTTGCTTCCTTCTCCCAAAATCAGGATTGGCAAGTTCGGCCATTGTTTGTTGTTGGCCAGAAATACTGCCAAATCTTCGGTCTCAGTAAATTCGAAGTAGTATTTTGAAGTGGCTTCAATTCCGAATGTATTGTGTTTTTTCAGGGAAAAATTGGTATATGTGCGGATCATCTCAATTATTTTCGGCAAATATAACAGAAGAACGGTCTATTTCGTTTAACTTGGCACTACGAACCAATAGAAAAGCCTTGAAAAAAGTTTCACTCAGTGTAATCAACGATCTGGTGACCGACAATCGTGTCCACAAAGTCATGGCCAGTCTGCAAAAGATGGGTTTTGAACCTGTTTTAATTGGACGAATTTTGCCTGAAAGCAATCCTGTTGAACGTGCTTACGAAACCCATCGTATGAAATTGTTATTTCGCAAAGGCCCACTTTTTTACCTCGAATACAACCTGCGTTTATTCTTCTTTTTACTGACAACCAAGCTGGATGTGCTGGTTGCCAACGATCTGGATACTTTGCCTGCAAATTATCTGGCCAGTCGCATTAAACGAAAACCTTTGGTGTACGACAGTCATGAGTATTTTACGGAGGTTCCGGAGTTGCTTGGGCGTCCGGTTGTGAGGGGAATCTGGATAGGACTGGAAAAATTGCTTGTTCCAA
>DAITNH010000002.1:9363-12353 GCA_036834745.1 Prolixibacteraceae bacterium
GGGCGTCCGGTTGTGAGGGGAATCTGGATAGGACTGGAAAAATTGCTTGTTCCAAAGGTCAACGCGGCTTATACCGTTTGTGACTCCATTGCCGAAGTTTACAACGATTTGTACAAGGTCAATTTTAAGGTGGTGCGCAATCTTCCTACTTGCTCTGAAAAAGATATTATTGCTCCGGAAGTACATGAAAAAACTGACGTTCCGAAAATTATTCTTTACCAGGGCGCCCTCAATTTGGGAAGGGGAATTGAATCTGCGATCCGCTCCATGAAGTACATCGACGGTGCCGAACTTTGGCTCGCTGGCGATGGCGATCTTACCGCTCAGTTGAAACAATTGGTGGAAGAACTTCAGCTTGAAGCAAAAGTGAAGTTTTTAGGCAGGTTGCCGATTGATAAGTTAAGTGAAGTAACCCGTCAGGCTAATTTGGGCATTTCGCTTGAAGAAGACCTTGGGTTGAATTATCGCTTTGCCCTGCCCAACAAATTGTTTGATTACATTCAGGCCGGAGTTCCGGTGCTGGTTTCAAACCTTCCGGAGATGAAACGAATTGTTGAACATTACCAGATTGGGGCGATTGCCGAAACCCATCAGCGGAAAGATCTGGCCGAAACCATAAAAATGGCACTTTTTAATCAGGAAAAAAACGCAGTTTGGAAGAATAATCTGAAACTTGCAGCAAAAGAGCTTTGCTGGGAAAATGAGGAAGTGATACTTCAGGAAATTTACAAACCGTTTCTTCTTGAAAATAGCTGAAAGAAATTATTCGTGATTATAGCTTGCTGAAAGATTTACAATTAGACAATTTGCAATTTACTCGTTGAATGTTCATATGAATGCGATAAATGGTAAATAGTCAATGAATAAATAGTAAATAATTCAACTTCTGTCATTTGCTTACCCTTTTTCTTTCTTCGTTATCACAGTTTCGTAGATTTTTTGATCATCAACAGTAATGATTCGGGCCGGGAAGCGGCGGATCAGCGGGTAGTCGTGGGTTGCAATGATGACTGTTTTTCCCTGCTCGTTCAGGTCTTTGAAAATCTGCAGCAGATCAATCGAGGTTTGCGGGTCGAGGTTTCCTGTTGGTTCGTCAGCCAGAATTATTTCAGGATTATTGAGCAAAGCCCTTGCGATAACTACCCTTTGCTGTTCTCCGCCAGACAACTGGTGCGGCATCGATTTTATTTTGTTGGTCATGGCTACTTTGTCGAGCACTGCCAAAACCCGGTCTTCAATTTCAGTGGCGTCTTTCCAGTCGGTGGCTTTCAACACAAACGAAAGATTGTCGTAAACGTTGCGGTCGCTCAGCAGTCTGAAATCCTGAAAAACCACGCCCAACTTACGCCTCAGGAAAGGAATATCACGGGTTTTTAGGTCAGCAAGGTTGAACCCGGCAACGGTTCCTTCGCCTTTTGTAAGCGGTAATTCTGCATTCAGCGTTTTTATAAGGCTCGATTTTCCGCTGCCCACTTTCCCGATCATGTAAACAAATTCGCCGGATTTTATTTCCAGACTTATGTCTGAAAGTACCACGTGATCGCGTTGAACAATGTCTGCATTAATGAGTTCTATGATGTTTTCTTCTGACATGGCAATACGGATTGGTATATGTGCAAAACTAATTTTTTTTATCCAACCAAATACTAATAGAACCTAATTATCAGTTTTTGTTTAGAAATGGTACAATTTGTGTGTCCATGTCGAATTTGATTGATAATTTTACAATTTATCTGATTTATTCTAATACCCGAACATACAATGAAGACTTACAGGTTTACATTTATCCTATTTTGGATTGCATTTATGCCGATCCTTCTTACTGCACAAAATACAGTTTATTATCAATCTCCAAGTCAGGATATCCAGAAAGCCAAAGAGCTTTACATCGCCCGGAATTATGTGTCGGCAATCAATCAGTTTGATCAGATTGCCAGGGAGGCGGACGAAAATTCGGAGATCAGGGCCGAAGCAATGTTTTACAAAGCATTGTGTGGATTAAAACTCGACAACAGAAACGCCGACGGGCAGATTGCTGAGTTTATGAACCAGTTTCCTGAAAGTACCTTCAGAAACAGGGCTTATTTTGAACTGGCGATTTATAATTTCGATAAAAGAAAGTATCAGGCAGTTCTGAAGTCTTTTGAAGGTTTCGATAAAAGTAAACTGAGCAAAGATGAACTTGCCCATTTTTATTACATGCGGGGATATTCGAATTTTGAGCTTGAAAAAATGGATGCAGCAGCAACTGATTTTTTTGCGATAAAAGAAGGAAATTCTCTGTATGCAGCTCCGGCTCAATATTATTGGGGACATATTCATTACCTGAAGGGAAATTACGAATCGGCGCTTCAGGAGTTTTTGAAACTACAAAAGAACCCGGTTTTCCAAAAAGTGATACCTTTCTACATCAGTCAGATTTATTACAAACAGGGAAAATACGCCGAGGTGGTTAAATATACTGCTCCGTTGATAAACACCGTTTCGGCTGACCAGCAACCCGAACTGGCACGTATTCTGGGCAGTTCGTATTTTCACCTTCGCCAGTTTAAAGAGGCCATCGAGTTTTTGGAATTCTATCTTTCGGATAAAAATAACCGTGGACGCGAAGAAAATTACATGCTTGGATATTGCTATTACCTGAATAGCCAGGAGGCCAAAGCAATTACATATCTCGAAATTGCATCGAAAGGAAAAGATGAACTGGCACAGAATGCCTATTACCATTTGGCCGCTTCTTATGTGGTTACCAACGATAAAAATAAAGCAAGACAAGCTTTTCAGGCAGCCTCAGAATTCGATTTCGACGCCAAAATAAAGGAAGACGCTTTGTTTAATTATGCCAAAATTACCTACGAGTTATCGTACTCGCCATTTAACGAAACCATCAAGGCATTCGACAAATACATTTCCTTGTATCCAAACTCGGAGCGAAACGATGTTGCATACGATTATCTGGTAAAAGTTTACATGAGTACCAGCAATTACCG
>DAITNH010000002.1:12453-55293 GCA_036834745.1 Prolixibacteraceae bacterium
ACGATGTTGCATACGATTATCTGGTAAAAGTTTACATGAGTACCAGCAATTACCGTGACGCAATGGCTTCGATCGAAAATATAAAAGTTAAAAGCCCATCGGTGAAAAAGGCTTACCAGCGTGTTGCTTATTTCCGTGCGTTGGAAAGCTTTAATAATCTAGATTATTCAGGAGCAATCGAAAGCTTTGACAAGTCGCTCGATGCAGGAGATTTTGACAAGAATTACCGTTCGCTTTCGCTGTACTGGAAAGCCGAAGCAAATTACCGCCTTGGGAATTTCAATAATGCGGTTTCCGGATACAATAACTTCATGAAATCAGTTGGCGCATTTTCTCTTCCTGAATACAAACTGGCCCATTACAATTTGGCCTATTCGTATTTTCAGTTGAAGGATTATTCGAATGCTTCCGACTTTTTCAGGAAATATTTAAACCTTGAAGGAAATACGCGGAGCGAGAAGGTGGCTGATGCCAGCAATCGTTTGGGCGATTGTTATTTTCTGAACCGCAATTATGCCGAAGCCATTACCAATTACGATAAATCGGCACGGATGAGCTTGTACGATGCCGATTACGCACTTTTCCAGAAGGCAATTTGCCTTGGTTTATTACGCGATAATCAGGCGAAAATAAGTTCGTTACAGGCGCTTGTCCAGAATTATGCAAAATCATCTTATCAGGACGATGCACTTTACGAACTGGGTCGGACTTATGAACGGGCAAATCAGCCACAGCCGGCCATTGGATATTACAAGGACCTGATCAGCAAATTTCCGCAAAGCAGTTTTCTGAACAGGACACTGGTGCAACTTGGCATGGTTTACTACAATGCGAACGAGTATAACACTTCAATAGGTTATTACAAACAAGTTATTGAACGATTGCCCAACAGCCCTGAAACACAGGTAGCGCTTGCCGGGATCAAAAACAATTACATTGAATTAAACGATGTGGATGCTTACTTTGCTTATACCGGCAAGTTGGGAAACGGAGTTCAGGTTTCAGTCAGCGAGCAGGATTCGCTTACCTATCGTGCTGCCGAAAAGTTATACATGGCCCGCGATCCAAAAGCGCGTCAGCAACTCGAACGATATCTCAACCAGTTTCCAAGGGGCAGTTTTGCATTGAATTCGCATTTTTATCTGGGAGAAATTTTGTACAATGCTGAGGAAGCCTCGAAAGCATTGCAGGAATATGAATATGTAATAGCTCAGCCTGGAAATGGTTTTACCGAAACAGCTTTGTTAAAAGCAGGCGGTCTGCAATACAATGCCGGAAATTATAAGCAGGCTCTTTCTCATTTTGAAAGACTTGCAAGCATATCAAATTCAGGAAATAACATGCAGAGTGCCCAAACCGGGATAATGCGCAGTCAATTCAGATTGGCAAATTATTCGGCTTGTATCGAAGCAGCCAATCGTGTTCTGGTAACCGAAAAGGTTTCGGATATTCTGAAACGCGAAACGAATTACATGCTGGCTTTATCTTATTACAGAACCGGTGACAAAGACAAAGCTTTGCCGATTTTAACCAGGCTTTCAGCCGATACCAATTCAGCAGAAGGTGCCGAATCCAAATTCCTGATAGCCGATATTCTCTTCGGGAAACAAAAGCTTCAGGAAGCTGAAAAAGAGATTCTGGACTTCATCGACAAGAATTCGCCACATCAGTTCTGGCTGGCTAAAAGCTTCATTTTGCTGTCGGATATTTATTTGAAAAACGGCGATGAATTTCAGGCAAAACATACGCTTAAAAGTATTGAGGAAAATTATCCTGAGCTAAATGATGGGATCATGGAAACAACCCGCCAGAAATTGCAGCTGATTGAAGCCAACGAAGCCAGCCAGACCAAAAATGAGCCGAAGCCACTTGAAATCAATATCAAAGGGGATAAATAGGATTGTAAGGAAACAAAATATAAAGATATAAAAAGACCAATCTCATGAAGATCAGGAAAACATTCAGTATAACGCTATTGATCGTGTCGGCCACATTCGGTTCATTGAACACAATGGCACAAAAAGATACTACCAGAATCAAACAGGAGGTAGAGGTTGTGAAAGCCTACCAACCTGTCATTTCTGAAGTAGAGAAAATAAACGATATTCCTAAGATCAAAACAGAACAGCCGGAAGCTCC
The DNA here is from genome assembly GCA_036834745.1 of Prolixibacteraceae bacterium. GTDB lineage: Bacteria > Bacteroidota > Bacteroidia > Bacteroidales > Prolixibacteraceae > Aquipluma. The sequence continues at coordinate 14,593 of DAITNH010000002.1, forward strand.
GGTTTTCGATTATTCGATTTACAGCAAGCCGGTTTTCTCGACTTTTGATGTTACCCCGGTTGCCGCCGCTAAAATGGTTGGAGAGCCCAAGCCTGAAATGGAGATGGGTCTGTTGAAACTCGGCTTTGGAAGTTATATGACTCCTTACGGTGAGTTGTTCTTTAATTCACAGCCCGATAAAAATTCCAATTTCGGAATGCATTTCAAACACCTGTCTTCGTGGGGTAAGATTGGTTTGTTGAACGGTGATATTGTAAAAGCGCCTCAAAGCGAGAATGTTGCTGAAATTTTCGGTGAAAAATTCTGGCGAAAATCAACACTTTCGGGCAGTTTGGCTTTCGACCGCAAATCGTTCAATTATTATGGATACACCGGCGATATGTTGTCGGATGAATTGAAAGATGAGATGATTCCCTATTATCAGGACAAACAATATTTTTCTAAAGGAACAGCAAAAGTGGGGTTGAAAGGCGAGAATATTTCGCCATTGGATTTCAATTACGATTTTGGTGTCAAATATCATTATTTCAAAAGTAAAACCGGTCAAACCGAAAATCAAACAGTGTTATCGGGAGACATGAGCAAAAAGTACGGTAATACTTTCGGCCTGCTGAATACTTCGTTAACTTATTACCGGGCCGATAGTGTAATGAATAATTTCTCAGGTAGTATCGGTCCAAAACAACAGATTCTCATCAGGATTAATCCTTCAGTAATGTGGAAAACCGATGCTGCAAAATTTCAGGCAGGATTGAATTCGACCATTGTTTTTGACGATGATACGGATGCTTCATTGCTGATTTGGCCAAAAGTGAAAGCCGAATGGTCGCCGGTACCGCAGATTTTAACCTTGTTTGCCGGAGTTGACGGACATTTGCAACACAATACTTATTCAAACATCGCAGCCGAAAATCCTTATGTCGATCCGTTTCACGATGTTTTAAATACGAATTACAAGTACATTGTTTCAGGAGGTTTAAAAGGAAAATTCAGTTCAAAAACCAATTATGTTGCCGAAGCTTCGTATTCAAAAGTGAAGGATCAGCATTTTTATATTACCGAAGGCTCTGAAGTTTATAATCCATCTTCAACATACCGAAGGCTGTCTAATACGTTCGACTGGGTTTATGATGATTTAAAAGTCCTGAAACTGTCGGCTGAAGTAATGCATTCTGTTTCTGAAAATTTTTCGCTTCGTCTTTTGGGAAACTATTATTCGTATGAATTGGAAACGATTAATGAAGCCTGGCAAATGCCAGATTTTGATATGACATTTTCAGGAATTTACAAGCCAACTGAACAGTTGAAATTTACCACCGATATTTTTGTGGTTGGAAAAAGAACAGCTCTTGTTCGCGATTATTCCGATTTATCTCTCTTTTCATCTCCAGTAATTTCCAACAAAGAAATTGAAATGGATCCGATTATCGACCTGAATGTAGGCGGTGAGTATCAATTCAACAACTCATTAAACTTCTTTGTCAGGCTCAATAATTTTGGTTTTCAGAAGTACGAACAATGGCTTGGATACACCAATAAAAGTTTCAACTGGATGGCTGGAATCAGTTATACTTTCTAACAGAAGGCCAAATTCACGATACTTTTTTTGCTTCCTTAAATTTCATTCGAAGTCAATTGTAAATTGCTGAAAATCAGCGTTTAATTAGTTCATAAAATGTTAAAAAGTTTAACTTCCTGAAAGCCATTTTTAGCATCGGCGGTAAGCGCATTTTTACTATATTTGCGACTTAGTAATTGAAGGTTTTACAACGTGAAGAATTTACCTGGAATCAATCGTCTTTTTTATTGCCAAATCCGGCAAATTTCAAAAAAAGCAAAAAATTACTTGATTTTGTATGAAGGGTTTTTAGCCTTTTACAGAGGATTGTTGGGGTAAATTTTACAGAATAATTAAAAATTTTGATCGATGAGCGAAATAGAAGAAACCCAGAATTGGGGAATTCAGAATGACAATGGTGGCTATGATGCCGATAGTATTCAGGTACTCGAAGGTTTAGAAGCAGTTCGCAAACGTCCTGCAATGTATATTGGTGATGTGAACGAAAAGGGATTGCATCATTTGGTATATGAGGTTATTGACAACTCGATAGATGAAGCGCTTGCAGGATATTGCAAAAATATTGATGTCTTCATTAATGAAGATAATTCGATTACGGTAATCGACGATGGACGTGGTATTCCGGTTGAAATTCATACCAAGGAAAACCGTTCTGCACTCGAAGTAGTTATGACTGTTTTGCACGCCGGCGGAAAATTCGACAAGGGAAGCTACAAAGTTTCAGGCGGATTGCACGGCGTGGGTGTATCGTGTGTAAACGCTTTGTCAACTCCGCTACTTGTTCAGGTTCACCGCGACGGAAAAATATGGCAGCAGGAATACAGCAAGGGAAAACCACTATACAGTGTTAAAGAGGTTGGCGAAACCGATCATACCGGAACAACAGTCACCTTTAAACCAGACGATACTATCTTCTTAGTAACAGAATATAAATTCGAAATACTTGCCGCCCGTCTGCGTGAATTGGCTTTCCTGAATGCCGGCTTGCAACTGAATATTACTGACAAAAGGTTAAAACTGGAAAATGGAGAATACAAGCACGAAGGATTTTTCTCGCAGGAAGGCTTGAAAGAGTTTGTTGAATATCTTGATAACACACGTGAGCGCCTTATTGATGAAACGATTCACATTACTTCTGAAAAAGCTGGAGTGCCTGTTGAGATTGCCCTTCATTACAATACTTCGTTTACCGAAAACATACATTCGTACGTTAACAACATCAATACAATTGAAGGTGGAACACATCTTACCGGATTCCGCCGAGGACTCACACGTACTTTAAAAGCTTATGCTGAAAACAGTGGAATGCTCGCCAAAATGAAATTTGAAATCAGCGGCGATGACTTCCGTGAAGGGTTGACTGCTGTTGTTTCTGTAAAAGTGGCCGAACCTCAGTTTGAGGGACAGACCAAAACAAAATTGGGCAACTCAGAAATCAGCTTGCCTGTAGATCAGGCCGTGAGTGAGATGTTGGCCAATTATCTGGAAGAAAATCCACGATCGGCCCGTGCAATTGTAAATAAGGTAATTCTGGCAGCTCAGGCCCGCCATGCAGCCCGCAAAGCAAGGGAACTGGTTCAGCGCAAGAATGTACTTTCCGGAGCAGGTTTGCCCGGTAAACTTGCCGACTGCTCTGAAAAAGATGCTGCACTTTGCGAATTATTTCTGGTGGAGGGAGATTCAGCAGGTGGTACCGCCAAACAGGGACGGAACCGCCATTTTCAGGCTATTTTACCTCTCCGAGGTAAGATTCTGAATGTCGAGAAGGCCATGGCTCACCGGGTTTACGACAGTGAAGAAATCAGGAACATATATACTGCGCTGGGAATCACCATAGGGACCGATGAAGATTCGTTGGCAATTAACCTCGAAAAACTGAGGTACCATAAGGTTATAATCATGACCGATGCTGACGTGGATGGTAGTCATATCGCCACATTAATTATGACTTTCTTTTTCCGTTTTATGCAGGAATTGATACTTCGCGGTCACGTTTACATTGCAACTCCACCACTTTATCTGATTAAAAAAGGTAAACGCGAAGAATATTGCTGGACAGAACAACAGCGACTTCGCATTATTGAAGAATGGGGAGAAGGAAAAGAAGCCGGAATACATGTACAGCGATACAAAGGTCTTGGAGAAATGAACGCCGAGCAGTTATGGACAACTACTATGAATCCGGAATTTCGGACATTACGTCAGGTGACCATCGAGAATATTGCGGAAACAGATCATATTTTCAGTATGCTGATGGGCGATGAGGTTCCTCCTCGCCGGCAGTTTATCGAAGATCATGCAGTTTACGCCAACATCGACGTTTAACCGAGATTTACAATTTGCCAATTTACGATTTACAATTTCGGGAACCGATTCTATCCCAAATGGTAAATCGTAAATGTTTTAATAGTAAATACTTATTTCATGAACATTTGTGTCTTTTCTTCTTCTAGTAATGCCATTCCAGAAGTTTATGTGAACGATGCCATCGATTTGGCGCGTTTGATTGGTCAGGCAAAATTTTGTTTGATCAATGGTGGCTCAAATGTTGGGCTAATGGATGTGGTGACCCGTGAGGCCGGTAATCATGGGGCAAAAACCATTGGTATTATTCCTGAAAAATTGCGCGACTTTAACCTGGCATCAATTCATGCCCACGAAATAATTGTTTCGGGAGATATGATGGAGCGAAAAGCAAAGATGAGGGATTTGTCGGATGCATTTATCGCATTGGCCGGTGGGTTTGGTACCCTCGAAGAAATTCTGGAAGTAATTACATTGAAACAATTGGGCTATCACGACAAAGCCATTGTTTTTATCAATACCAATGGTTTCTACGACGATCTTTTCAGGCAGTTTGAAAAATCATACAAAGAAAAATTTGCCAAGGAAAATTACCGGAAACTATATTTCATTGCCGAAAATTCAGTCGAAGCAATGAGTTATTTGCTGAAATATCAACCTGAAAAAACGGTTGACAAATGGTTTGAGGTTCCAACGAGGTAAGTTATATTATTTCCCGGTTTTAAGGTAAAGTTGATGGTCGCTGATTGTTTTTATGCGACAGAAAACTGCGACAGAATACTTTTCAATTCGCCTGAATGCTGAAATAGAACTTTGACCCTTTTCCCGGCTCCGATTCAACGCCAATGCTGCCACCCAAAAGTCCAATCAGGTTTTTCGAGATTGCAAGGCCCAGACCTGTTCCTCCAAAATTCATTTTGTGGCCCTGGTTGGCTTGAATAAACCGTTCAAAGATAGATGATTGCTGATCGGCAGGAATTCCTATGCCGGTATCTGTAACACTGAAATGAATTCGGTCCCCGTGAATATTTACTTCAACTGAAATTGATCCCTCGTGTGTAAATTTGATGGCGTTCCCGATCAGGTTGTCCAGAATCTGGCGAAGCCTACTTTCGTCGGTCAATATTGAAACTGATTGATTTCCAATCGCATTAATCCGGAACTTGATTTTTTTATCTCTTTTAGAGGCAAGTGTTTCGGTATAGTGGTCATTAATTTCATTCATGAATTTATACAGGAGAACAGGTCTCTTCCTGACCGAAAGCAGGTCTGCTTCAATTTTTGAAATATCAATGATGTCATTGATCAGGTTTAGAAGTATTTCCCCGTTTTTCCTGATAAGCGACACAAAAACAGCTTTGTCCGCTTCGTCCTGGGTCTCATCTTCCAACAACTCGGAGAAACCGAGAATTGCATTCATTGGCGTCCTGATTTCGTGCGACATGTTTGCCAAAAATGCTGATTTAAGACGGTCAGATTCCATCGCTTTTTTTTGTTCCCCGATTAGTTTATCCTGAATTTCTTCCCGCAACATGATCATCTTGTTTGCAGCCCCTCCAGCCCTTTTGAACTCATCGAAATAGAACTCATCGATGTTCAGTTTGTTAAAACTATTTTGCGATAAAAAGAAAAAATTAAAAAAGCGTTCGAAATCAGCTTTGTATCGTTTATTGAAATGGTAAATAATTAATGCCTCCAAAAACAGCAAACAAATGAAAATAAATACAATGATCATGATACTTTTTTGCTGGTCACTTCGAAGTGAAGCTTGCTGATTCTTAATTGTATTTTGAATTTCGTCCATATAAAAACCAGCTCCTATAATCCAGCCATAATCCTTAAAAAGCTCGACGTAGGAACATTTTTCAGATAAGGTTATTTCATTTATTTTATTCCATTTATAATAAAAAAAGCCACCATCAGGATTGGTTTTTATCAATTCAAGTTCTTGTCGGAAAATATTTTTTCTGTTGTCATCAGCGTTGTTGATCAGGTTCAGACTGCCTTTATAGACTTTTCCGTCCATCACTATTGGAGTGCCGTTAATATCGTTTACGAATATATATCCACCGTGCCTGAACCTGACTGAACCAATCTTTTGGGCAATTTCATTCCTGAATTTTGGGAAGAAATCATCTACATATTGCTTTGATCCGAAATACCAGTTGTACTGGCTGATTTTTTTTACAAATGTTATTTTTTTATTGGGCGATGTTTCTGAATTCACTCCTGAGCCGATGTCGTAATCGAGAAAACCTTCTGCGCTTTTGTTTAACAGGTTAATCTCTTCAAGAATAACAGATGAACCACTTGCATCTTTAAAATTTCTCAAATCTTTACCTGTAAATTCAGGTTTTCGTGGATAATAAACGCCAACACCATCCATGGTGGAAATAAAAACTTCTTCAAATTCCATGTTAAACTTAAGGGAAGAGACAGTAGCAATTATCAGTGATTTAATTTCATCATCCGATTTTTTACCGGAGTATTGCTGGTGAATCGATGCTGCGATATTAATCGCCTGATCAACATTTGATTTTACTTTGCTTTTAATTCTCTGTTCAAAAGTAATGTTCTGCAGTCGAATATATTCCAGTTCATTTTTTATAATCTCCTGAATATAAATTTTTTGGTCTTCGACATACTCCTGGCTTTTTTGTTGGCTAATCTTGCTGAAGAACAGTGTTTGCTGGATAATCAAAACGCCGCCAATTAATAAAGTTGTAGCTACTGTAATAATTACCAGCGACTGGCTCAGGTAAGTTGATATATTCGAAGGGATTGCAATTCTCTTGAGAAATTTAGCAGGCATTGATTCTATATTTTGATCTGGTTATGTGTGTTTTATCCACTACTTGCAAATATAGGGGAAATGAATTTGTTGGAGGCATTATCAATCAAATTTTAAGTTGTTGTTAAAAACTGTTAAACAACTTGAACGAATTACAAATGTTAAAACAGATATGAATGTTATGCGTTATCTTTAAATTACGATTAAAAAACTTAGAAATTATTAACCAAAAAAGTACAAGGCGATGATAAATTTTAAAAAAGTATTATTTACGTTGTTGGTTGCATTGGTTGGCGGTTTTATAGCGCTTTGGTCATATACTCGTTTTTTTGATGAGCCGAAAGTCGTGACTGTTCAGCAGGACCAGTCGATGAAATATGCCAGTTTACCAGCAACCTATTCAGCAGAGTTTCCCGATTTGACATTTGCGGCTGAAAACTCAATTCATGCGGTAGTGCACATCAAAGTGATGCAAAAAGGCAATTATTACAGCTCGAACAATCTTCTTGATTATCTTTTTGGTGACGGTGGAAATCGTCCGCAGCAGATGCCAATGAGACAGGGTTCGGGTTCGGGTGTAATTATTTCAGCTGACGGTTTTATCGTCACAAATAATCATGTAATTGATGATGCCGATGAAATTAGTGTTATTTTGAATGACAAGCGGGAATTTAAAGCCAAACGTATTGGTACCGATCCATCGACCGATTTGGCCTTGCTAAAAATTGATGCAGTCAATATGCCGGTTTTGAAATTCAGCAACTCCGACAATCTGAAGCTTGGCGAATGGGTTTTGGCTGTTGGCAATCCGTTTAACCTGACTTCAACTGTTACCGCGGGTATTGTAAGCGCAAAAAGCAGGGATATCGGGATTAACCCCGATCAATTGCGTATTGAGGCATTCATACAGACAGATGCAGCGGTAAATCCCGGAAATAGCGGAGGGGCACTGGTAAATACGCGTGGCGAACTGGTTGGGATTAATACAGCGATCGCCTCACAAACTGGCACTTACACCGGATATTCCTTTGCTATTCCTGCCAACATTGTTCAAAAAGTAGTCGCCGATTTAAAAGAATACGGTGAAGTTCAACGTGCATTGTTGAATGTTGAAATTCGTGATGTTACTGCAGAAGTTGCAAAAGAGAACGATCTCGATAAAATTGAAGGAGTTTTTATTGGAAAAGTGCAACCGGGCGGAGCCGCCGATTTAGCTGGGCTTAAAGATAAAGACGTCATTATCAGCGTTAATGGAGTTGAAGTAAATTCAACCGCCGAGCTTCAGGAGCAGATAAGCAAGCACCGGCCGGGAAATAAAGTTGCAGTGGTGGTAAAAAGAGATAATAAAAGGCAACCATTTAACGTAACGCTTCGTAACAAACACGGAGATACAGAAATTGTGAAAGGTGATGGACCAGACGATATTTTTGGAGCGAAATTTGCTGCTGTTTCTGACCGCGATAAAGAGAAATTGGGAATTCGTAATGGTATAAAAATCACTCAACTCGGAAATGGTAAATTCAAGGATACAGGAATTCAAGAGGGATTTATTATTATCCAGGTTAACAAATCAGTTATTTCGGATGTAGATGAATTTAAACGTATTATTAAAAATTCAAGGGGTGGAATATTAGTTGAAGGAATTTATCCAAATGGAGAGGTCGCTTATTATGTTTTTGGAATCAATTCAAGATAAAACCAAGGTTGAAGGTTATGAAAATATCAAAATAACCCATAATAAAAATACCATTTGAATTATTGACCCTAAAAGCCTATATTTGCACGCTATTTTTTTGAAGGGTATATGAGACAATTAAAGATTACAAAATCGATTACCAACCGTGAGAGCGCTTCTTTAGACAAGTATTTGCAAGAAATTGGAAAAGAAGAACTTATTACCGTTGAAGAGGAAGTGGAGTTGGCGCAGCGGATTAAAAAAGGTGATCAGGCCGCATTGGAGAAATTGACCAGGGCAAATCTGCGTTTCGTTGTTTCCGTAGCAAAACAGTACCAAAATCAGGGTTTAAGTTTGCCCGACCTTATTAATGAAGGAAATTTGGGATTGATTAAAGCTGCTGAAAAGTTTGATGAAACCAGAGGTTTCAAGTTCATTTCATACGCAGTTTGGTGGATTCGTCAATCGATCCTGCAAGCATTGGCCGAGCAATCGAGAATTGTTCGTTTACCTTTGAATCAGGTTGGTTCTTTGAATAAAATCAATAAGGCATTTTCGAAGTTTGAGCAAGAACACGAGCGTAAACCATCGCCCGAAGAACTTGCCGAATCGTTGGAATTACCGGCTGAAAAGGTTGCAGATACGCTTCGGGTTTCAGGACGTCACATTTCGGTTGATGCCCCCTTTGTGGAAGGTGAGGACAACAGTCTTTTGGATGTTTTGATCAATAACGACTCGCCAAATGCCGACCGTGCCCTGATGATGGAATCATTGGCCAAAGAAATTGAACGTGCTCTTGCTACTTTAACTGAACGTGAAAGCGACATTATCCGGATGTTCTTCGGAATCGGTTGTCAGGAAATGACACTCGAAGAAATTGGTGAACGTTTTGGCCTGACACGTGAACGTGTCCGTCAGATTAAAGAAAAAGCAATTCGCCGGCTAAGGCACACTTCAAGAAGTAAATTACTGAAAACATACTTGGGATAACGCCCATAAAAAAACCGCTCACAAAGCGGTTTTTTTATTTCTATCAATTTGGCTGCAGTAATGAATAATGTTGCAAGGTGGCTTTGATAAAGAAATGTAAAAAAAAGCCGACCCATTGGCCGGCTTTTCATACCACAAACAAGATCAACCAATTGAGAAGGTTGATAAAAACATAGCTATTTGCATAGCTAATCACGCCTCTTTATAATTTTTGGTTACCCAACTTTATTAACTTGCAAAGTGCTGCAAAGAAACTATATTTTTTATTGCTTTTTTGCCGCACAATATTTTTTGTCAAAATATTAGTGTTTTTTTTGACATTTTTTAACGTACCGATTTTTTTGAAGTTTATTTCTTCAGTTTAATCACTTCGCTGCCTGCTAATAGAAATGCCCCTGTGCCATAAACTTCCCAGCTTTCTGCGGTAAAATTCTTTTTCGGATCGGCTCCAATTGGCTGGCACCAACCAACATGTCCATCGGGTTGAATCAGCGTATTCATGCCTTTCCATGCCTTTTGAACTAACGGAAGATATTTGTCTTTACTCAACAAACCGTTGTTAATTCCCCATGCAAGGGCATAAGTATAAAATCCCGAACCGCTGGCTTCTCCACCCGGGTAGGACGCAGGATCGAGCAAACTTGCCCTCCAAAGTCCGTCTTCCTGCTGAAGGGTGACGATTTTTTCGGCCATTTCTTTGTACAATTTCTCATAAAACGGACGTTCTGCGTAGTCTTTTGGTAGTTCACTTAGAACCAACACCAAGCCGCCCATTACCCAGCCGTTTCCTCTCGACCAGAATATTTTCTTACCGTTTGCTTCTCTGCGATCTTTTGCATCACCTTTAATTACATAGCCCAAGTCTCTGGCAAACAAATGTTCTTCTTTGTCATACAGCAAATCGTAACATTCGTGGAATAGCTTGTCGCTTCGTTCCATGTATTTTTTGTCGCCTGTAATCATTGACAGTTTAACGAGTGCTGGTGGAGCCATGAACAATGCATCGCACCACCACCAGGTAATTTGTTGAATTCCTTTTGTTTGATACGGAGTTGTCAGAAATTTGTCCATTTGTTCGGTAAAGGGTGCAATCATTTTCTGATCGTTCTTGATTCGGTAAACATCCAGATAGGTTTGACAAATGGCATGATCATCGGCATGTTCCAATCTTGGGCCTGGTTTCCACTCATTTTTATCACCCATTTCAATCATGGCATTCAAGAGATTTTTGTCTCCGGTAGTTTTGTATGCGGCCGAAATACCTGCATAAAAAGCTCCATTCGTCCAATCCCATAAATTGTGTTTTGGGTTGGCCAATTGCCACATGGCGGCTGTAGTCATTGCCTTTTTAATTTCTTTAGGCTTAAAACTTTTGTCTTTTTGATTTTTTGAAAATACGGTCATGCCAACAAGCATGATTACCAGGAGAAAAGAAAGTGGTTTTGTCATTTCAGTAAATTTTAGTTTAGTTTTGCAATCGATTGTACAAACATACACAATCGTTTTAATTTTTTAATATTATTAAAACGTAAATTAAAGAAATCTGTAATTTGGATACTTGTTTTAGTTTCAATTTATAACTATAATTGCACCTCAGAAAAGTAACAATGAACAACGCAATTACACATTACGGCCATCATCATGTGATTCTATCAGCAGGTAGGCAGTAATTGTTTTGATGTTTTTTTAAATATTAACCCAATAAGAAGGCTTACCACTATGGTAGGCCTTTTTTGATTTAAACAAAAATAGAAAATGGAAGGACTTTTAAAAATTGCGATTCAAACCAAAGGCCGGTTAAATGAAGATTCGTTAAAACTGATCGATGAAGCTGGAATAAAACTTCCTTTGAGTAGCCGAAAACTTATTTCGACTGCTTCCAATTTCCCGATGGAAGCTTTGTTTCTGCGCGATGACGATATTCCTCAGGCCGTTGCAATGGGAGTGGCTGACATTGGAGTTGTTGGCGAAAACGAAATGCTCGAAAAGAAGGAAAATGTTGTCATTGCCAAACGTCTTGGTTTTAGCAAATGCAGGCTTTCTTTGGCTATCCCGAAAGATCATGAATACACTGGAATTGAGTATTTCAACGGGAAAAAAATAGCCACATCTTATCCTGAAATCCTGAAAGATTATTTCAGAACAAACAATATAACTGCTGAAATTCACGTAATTAACGGTTCTGTCGAGATTGCCCCCGGAATTGGATTGGCAGATGCTATTTTCGATATTGTCAGTTCCGGCAGTACTTTGGTAAGTAACCGGCTGAAAGAAGTTGAAGTTGTAGTAAAGTCTGAAGCTGTTCTGGTGGCCAATCCAAATCTTTCAGAAGCAAAAAAAGCAATTCTGGATGAATTGATTTTCCGGATGGAATCGGTTCAGCGTGCCGAAAAGAAAAAATACATTTTGCTGAATGCCCCCAACGATAAATTGGCTGAAATTGAATCCTATCTTCCCGGGATGAAAAGTCCGACCGTGATGCCACTCGCTGAAGAAGGCTGGAGTTCGGTACATTCTGTGATTGAAGAAAAAGACTTCTGGGAAATTATCGGAAAGTTGAAAGCTGCCGGTGCCCAGGGAATTTTGGTTATTCCGATTGAAAAAATGATTTTATAATTGAAAAAATGAAAACCTATCAAAATCCACCGAAAAATACCTGGGACGAGTTGCTTAAACGTCCAACGTTTAGTGTGGGTGAACTTCGTGATCAGGTTCAGGTAATATTGACCGAAATCAGAACCGATGGAATTGATGCGATACGGAAATACACCGAAAAATTTGACGGAGTTTTTATTGAAAACTTAGCCCTGACTGCTGAAGAAATATCGGAAGCATCCGGCTTGGTTGACAATGCCCTCAAAGCTGCAATTATCATTGCAGCTGCAAATGTCCGAAAATTTCACGAATCACAGATGCCTGTTACCAAGCGGATTGAAACAACTTCCGGAGTAACCTGCTGGCAGAAAGCCGTGGCGATTGATAAAGTTGGTTTGTACATTCCCGGCGGCTCAGCGCCGCTCTTTTCAACGGTTTTGATGCTTGCTATTCCGGCGATTATTGCTGGTTGCAAGGAAATAGTGTTGTGTACTCCACCCGGCAAAGACGGAAAAATTAATCCTGCAATATTGTTTGCAGCTCAACTGGTTGGAGTTTCCAAAATATATAAATTGGGAGGCATTCAGGCAATTGGCGCCATGGCTTACGGAGTAGATTGTGTGCCAAAAGTGTATAAGATTTTTGGTCCGGGAAATCAATACGTGATGGCTGCCAAGCAATTGGTGAGCATCAGCGATGTCGCAATTGATATGCCTGCCGGCCCTTCTGAAGTCGCAATAATGGCCGATTCGACCGCAAATCATGCTTTTATTGCAGCCGACTTGCTGTCGCAGGCTGAGCACGGCCCCGATAGTCAGGTCGTACTGGTAACAAACGATGCATCGCTGATTGAAAAAGTGGCTCTGGAATTGGCTGCTCAATTGAATGAGTTGCCCCGTAAACCAATTGCAAAAAAAGCATTGGCAAACAGTCAGGCGATTGTGCTGGAAAATGCGGAGGAAATGATTGAACTAATCAACGGTTATGCTCCTGAACATTTGATTGTTGCGATGGAAAATTACACCGAAGTGGCTGAAAAAATCACCAATGCCGGGTCAGTATTTTTGGGAAATTACACTCCGGAAAGTGCAGGCGATTATGCCTCAGGAACCAATCACACTTTACCGACAAATGGCTGGGCGCGATCGTTCAGCGGTGTAAATCTCGATAGTTTTATGAAAAAAATTACCTTTCAGGAAATTACTCCGGAAGGTATCCTGAATTTGGGTCCGACAATTGAAACAATGGCTGCGGCGGAACTTCTGGATGCGCACAAGAATGCGGTGACGCTGAGGCTGAATGAAATCAGAAATAAAAAATAAGGAACTTTCCAGTCTCAGTGTTCAGTCACAGTTTACAGTCGCCCCCGACCGGCACGCACTTGGAACTTGAAACCTGGAAGAGGAATAATTAAAAAGGAATAAAAAATATGGAACTTGAAAAGCTACTTCGAAACAACATAAAGGCGTTGAAACCTTATTCCTCGGCCCGTGACGAATTCTCGGGTGAGGCGGAGGTTTTTTTGGATGCCAACGAAAATCCATTCAATAAACCTTACAACCGGTATCCCGATCCGATGCAATGGGCTGTTAAAGAAAAAATAGCATCCATCAAAAACATTGCTGTTGAAAAGATATTTTTGGGAAATGGTAGTGATGAACCGATCGACATTGTTTTCCGCGCATTTTGTGAGCCGGGAGTTGACAATGTGGTTTCCATTGATCCGAGCTACGGAATGTATCAGGTTGCGGCCGACATTAACAATGTGGAATTGCGAAAGGTGAAACTGAACGACGACTTTGGATTCAGCGCTCAGAAATTACTTGATGCAGCAAATATTTATACCAAAGCAATTTTTATTTGTTCGCCCAATAACCCAACGGCCAACCTTTTAGACAAAGGTGAAATTGTGAAACTATTAACCGGATTCGATGGGTTGGTTGTTGTTGACGAGGCATACATCGATTTTTCGCTTGAAAGCAGTTTGCTTCCGGAATTGGACGAATTCGAAAACCTGATTATTTTGCAGACTTTATCGAAAGCCTGGGGAATGGCTGGAATTCGCCTGGGAATGGCTTTTGCCCATCCTGAAATTATCCGCATTTTCAACAAAATAAAATATCCATACAACATCAATATGCTGACGCAGAAAAAGGCGATTGAGTTGTTGGATCATCTTCAGGAAAAAGAAGAATGGGTGAAAACGATTATTGCTGAACGGGATAAGATGGTTCGGAAGTTATTCAAACTATCTTTTGTGCAGGTTGTTTATCCTTCGGATGCCAATTTTATATTGGTAAAAATGCACGATGCCCGAGGTATTTATGAACATCTGACCGATCAGAAAATCATTGTCCGCGACCGCTCAAAAATTACCCTTTGTGAGGATTGTTTGAGAATTACAATTGGATCGCCAAAAGAAAATAAAAAATTAAGAAATGCGCTGAAAGAATTGATATAGTCAACTATGAAAAAAGCACTATTTATCGACCGCGACGGAACGCTGATTATTGAACCTGCAGACGAGCAGATTGATTCGCTCGAAAAACTGGAGTATTTGCCGAAGGTTTTCCGGAATATGCATTTTATTGCCAAAAACCTGTCGTACGAACTGGTGATGGTAACCAATCAGGATGGCTTGGGAACTTCCAGTTATCCTGAAGATACTTTTTGGCCGGCACACAACAAAATGCTGAAGGCTTTTGAAAATGAAGGTGTTGTTTTCGATGATATTCTGATTGATCGTCATTTTCCGCACGATAACGCGCCAACCCGGAAACCGGGAGTTGGCATGATGGGCAAATACCTGGATGGCAGTTACGATCTGGCGAACAGTTATGTCATTGGCGATCGGCTGACGGACATCCAACTGGCCAAAAACCTCGGAGCAAAAGGGATTCTGATCAACGATGGCTCGTTGGAAAACGAGCTTCAGGAAAAAAAACTTGCCGAATTTTGTGCCTTGATTACCAACGATTGGGATGAGATTTATGCAAAAGTGGCTGCTCCGGAACGCACAAGTGTGGTGAAACGCGATACCAAAGAAACCAAAATCACGGTTGAACTGAATCTGGACGGAACCGGCAAAGGAAATATTCATACAGGGCTGGGATTTTTTGATCACATGCTCGATCAGATTGCCCGCCATTCAGGAGTTAATCTGACCATTCAGGTTGATGGGGATCTGAATGTGGACGAACACCACACCATTGAAGATACCGGCCTCGCGTTGGGTGAAGCTTTCAAACTTGCACTGGGCGACAAACGCGGGGTAGAACGGTACGGCTATTGTTTGCCGATGGACGATTGTTTGGCGCAGGTTGCCATCGATTTTGGCGGCCGTCCGTGGATTGTTTGGAAAGCCGACTTCCAGAGAGAAAAAGTAGGGGATATGCCAACCGAAATGTTCTTCCATTTTTTCAAGTCATTTTCAGATACTTCGTTGTCAAACCTGAACATTCAGGCAGAAGGCACAAACGAACACCATAAAATAGAAGGCATCTTTAAAGCCCTGGCCCGCGCCATAAAAATGGCCATCCGGAAAGATGTTTTTAACTTTGAACTACCATCAACCAAAGGAACCTTATAGTTATGAAGAGCATCAAGCCACTCAGAGAAAAGAAGAATACAGCGATTCTGCTGATTCACTGTCCCGACCGACAGGGAATTCTGGCAACGGTTACCGAATTCCTGAACAAAAACAACGGGAATATTATTTACCTCGACCAATATGTTGACCGTGCAGAAATGATTTTCTACATGCGGGTTGAATGGGAATTGCATGGTTTTGCCATTCCATCGGACAAAATTAGTGAGTATTTTCACACATTGATTGCAGACAAACTCGAAATGAATTATTCCCTGCATTTTTCGCGGCAGATTCCACGAATGGCCATCTTTGTTTCAAAAATGTCGCATTGCCTTTTCGACATGCTTTCGCGATACACTGCGGGCGAATGGGATGTTGAAATTCCGGTGATCATCAGTAACCACATGGATTTGGAACCCGTTGCGCGTCGCTTCGATATCGAATTTCAGTACATTCCGGTGATTTCCGAAACCAAAGCTGAACAGGAGGCGCTTGAAGTTGAATTGTTGGAAAAGCACGAGGTCGATTTTATTGTGCTTGCCCGCTACATGCAGGTACTTTCTCCTGAATTTGTTGCAAAGTTTCCGAACCGGATCATCAACATTCACCACTCGTTTTTGCCTGCATTTGCCGGAGCAAAACCATATCATGCAGCTTACGAGCGCGGCGTGAAAATCATCGGTGCAACCAGTCATTATGTGACCAGCGATCTGGATGGAGGCCCAATTATCGAACAGGATGTAACCCGTTGCAACCACACCGACACGGTTGAACGATTGGTGCGCAAAGGCCGCGATCTGGAAAAAATAGTACTTTCACATGCCGTTTTCAAACATTTACAGCGCAAAGTGCTGGTTTATAAAAACAAAACGGTGGTATTTAATTAGTTTCAAGTTTCGGCTTCGACAAGCTCAGCCACCGACGCTCTGATTGATTATTTTGTATTGAGCATTGGATATTTTTTTCAATTTTAATTTTTCATTGATGAGATATTTAACTTTCTTTCTATTTCTTCTGGCAGTTTCCGTTCAGGCACAAACTCCAGCAAAGGAAATTCCGGCAGATTACGGATACATCGTAAAAATTGGGCAACAAGTTCCTGATTTCGATTTGACCACAACCGACGGGAAAACCATTCATATAGCCGATTTGAAAGGGAAAGTGGTGATGCTGCAATTTACAGCAAGCTGGTGCTCGGTTTGCCGCAAAGAAATGCCGCACATTGAATCCGATATCTGGAAGAAATACAAAAACAACAAGAATTTCGCCTTGTACGGAATCGATCTGGACGAACCCAAAGACATTGTTGAGAAATTTGCCAAACAGATTCCGGTTACCTATCCGTTGGCACTCGATCCGAAAGGTGGAATTTTTTACCAGTTTGCCGAACAGGGCGCTGGAGTAACGCGCAACGTTATTATCGACAAAACCGGTAAGATTGTCTATATGACAAGACTTTACAAAAAGGAAGAATTTCAGGAAATGAAAAAGGTGATTGCAGGCTTGTTGAAATAAAATGTAGCGCGTAGCAGAATCGAACTGCCATCTCCGGATTGAGAAACCGGTTTCCTAACCGTTAGAAGAACGCGCCGGATGAAAGTAAATGCAGTTTAAAGTTACAATAACTTAGCTTTCCTTGTCTTCGGAAAGACCGGAAAAATTAATATTTTTCAATATGAACATTGTCATTATCAAATACAACGCGGGGAATATCGAATCGGTGAACAATGCCTTGCAGCGGCTTGGTGTGAACGCCGAAATAACTGGTGACCACGAAAAAATAAGAAAAGCCGACAAGGTAATTTTCCCGGGAGTGGGAGAGGCCAGCACCACCATGTCTTTCCTGAAAAAAGAAGGACTGGATCAACTTATTCCGGAGTTAAAACAACCGGTTTTGGGCATTTGTCTGGGTTTGCAGCTCATGTGCAGCCATTCCGAAGAAAATGATACTCCGTGTTTGGGTATTTTTGAAGAGCAGGTCAAAAGATTCATTCCTGAACCGGGAAAGGAATTCATTACCAAAGTTCCGCACATGGGCTGGAACAGTATCAGTCAATTGAAAAGTGGAATTTTCGATCCGTCGCTCGATCAGCAATATGTGTATTTTGTGCATTCGTATTATGCAGCGGTGGGCGAACACACGGCAGCGGTTTGCAACTACATCAATTCTTTCAGCGCAGCCCTGCACCGCGATAACTTTTACGCCACCCAGTTTCATCCTGAAAAAAGCGGAACCGTTGGCGCGAGGATTTTGGAGAACTTTTTGAAAATTTAAAAAATGATCACTATCATCCCCGCAATAGACCTAATCGACGCCAAGTGCGTTCGTCTTTCGCAAGGCGATTATAACCAGAAAACGGTGTATAACGAGAATCCGCTGGAAGTGGCAAAAATGTTCGAAGATGCCGGGATTACCCGTTTGCATTTGGTCGATTTGGATGGCGCCAAAGCCAAACACATTGTCAACCACAAAGTATTGGAATTGATTGCATCGAAAACCAAGTTGGTGATTGATTTTGGTGGCGGCCTGAAATCGGATGAAGATTTGCGCGTTGCTTTTGATAGTGGTGCCCAAATGGTTACCGGTGGAAGCATTGCTGTAAAGGACCGCGAAATTTTCCTGCATTGGATAGAAACTTATGGTCCTGAGAAAATAATTCTCGGTGCCGACGCCAAAGACAAAATGATTGCTGTGAGCGGCTGGCAGGAAGTTTCTGAATTATCTATTCTTGCATTTATCGAAAGTTATACCAGCAAAGGCATCCGGCAGGTAATTTCTACGGACATTGCCCGCGACGGAATGTTAACCGGTCCGAGCATCGATTTATACAAAGAAATCATGGCTCAGTTCCCTGAACTCGGACTGATTGCCAGTGGCGGCATCGCTTCGATGAAAGATATTTACGAACTTGACGAAATGGGCATTCCGGGGGTAATTACTGGAAAAGCGATTTATGAAGGAAGAATTAGTATGGAAGAAATCAAAATGTATAACCTTAATAATTTATAATTTAAAATATAACTTTATAGAGTTATATTTGGATAATTAACCAGTATAGGTTATATTTGAGCCATGAAACTAAATGAAGAAATAGCGGTACTCACCTGCGATATCATTGATTCGTCGGTGTTATCATCTGATGAGTTGAAAAATTATAAGATGAAAATAGAATCTTCAGTAGAAAAAGGGATTCTTATACACCCTCAATTTTACCGCGGTGACAGTTTTCAATTGGCAACAAAACCAGCTGATGCACTTGAAATCGCTATCAAAATTCGAATTGAGATGAAGCGGATTCATGAAAAAAATGACGTACGTGTTTCTGTTGGAATTGGGCAAGTTTCAACTTTAAATGAAAATGTTTTGTTTTCAACAGGTTCAGCGTTTGAAATTTCCGGTAAAAATCTCGATCAATTGAAGGAAAAAAAATTGAATC
Source organism: Prolixibacteraceae bacterium (assembly GCA_036834745.1). Classification (GTDB taxonomy): domain Bacteria; phylum Bacteroidota; class Bacteroidia; order Bacteroidales; family Prolixibacteraceae; genus Aquipluma. The sequence continues at coordinate 33,553 of DAITNH010000002.1, forward strand.
TCTTGATTCAGACTGAAAATACGCTATTGAATGACGAACTGGAAACGTATTGTTATTTCGCCGACGTAATTATTAACGGCTTTACGAAAATTCAATCTAACATTATCTATTATAAAATGCAGGGATTGGATCAGGCTGGAATTGCAAATATTATAGATGTTAGTCAGCCAGCTGTAAGCAAATCGCTTAAAACAGCCAATTGGCAAACCATTGAAAGATTTATGAAGCGATATAAAACCCTGATTAATCAAAATTATGGATCCAATGAATAGCTTATTTTTCCCAATGCTTGCCGGACATCTGGTGGCTGACTTCTGGCTTCAACCTGCAAGTTGGGTTTCGCATAAAAAGGAAAATGGCTGGAAATCGAAAAAATTGATCCTTCATACATTAATTGCGTCTGTTCTTCCGGTAGTATTCTCTTTACAATTAACACTTTGGTGGTTTATGACGATTATCTTTTTAACGCATTACCTGATTGATGTTGTAAAATCGAAAGTAAAACAAACCATGTGGGTTTTTCTGGCCGATCAGTTGTTGCACATCGGCGTACTTTGGATATTGGCTACATTATTTACCGAAATTACCATTCCTGAAAGTTTTATTCACATCTGGATTTATGTAACTGGGTTTATCCTTATAACCAATCCGCTGGGGATTTTGACCGGAATGTTTTTAAAATCAGTTACCAAATCGGAAAGTAACGCGGTGCAATTGAATGCCTCTGCATGGATTGGAATATTTGAACGAATACTCATTGTAATTTTTGTAACCACCGGACAAATTCAGGCCATTGGCTTTCTGGTGGCCGCCAAATCAGTTTTCCGCTTTAGCGAAATACAACACGAAGGAAATCAAAAAGCCGAATATTTTTTGTTGGGAACACTTGTGTCGTTTACTTCGGCGATTGTGGTGGGGTTGGGGATAAATTGGTTATTGAAATGAACAGGATGGAAAGCATGAAAACAATTAATGATATTGATTTTAGAATTGATTCAGATTATGAAGTTTTTAATTATCAAAAAAAGCTTACGGCTAAACTTGATGCTTTTAATGGCCTTTTTAATCAGGAAACAATTAATGAGATTGTTTTATGGAAGGTTAACCGTTATGCTGAACTCTCAGAACAATCACTTTCCCTTTTAAATAAAATCAGTTCAGTTAATAATGCTATCGATGAAACGCTCACCAAAGATATTCTTCATAGTTTATTGCCTGAACCTGGAATTCGGCTTCCAATGGCTTCAACAATTTTGCGATTTAAGAATCCCAATATTTATCAAATCATTGATCAACGTGTTTACCGCATTATTTATGGAAAAGAATATCGTTCTTCTTATTCTGAGAACGGAATTGATCAGGAAATAGAGCTTTATCTTTGTTATTTAAGGAAGTTACGAGAAGTATCAGGACAGCTCCAAATTGACTTCTCAAAAGCGGATAGAATATTGTATAATGCAGACAAAGAGTTAAATAAGGAAATTAAAATAAAATATTAATTCGACCTAAATCGTTCAACTGGACAGCACCACTCTGGAAACTTTGAACTTGGAATTTGAAACCTGGAACTAAAATCATGCTAGCAAAACGAATCATACCATGCCTTGATATCAAAGACGGTCAGACCGTGAAAGGCATCAATTTTATCAATATTCAGAATGTGGGCGATCCGGTAGAACTGGGTGCGCTGTATGCCGAACAGGGTGCCGACGAACTGGTTTTTCTCGACATCACTGCTACACATGAAGGCCGCAAAACCTTTGTGGAACTGGTGAAACGCATCGCCCGCGAAATAAACATTCCGTTTACCGTGGGTGGCGGTATCAGTGAGCTGAAAGATGCCGATGCATTGCTGAGTGCCGGTGCCGATAAAATTAGCATCAATTCATCAGCGGTGAGAAATCCGAAATTGATAGACGATCTGGCGCTCAACTTCGGCAGCCAGTTTGTGGTTTTGGCAATCGATGCACGCGGTGAAAACGATTACTGGACAGTGACGGTGAATGGTGGCCGCATTCCGACCGATAAAGAACTTTTTTCGTGGGCGAAGGAAGGCGAAAGTCGCGGAGCTGGTGAGATTTTGTTTACATCGATGAACCATGATGGAACCAAAGCTGGTTTTGCAAACAAAGAACTGGCGAAAATGGCCGGTATGCTTCGGATACCGATTATTGCATCGGGTGGAGCCGGAAATATGGATCACTTTGTGGATGTTTTTACTGAAGGAAAAGCCGATGCCGGATTGGCTGCCAGCATTTTCCATTACAAGGAAATTGCGATACCGGATTTGAAAAGTTATTTGAAAAGTAAAGGAATTGTCATACGATAGAATAAAAGATTAAACTTGTCATTCGAAAAAATAAAGAATATAACCATGGAAAATACACAATTAGATTTCAGTAAGCTTGGCAACGGACTCATTCCTGCCATTATTCAGGATAATACCACAAACGTTGTATTGATGTTGGGATTTATGAACGAAGAAGCGGTGGCCAAAACCGAAGAAACCGGTCAGGTAACTTTTTTCAGTCGAACTAAAAATCGACTGTGGACCAAAGGCGAAGAATCGGGCAATTTTCTGAATGTCGTTTCCATCGCACCGGATTGCGATAACGATACGCTTTTGATCAAGGTAAATCCGGTTGGTCCGGTTTGCCACACAGGCGAAGATACCTGCTGGGGTGAAGAAAATGAGGAAAGCGATCTTCAGTTCCTGGAATATTTGCAGGATTTTATCGATCAGCGCAAACAGGAAATGCCTGAAGATTCATACACCACTTCGCTGTTTCAAAAAGGAACCCGCACAATTGCCCAGAAAGTGGGAGAGGAGGCAGTTGAAACCATTATCGGCGCAATGGCCGACGACGATGAGAATTTTCTGTATGAAGGCGCCGATTTGTTGTATCACCTCATCGTTTTACTGTCGCACAAAGGTTATCGCATTGAAGATTTAGCAAGAGAATTGAAGAAGCGGCACAAATAAAAAATGATTTAATGTGCCTAAATTGTTAAAAGAGCAGTATTTACACAAACTTAACACCCTACTTACCGTAAAACCAATTTCGACTGGATTATTAGGCTATCTTTGCGCCTTCATTTTTGAACCCTATGCAGAAGATTAGAAACATTGCGATTATTGCCCACGTTGACCACGGTAAAACGACATTGGTTGACAAGATGATTTACTATTGTAACATCATGAAAGAACACGAGAAGATGCAGGAGCTGATTCTCGACAGCAACGATTTGGAACGTGAAAGAGGAATTACCATTCTGGCTAAGAATGTATCAGTTATTTATAACGACATTAAAATCAATATAATAGATACTCCTGGTCACGCCGATTTTGGTGGTGAAGTTGAGCGGGTATTGAACATGGCTGATGGTGTTTTATTGCTGGTTGATGCTTTTGAAGGCACCATGCCACAAACACGATTCGTATTGTCAAAAGCGCTCGCTTTAGGCCTGAAACCCATTGTTGTGGTAAATAAAGTTGACAAACCAAATTGTCGACCGGAAGAAGTTCACGAACAGGTTTTCGACCTGATGTACAGTTTGAACGCGACCGAAGAGCAATTGAATTTTCCGACAGTTTACGGTTCAGCAAAACAAGGCTGGATGTCTGACGACTGGAAAGTGCCTACAGACAACATCGAGGCATTGCTGAAAGCGATTATAAAATACATCCCCGGTCCGGTTCCAAATCCAGGCACTCCGCAGGTTTTGATTACTTCACTTGATTATTCATCGTATGTTGGCCGTATTGCAATTGGCCGTATCCATCGGGGCGAAATCAGCGAAGGAATGAACGTTTCGCTTGTAAAACGCGATGGTTCAGTAAAACGCACGAAAATTAAAGAACTGCATACATTTACAGGTCTTGGACGCCAGAAAGTTGAAAGTATGGTTTCCGGAGATATTTGTGCCATGGTCGGAATTGATGGGTTCGACATTGGCGATACTGTTTGCGATTGGGAAAATCCGGAACCGCTGGATCCGATTGCAGTGGACGAACCTACCATGAGCATGACATTCATGATTAACAATTCGCCTTTCTACGGAAAAGAAGGTAAATATGTAACTTCGCGCCACCTCAAAGATCGTTTGGAAAAGGAACTGGAGAAAAACCTTGCATTGCGTGTACTTCCAACTGATTCAGCCGATTCTTACATCGTTTACGGACGTGGAGTACTGCATTTATCGGTATTGATTGAAACCATGCGTCGCGAAGGATACGAGCTTCAGGTTGGACAACCTCAGGTTTTGTATAAAGAAATTGATGGCGAGAAATGTGAACCAATTGAAGAAATGCACGTGGATGTACCTGAGGAATATTCAGGGAAAGTGGTTGAAATGGCCTCGCAGCGTAAAGGCGAAATGCAAATTATGGAGCGAAAAGGCGATCGCATTCACCTCGAATTTATAATTCCATCGCGCGGAATTATCGGCATGCGTACCAACATGCTGACTGCAACTGCCGGAGAAGCGGTGATGAACCACCGTTTTGTTGAATATCAGCGTTATAAGGGGCCAATCGATATTCGGAACAATGGTTCTTTGGTTGCTCTTGAAACCGGTACTGCATTTGCCTATTCGATCAGTAAACTTGCTGACCGGGGATCATTTTTTATCGATCCACAGCAGGAAATATATGAAGGACAGGTGATTGGTGAAAATAATCGTGCTGATGATTTAACCATCAATGTAACCAAGCCAAAAAAATTGACCAACATGAGGGCTTCTGGTACCGACGAAAAAATGAGGTTAATTACTCCCATTCGATTTAGTTTGGAAGAGGCTTTGGAATATATCAAAGAAGATGAGTTGGTTGAGGTAACGCCTTTGTCAATCCGGATGCGTAAGATCTTCCTGAAAGAGCACGAACGAAAAAGACTGGCTAAGAACAGCTAATATTAAGACTGTGTTTTGATATAAAATATAGAAACCCTGATCGGAACCAATTCTGATCAGGGTTTTTCTTTAACGTGTATTTGATCATTCACAGCTTGGTTTTCTTTGCAAATTATTGTTCTATAACACAAATAGAAGCGTTAAATAACATTCTTTTTTCAGTTTAAAAATCGTACTTTTTGCCTAACCAATAATTTAAAACCTTTCATTATGAATGTCATATCAACTTGCCTTACGGGAACTGCAACTATTCTGTCATGCAGAAAGATTGCACAGTCATTTAGCGAGAACATCTACGAACTCTCCTCTATCAGGCACAATTGGTCGCCTGAATATGCTGCTAATCTGAAGGAAAGAATTGACACGATTATGCACCAGTATTTTACAGAAGAATCGCTCACTGAACACCTCGAAAAACATGGACAGCTGTACGAATTGATGGTTGCTGCGCTCAAAGATGTTACCGTATTTCGCGCCGAATTGAAAGTTGATTTCAGTTACGACAAGCCATTTCTGAAAGAAACTTTTGAAAAATTGGGATATGTTGATTATTACAGCGATGCGAAAAATGGAGATCATTTTAGTCTGTATAAAATGATGTCAACATTCAAACGCAATATGGACAGTGAATTACGGCAAGTAATTTTGGCAAGGGGAATCGATAAGCATTTGCTCAGCCGGTTACTTACTTACCGTGAAAAATTGGCTGAACTAAGGAACTGCTTTGATATTTTGCATGGCAAAGACGAATTGAGCGCCGAATTGAAACGGGAAATCAATGCCATTTACTCTGAAGTGAAAGACATTTGCCGTATAGCTAACGCTTATTACGAATTTGACCCTGGTCAACGTGATCGGTTCTGTTTCTACAAGGTCATGATTGGCCTTCGAAAATCGATGCTGGTAAACTGATAAAATAAAAAATCCGGAGGTTCAAAACCTTCGGATTTTTTGTATGAATACGTTAAACTCTTATTTTGCAGGCATTATTCCTGATCGTCGTCTTCAACTTCATCGGTTTCTTCCTCTTCCTCATCATCTGCCGAGTAAACAACATCCAGATCTTCATCTTCAAAAACAGGTGTTTTGGTAACCTCTTTCAATGGTTTCAGGTTTGAAGGAATCTTTGCGTTCACTTTGTCTTCAAAATAAGGGAAAACATCTATGATATTGCATATTGCCAGTGAAGTGGTCTGATATGGAACCAGAACGTAAGCCAGTCCTTCTTCGAGGCGCTGAAGTGCCTGTTTCAGATCGTCGGCAGCAACCAGAAAATAGTTGTTGATTTTCTTTTCTTTTCCGGCTTTTTCATCGATGGTTACAATACCAATTCTTGCTTTGTACCACCATTCACCGTTTTCGTGAGGGTATATTTCAACGATGTTCGATTTTTTGATATTGTCAACCATAAATTCACCACGAACCATGGTTTCCATTTGCTGAATGATGCGTGTTTCGGCATCTGTAAACGAAACGGCATCTACCAGATATACCTCGCTAACTTTGCGTTCGCGGCCGTCATCGTCAATTTTTACATATTTTACTTTACACTCGAACCAGGTTTGCATACTTTATTTTTTTTGATCTGCAAAGATATTTCCTCTCTCCGGATATCCTTCGGAAAACGAAAATAGTTTTACACAAAATGAATTTCTGAAAGATTGAATTTTGTTAACCAGATGAGAGATTATCCCGATCAACTTTTTTTAGTCTATCAGTAGTTTATCTGCCATCGCGTTTGCAAGGTCGATACACTGCGCGAATTTTTCCTGTTTCAGCGCTCCTTTTTCTTCAACTGGCTGATAAACCAGTTCCCATTTAATATTGTCTGCAAATTTCTGAAGATTTTTCACGCCGCCGCCGTTCCATCCATACGATCCGAAGATTCCGAGCAGGTGGTTTTTAATCCCCATGTGCTCAATTTTGATTGTCAAACTTTCTACTGAAGGGAATAATTCGTTGTTGTAGGCTGCACTCCCGATAATGAATGCCTTGTATTTAAATATATCGCTGATGATGTAGGAAGCATGGGTTTTTGAAGCATCGTAAACCCGAATGTTTTTCACACCGCGAACTGCAAGCTGTCTGGCAATCACATCTGCCATTTTCGCTGTATGTCCGTACATTGATCCGTAAACAATTACAGCACCTGTTTCAGTAGTGTAAGTGCTCCATTTCTGGTAAAGTTCAGTAATATAGGAGAGATTACTTCTCCACACCAGCCCGTGAGTTGCTGCCAGCATTTTCACATCCATACTTTCAATCTTTTTCAATGCACGTTGGGTATGCGGACAGTATTTCCCGACAATATTGGTATAATACCGCATTAATTCTTCTTCATACATTGCAAGGTTCAGTTCATCGTCGAAAATTCCGCCGTCAAGAGTTCCGAAACTCCCGAAAGCATCGCCCGTGAAAAGTATTTTGCTGGTCATTTCATAGCTCACCATTGTCTCTGGCCAGTGTACCATAGGAATCGTGGCAAATCTTAACCTGTGTTTTCCTAGTGGCAATTCCGAATCATCGTAAACTTCCAGCGTGTTTCCGGCAAGCATGTAATAATTGGCAACCATGTCGAATGTCTTTTTATTACCAACAAGCGTAATATTCGGATATTTACATACGACTGCCTTCAATGCCCCAGAATGATCAGGCTCCATGTGGTTGATCACCAGATAATCGACCGGTCGTCCGTCGGTCAGAATTTCGATTTGTTCGAGGTAATCGTCAACAAAAGAATGTTCAACCGTGTCAATCAGCGCAATCTTTTCATCAACTATTAAGTATGAATTATAGGATACTCCGTTTGGAATGGGCCATAAATTTTCGAACAGATGCGTTCTTCGGTCGTTGAACCCGAGGTAATAAATATCTTCAGCTAAATTTACCTGATGCATATAGAAATGTTTTGATATCGTGTTTAATAGGCTACGAAAATAAGCAAATTAAGACAAACCTTGCAGTGCTGCTTTTCTTTCATTCTGAATTTAAGATAAAGATTACAATAATTGCATCAGGTATTTTAAGTTGGTTTTTGCATTTGCCTTTTCCCTTTATACTTTTAACCCGAATTTAGGTACTTCGGATGAAATAACTATTTTTATAAAAAAAACCTGATTAAAATGGATTTAATCAATAAATGCAGGATTATGCTGTTTCCCAGATTGAATAAATGGTTCGTTATTATTTTTATTGTTGTAATTGCAGGAGCCGGAATTCGCGGTTACCAGTTGTATCGTTACATTTTTAATGCGAACATCCAGACTCCCGGAAGCATCATCATCCCGATAGGTGCAACTTACGATCAGGTGATTGATAGTTTGGAAAAGCACAGGATAATAATAAACTACAAGGCTTTCAATTGGGTGGCAAAGCGAAAAGAATATCCGGAATCGATAAAACCAGGTAAATATTTATTGGATAAGGGATTGAATACGAATGAGATTTTAAATATGTTGAAATCAGGAAACCAGATACCGGTGCAGGTAACTTTTAATAATCTGCGATTTCTGGAGGAATTGGCCGGTGCTGTTTCAAAATACATTGAACCCGATTCGGCTGAGTTGATTGGGAAATTCAATGATCCGGCCATTCATGAGAAATACGGATTCAATAAAAATACCTTTCATTGCATGTTTATTCCCAATACTTACGAGTTCTACTGGACTGCCACAGCAGATCAGTTTCTGGAACGTATGTCGATGGAATACAAACGTTTTTGGACAGAGGAAAGGATAAAAAAGGCCAACGAGATTGGATTAACACGTGAGGAAGTAATGACCATTGCTTCTATCGTTCAGGAAGAAACCAACAGAAGAGATGAAAAACCTATTGTTGCCGGTTTGTATCTGAACCGCATCAAACGTGGAATTCCTTTACAGGCTGATCCGACGGTTAAGTTTGCCCTTGGTAATTTTCGCATCAAACGTGTTTTGAATAGCCATTTGGAGGTTGATTCTCCTTACAATACCTATAGAAATCCGGGTTTGCCACCGGGTCCGATCAATTTTCCTGAATTAGGGAGTATCGATGCAGTATTAAATGCGGCAGAAACACCTTACATATATATGTGTGCGCGCGAAGATTTTTCGGGATATCATAATTTCTCAAAAACACTTTCAGGTCACAACGAAAATGCCCGTAAATACAAGGCTGCGCTTGATTCGATGAAGATCTATCAGTAATATGCCACAAAGAAAAAGCTACCGGAAAGGAGTTTTATTTCTCCAGCTTCCGGTAGCTTTTTTTATGCATTTCAGGGAAAGTTCTAATCAAAAATATCTCTTACTTTTTCAAAGAAATTACGGTCCGATTGATCCGGTCCATCAATAAAGTTGGTTGAAGCCTGAAGCTTTTCGAGCAGTTTGCGTTCTTCTGAATTTACCTTTTTCGGTATCCAAACATGAACACGAACCAGCAAATCTCCTTTTCCGTAGCCATTTACATCTGGTAATCCTTTTCCGCGCAAACGAAGTATTTTTTCAGGCTGAGTTCCCGGTTCAATTTTTACTTTCACCTTGCTGTCAACAGTCGGTATTTCTTTGGTTGCTCCCAATGTAATTTCAGGGAACGTTACATAAAGGTCGTATATCAGGTTATTTCCGTCCCTGATCAAATCAGGATGTTCGTCTTCATGAATTACCACAAAAAGATCGCCGTTGATTCCGCTGCGACGGCCTGCATTTCCTTTTCCTGCAACATTTAGCTGCATTCCTTCGCCAACGCCTGCAGGTACTCTGATGGAAATTACTTCTTCATCGCGAACAACTCCTTCGCCCTGACAATGCACGCATTTATTGGTAATGATTTGTCCTTCGCCATTGCAACTTGGACAAGCAGAAGTGGTTTGCATTTGGCCGAGCAGCGTATTCTGAATGCGGGTTACATGGCCGCTTCCTTTACAGGTTGAGCAATTTGAATAAGATGATCCGCCTTGTGCACCTGTTCCGCTGCAATGTGTACACGGTACATATTTTTTTACCTTGATTTTTTTCTCCACTCCATTTAAAACCTCGGCCAAATTAAGCGTGACTTTTACGCGAAGATCAGATCCGCGGTGCTGACGTGGCCCCCGACTGCGTGAACCGCCTCCGAAACCTCCGAACCCTCCAAATCCACCGCCGCCAAAAACATCGCCAAACATCGAGAAAATATCGTCCATCGACATGTCGTGTCCGCCAAATCCCTGATTGTTGCCAACTCCTTTGTGTCCATACTGATCGTACCGCTGACGTTTTTCAGGGCTACTCAATATTTCATAAGCCTCGGCTGCTTCTTTAAATTTCTCTTCGGCTTCTTTATTCCCTGGATTTTTGTCAGGATGAAACTGAATGGCTTTTTGTCGGTAGGCTTTCTTGATTTCGTCGGCAGTCGCTGTTTTGCTGACACCCAGAATCTCGTAAAAATCGCGTTTTGTCATTTTTATTCAAATATATCAGGCTTATTCGCCAATAACTACTTTTGAGAAACGTATCACTTTGTCATTCAGGTAATAACCTTTTTGAACCACATCTACAATTTTCCCTTTCAATTCTTCAGTTGGTGCGGGTATTTTAGTGATCGCTTCGTGCAGATCAGTATTGAATTCCTGCTCTTTTGCCTCGATTTCCTTTACTCCGTTTTGTTTCAGAAAATCCTGAAACTTGTTGTATATAAGTTGTACACCTTCTTTGATGTGACTGTTTTTTTCTTCCAGATTTACGGTCTGCATGGCACGATCGAAATCGTCAATTACCGGCAATATGCTTATTAATAGGCTTTCGCTGGCAGTTTTTAACAATTCCATGCGCTCTTTTAGTGTGCGTTTCCGGTAATTATCAAACTCTGCCTGTAAACGGATGTGCCTGTCTTTCAATTCAAGCAACTCCAATTCTGTCTTTTCAAGTTCTTCTTCAGCCTTGGTATGCTTGTGTGCTTTCTCTTTTTTTATTTCTTTTTTATCTTGGGCCGGTTCTTCTTGTATTTCAATTAAATCCGGCGTTTCATTTTCAAGTTCTGCGTTAACTTTGGCTTTATCTTCTGTCATTGTAAATGAATTTTAAAATTTTGATTTTTGAAGTTGCAAATATACTGCCATTGATGTTAATTTGACAAATTGGCATCTTAAATAATTGATAACTGACATCGTTGAATTATAACGCAAAAAGGGCAGTCCGAAGAATACGGATTGCCCTTTTTCCTAAACAGGAATAGTATTTTTATTTTAATAAAGCTGCAATTGCTTGTTCCAAGGCCGGGCCACGAAGGTTTTTACCAACAATAATGCCATCGCCGTCAATCAGAAAGCTGGCCGGAATGCCACGAACTCCATAAACAGCGGCATATTTTGAATTCCAACCTTGCAAGTCACTCACATGGTTTTCCCATATAAGATTGTCTGCTTTAATGGCGGCTTCCCATGCTGATTTTTCTTTGTCGAGCGACACGCTGTAAACAGTGAATCCTTTGCCATTCTTGAACTTCGAGTCTTTAAATTTTTCGTAGGTAGCTACAACATTCGGGTTTTCTCTACGACAGGGGCCACACCATGCTGCCCAGAAATCAATCAGCACTATTTTTCCTTGAAGTGAGGATAATTTAATCTCTTTCCCGGCAAGGCCTTTCTCATTTATATCCGGAGCCTTGTTCCCAATGTTCAACCCGATGGTTGCTTCTTTTGCCTGAGTAGATCCGTTTCCGGCATTGGCTGTGCTTGTGATGGTTGCCAATGCGAAAATCATGGCGAAAACCAGTGTTAATTTCATTTTCATATTACTTGTATTTCTTAAGTTTCATTTTATATTTGAACGACAAATGTAAGAATTCAACAATAGAAATGTTAAATCTGAAGTTCTCGTTTGAAAACTTTAACAAATCCGACATTTGATCAACGCCTGAATTCGAACCTGAAAAAACAAATATTTCCTGATTTTGACTACTCTGTTCGTGTGATTCGGGCGCCAATAGCGTTTAAGCGGTCGTCAATGTTTTCGTATCCACGGTCAATTTGCTCAATGTTTGATATTTTACTGGTTCCCTGAGCCGATAAAGCGGCAATCAGCAGGGCAACTCCGGCCCTGATATCCGGCGAAGTCATGTTGGTAGCCCTGAGCATATATTTGTGGTCGAGGCCAATTACTGTGGCGCGGTGCGGGTCGCAAAGAATAATTTGTGCACCCATGTCAATCAGTTTATCGACAAAAAACAAGCGGCTTTCGAACATCTTTTGGTGAATCAGCACACTTCCTTTGGCCTGAGTGGCAATCACAAGGAAGATACTTAGCAAATCAGGAGTAAGTCCGGGCCAGGGAGCATCGGCAATATTCATGATCGAACCATCGATAAATGTTTCTATTTCGTAATGTTCCTGAGCGGGGATGTACAAATCGTCGTTGCGTTCTTCAACGGTAATTCCCATCCTTTTGAATTGCTCCGGAATGATTCCCAAATGCTGTATTCCTGCATTTCTGATGGTGATTTCAGAATTGGTCATTGCAGCAAGACCGATGAAACTTCCTACCTCGATCATGTCGGGCAGTATTTTGTGCGAGCAGCCGTTTAGTGAAGCTACTCCTTTTATTGTGAGCAGATTTGAGCCGGTTCCTTCAATTATTGCTCCCATCGAAACAAGCATTTTACAAAGTTGCTGTATGTATGGCTCGCAGGCTGCATTGTAAATGGTGGTAGTACCTTCGGCCATCGAAGCTGCCATTACAATATTGGCGGTTCCGGTTACCGACGCTTCGTCGAGCAGCATGTAACTGCCTTTTAGTTTGGTTGCTTCAACGCTGTAAAAATGCTGATCGGGATTGTAAGTAAATGTCGCACCAAGTTTCTGAAGTCCGGTGAAATGGGTATCCAGCCGTCTTCTGCCGATTTTATCTCCGCCAGGTTGTGGTATGTATCCAATTCCGAAGCGGGTTAAAAGTGGACCTAAAATCATGATGGAACCACGAAGACTGGATGCTTTTCGGGCAAATTGTTCCGTTTTCAGGTAATCAAGTTTTATCTGGTCGGCCTGAAATGTGTAATTTCCTTTGCTGACGCGTTCCGTTTTTACACCCAGTTCGGTGATGATTTCGATTAACCTGATGACATCCTGTATTTCAGGAATATTTGAAATATGAACTTTGGATGGCGTTAACAGTACCGCACAGATTACCTGAAGCGCTTCGTTTTTTGCCCCCTGCGGGAACAATTCGCCATTTAACTGCTTGCCACCTTCAATTTTAAAAGTTGCCATCCCTGTTAAATGTAGGATATGAAATTAAATAATACTGAAAATCAGGATCTACCGTTGCTGTTTGCTGCGGTCTTCAGGTTTCTGGAATTTTCGTCTCTGAAGATTATCGGTCACAGGGTTTTGTTTCTTCTTGCTGCGGAATAAAATATCCTTGGTCTCGGCGAGCTGTAAGTCGGAACATTGAATTTTACCTTTCGAAAGCTCTTCAATATCCATTAATATTTTGTCATCGGTCACCGAATCTTTGTTCCACATGATGTAGCTTTTCTTCATGTGGTTGGCAATTAATTTGATCAGAAGTTCGCGTTCTTTTTCATCTTCATAAACAGCGGCTTTTTCAAGCAGGACTTCGATTGTTTTTCCGTAATGACGGTATTTGATTTTATTGTTGCTATACGGAATTCTTTCGGGAGGACTGTTGAAAAATTCGGGTTCCGGCGGTGTATATGGATAGTCGATGTCCAATGTGAAATTAGACATGATTGCCAGATGGTCCCAAAGTTTGTGTTTGAAATCATTGATGTCCCGAAGGTACGGATACATTGCTCCCATTATGTCTATAATGGTTCTTGCTGCCCTGTTTCTCTCATTGCGGTCTTCAATGGTCATGATGTGATTGACCATGTTTTGTAAGTTTCTTCCATACTCAGGCAAGGGCAACTTACTGCGATCAGAATTGTAATCCATGTAAATAAATAAAGTTTTTCTTAAAAATCAGGCTGTTATCTCAAATGGGTGATTGGTACAGATAATCAGGATGAAGATGAATCTTGTGCAAATTAAAGCAAAATAGTTTTGATGACAAAAAAAAGGATCAAAAACTGTTTGAGTTACGTTTCACACTGCAAAACTAACTAATTATCCGCAATTTAGCGAATTTTAATAAAAGTTGTTTCTTTCCGGCATTCTGAAAAAACACAGTTGCCTTTATATCTGGCATATTTCCTTCCATTTGCAATACTTTTCCACGCCCAAAACGTTGGTGTTCAACTAGCATTCCAGCCTGAATTTCCTCCGGATTGCTGTAATCGAATGCATCGGTTTCCTTTTTTGCTTCGCGTAACTTGTTTAACTTTTGGAACATATCGGGCTGACTGACCGAAGAAGATTTGAAACCTGGAATCATGGCATTTTGCGGACGTGGTTTGGGTGCTGAAAAGGGTAAATCGGAACTGTCAGCATAGAAATTCGGATCTTTCTCAACCGGCATGTTCAGGTATTGAGGATCAATTTCGTCGATAAAGCGGCTTTTGTTGCAGAATTCAAGTTTTCCCCATTTGTAACGTTGACGGGCAAAACTAATATAGGCATGTTGTTCGGCACGGGTGAGGGCGACATAAAACAAACGCCGTTCCTCTTCGAAATCTTCCAGCGTTTTTTGCCCCATTTGGCTCGATGGGAAAAGGTTTTCTTCCACGCCAACGATAAATACATTCTTAAATTCGAGCCCTTTGGCCGAATGGATTGTCATTAGCGTAACACGGTCGTTGTCATCTTCCTTTTCGGTATCCTGATCGGTCAGCAAAGCAACATCTTCCATGTAATTGTTTAGCTGATTGGGCGTTCCTTCTTCTTTTGCTGAAATTGAAAACTCCTGAATACCGTTCAGCAATTCCTGAATGTTTTCGTACCGGCTGACACCTTCCGGAGATTGATCTTTGTAAAGATCTTTCATTATTTCGGTTCCTGTGGCAATTTCGGTGGCCAGTTCGAAGGCGCTGAGCGGTTCCAGTTTTTCCCTGAAAACTTCGATGAGCCGCGTAAATTCATGAATTTTTGCAGCAGTTCCTTTATTGAATTCGCTTAAAAGCAGCGGAATGTTGGTCGCAAATTCCCAAATGCAAATGTTGTTTTGGGCGGCATATTGCTCGAGTTTGGTGAGGCTGGTCTGTCCGATTCCACGTGCCGGATAATTGATGACCCGTTTAAATGCCTCATTGTCTTTCGGGTTGATAACCATCCTGAAATAGCTGAGCAAATCCTTGATTTCTTTTCGCTGATAAAACGAGAGGCCACCGTATATCCGGTAAGGAATATTCCGCTTGCGGAGCGCTTCCTCAAAAATACGCGACTGGGCATTGGTGCGGTACAAAATGGCGTAATCCGAAAACATAAAATGCTCGCGCATGCGGGTATCGATAATTTCATTCGAAACCAGGTAGCCTTCTTCGTTGTCGGTAATGGCGCTCATTACTTTAATCAGCGTTCCCACTTCTTTTTCAGAAAAAACATTTTTGCGGATCTGCCGTTTGTTTTTGGCAATGATGCTGTTGGCAGCGTCAACAATGGTTTGCGTTGACCGGTAATTTTGTTCTAGCTTGAATACTTTGTGATCGGGATAATCTTTCTGAAAGTTCAGGATATTCTCGATGCGTGCACCGCGGAACGAATAAATACTCTGGGCATCGTCGCCAACCACGCAAATGTTGTTGTGTTTGGCGGCCAGCTTTTTAATGATCATGTACTGGGAATGGTTCGTATCCTGGTACTCGTCAACCAGAATATAGCCGAAAATTCGTTGGTACTTGTCCAGAATTTCGGGATGGTTCCTGAACAACACATTCGTTTTCATTAGCAAATCATCAAAATCCATGGCACCGGCCAGAAAACACCGTTTGGTGTATTCCTTATAAATTGTGGTGATGTACGGCATTTTAATGCTTTGGTCGTATTCAACCGTTTCGGGCAGTGTAGCATACATTTCAGAAGAAACAAGGTTGTTTTTTGCTGCTGAAATCCGACCTGCAACCACGTTGGTTTTGTAAGTTTTATCGTCAAGTTTTAAATCTTTGATAATACTCTTTATGAGGCTTTTTGAATCGGAGGAATCGTAAATGGTAAAGTTTGACGGGTATCCCAAAGTTTCTGATTCGGTTCTTAAAATACGCGCAAAAATAGCGTGGAACGTTCCCATCCAGAGATAACGGGCAGTATTCGGGCCAACCATTTCCGAGATACGGTTTTTCATTTCTTTGGCGGCTTTGTTGGTAAAAGTAAGGGCCAAAACCGATCCGGGTTTTACCCCATTCTTTAATAAATGGGTAATCCGGTACGTTAAAACCCGGGTCTTTCCCGATCCTGCTCCTGCAATGATCAGTGATGCGCCGTTGATGTTTTCAACCGCAAGCCGCTGAGGCTCATTCAATCCTTCTAAATAATTCTGCACTTCTTACTGTTCTAAAATGGAGTTCAAAAGTAAAACTGTTTTTCCAGTTTTAAGGGCGGCAAGGTAAGTAGTTTTCAACAATACTTATTTGGAAAAATTCAAAGGCCACAAAAGATAAATCAATTTTTAGCGTTAATATTGTGAATTCTTAAAAGAAAAAGTAGAATGGACATTCAAAGTAGAGTTGCTGCATTCATTGTTTTGATCGTTTTTCCCCTTGTTCCAACCATGGCTTTTGCACAGATTACTTCTGTTGCCAATGAGGTTGTGCCAACAGAATATTCAAGTGGAAGTCAGGACAATATTCATGTTTTTTGTGGTGAGAAAGGGGATTTGAATGCTTCGTTGATTGCCAGTTCCGGGGCTGAACCGGCCAGTTTTGAGTGGCTGAAATACAATGAGGCAACCCGTAATTTTGAGCTATTCCTGAATGATCAATCCGGAAATACGACCTCAACAATTTCTGATCTGGCAGATGGATGTTACCGCGTAAATATTACCGGAACTTCAGGAGTAACAACATACACAGCCTGGGCTTTTAATAATTACATTGAAGCGACGGCTGAAATTCCGGAGTCGGATTGTATTAAATTTATACTAAAAGGAACTTTATTGTCACCAACAACATTTTCATACATTGATCTTCCAACGGGTCAAACCAAACAATTGAATAAAGAGATTGAAGTTGAATGGCTGGAAGATGGCACTACGGTTGTTAGCCGGGTTATAACTTCTGAAATATTCGACCCGCCTACGAGTAACACCAATTATGTATTGTCAGTAACCGACCGCTTTGATTGTGTTGCCAGAGTTAATGTTGAGTATATTTCAATTGTTACCGAGGCATCATTTGAGGCAACTATACCTGTAAAGAAAAGTCATCCGACCATGAATGAAGCGCCGTTAAGAGTGACTTTTACCAATAATTCTGTAAACGGCGATGTTGGAAAATATGAATGGTTTATTTTCAGGGATATTGGTGAAATTAAAAGAGAATCGGAAGCCAATGGGGGTGTTGTAAAGGACAGTATTCTGGTTAAAATTTATACTGACAGCCCCGAATATACTTTTGAAAACTCCGGAAAGTACATGGTGAAACTGGTATCAAAAAAAGTATCTGAGTTTCATACCTGCACCCATACCTTTTACATGAGTGATTATATTGTTGTTGATACTTCGTTTATTGAAGCTCCCAATGTATTTACCCCAAATGGAGATGAATTCAATGAAAAATTTGTAGTCAGGTTCTTCTCTATGAAAACGGTTAAAATTTCGATTTTTAACCGTTGGGGAAAAGTGCTGCATGTTTGGGAGAGTAACAATGTTCAGGGATTTAGTCCGACAATTGATTCAACTCCTCAGGCTGTTTGGGACGGCAAAGTTGGAGGCAAAGTAGCTACCCCGGGAGTTTATTATTATGTGGTTGAAGGTACCGGGCGAGATGGCGACAGAAAGCGAACAAGTGGATTTTTTCATTTGTTCAGAGGGAAATAGAACTGAAATACACTTACTAAATGAGAAGTAGCATAAAGAGATTTTTAAAAGATCGTTTCCTGATACTGAAAATCAGAAACCGGTTTCATCCATCCACTCAAATAGGTCAGCGCCAGTTGTTCCATTATTATCAGGACGGAAAGCAAAAAGATAATTTACCCAGGTTAAAAGACACTGGGTTCCGGGTTTTCTCGCAATTTGAAGAAGATGGCATATTGTTGTTTATCTTTTCTGTTATTGGGATGGATAACAAGACCTTTATTGAAATTGGTTCTGACGATGGGATAAACAGCAACAGTGCAAACCTGGTATTTAATTTTGGCTGGCACGGACTTTTCATTGACGGCAACAAACACAGCATCGAACGCGGTCGGAAGTTTTACGGAAAATACCCGCATCCATGGGCTTATCCTCCGAAATTTGCGTGTCGTTTGGTTAATCGCGAAAACATCAATCAAATCATTCAGGAAGCTGGTTTTTCAGGAGAAATAGGTTTGCTTTCGATTGATATTGATGGAAATGATTATTGGATTTGGGATGCCATTGATGTTGTCCGGCCGCAGGTGGTGATTATTGAAACACACAATGAATTTGGGTTCGAAGACATTGTGGTTCCTTATGATCCTGATTATTTTTATCCTGGGAAACATCCAATATATCATGGGGCTTCACCAATTGCCATGACCAAACTGGCAAAACAAAAAGGATATCGGCTTGTTGGAGCAAATGAACTGGGATTCAATTTCATTTTCATTAAAAACGGAATTGCTGAAGAATTTATTCCAGAGGTTGGCGTTGAGTCTGTTTTGCAACATCCTTCTGCGATTGAAGGATTCTCAAAGTTTGAGGAAATAAAAGATTGGGAATACGAACGGAATAGGATTAAATAAGAACACAATAAATGAAAAACCCGGGTGGCATTCCCGGGTTTTCTCGTTTTAGGGTAGTGAGCGGGTGACTCAAAGTCACCCGCTCACTATAACAAGTACCTGATTTATTTTTATTCGTCTTTTTCTTCAGCTGCATAAGTTGCCAAAAGTTCTTCCTGAACTTCCTGAGGAACTTTTTCGTAAGCGGCGAATTTCATGTTGAAAACACCACGTCCACCGGTCAGCGAGCTCAATGAAGTAGAGTATTTGTTCATTTCTTTCAGCGGAACACGGGCGGTGATTTTTTCATAACCTCTTTCGCTTCCCATTCCCATGATCAATGCACGGCGGCCTTGCAGGTCGCTCATTACATCGCCCATCCGGTCGCCTTGCACCCAAACGTCCAGGTCGTAAATAGGCTCAAGTATTTTTGGTCCTGCATTTTTAAACGCGGTACTGAATGCATTTCGTCCGGCCAAACGGAAGGAGATTTCGTTTGAGTCAACCGGGTGCATTTTTCCGTCGTAAATGTAAACGCGAATGTCGCGGGCATACGAACCGGTAAGCGGTCCTTCTTCCATTTTTTCCATGATACCTTTTAGGATGGCTGGTAAGAAACGTGTGTCGATAGAACCTCCCACAATACAGTTGTGGAAGACCAGTTTCCCGCCCCATGGAAGTGGAGTTTCCTGTGTATCGCGAACCGAAATTTTCATTTCCTTTCCACCATAAATAAACATGTTTTTTGGTGCGCTTCCTTCTTCAAAAGGCTCAATAATCATGTGAACTTCGCCAAACTGACCGGAACCTCCCGATTGTTTTTTGTGGCGGTAATCGGCCTGGGCAAACTTGGTAATTGTTTCGCGGTATGGAATTCTCGGCGACTTAAATTCGATGTTTATTTTGTGAGTATGGTCGAAGTACCATTTTAAGGTATTCAGGTGGTATTCACCCATTCCTTCAACTATCAATTGTCTTAATTCTTTTGAATATTTTACGATATAAGTTGGATCCTCTTCTTTTACTTTGTGCAGAATTTCGCCTACTTTTTCATCGTCAGTTTCCGACAACGCTTTTATTGCTATCCGGTATTTCGGATCAGGAAATACAATGGGAGCGAATTTCAGGTCCATTTCTTTTTCACATAGTGTTTGGTTGAATTTGGTGTCTTTTAGTTTCACCGTGCAGCCAATATCGCCGGCTACCAATTCTGTAACGGCGGTACGGTTTTTTCCGGCAGTTACAAACAATTGCGAAAGCCTTTCTTTTCCGTTGTTAAAAGTGTTGTATAAATCTTTTCCTTCGGTTACTTTTCCCGACATTACTTTAAAATACGTTACCTCGCCAACATGTGGCTCAAGTGCAGTTTTAAAGATGAACAAGGAAGTCGGGCTGTTTTCGTTCAATACCGGTGCTTTCCCCTGAATGACTTCACGCATTGGCACCTGACTTGGTGATGGGGCAATGTTGCAAACAAATTCGAGCAAGCGTCCAACACCCATATTTCTTTTGGCTGAAACACAGAAAACAGGAAATAAATCGCGTTTGGTCATCCCGATTCTCATTCCTCTGCGCATATCTTCTTCAGACAATGAACCTTGTTCGAAATACAATTCCATCAATGATTCTTCATTTTCTGCCGCCATTTCAGCAAGGTCGTTGTGGAGCTTATCAGCCCGTTCTTTTTCTGATGCAGGGATGTCAAGTACTTCCGGTTTCCCTCCATCGGGTCCGTATTTGTACAATTTCATTTTTAATACATCGACAATCGAGTTGAAGCCTATGCCCGTTTCAACCGGATATTGAACAATGGTTACTTTGTTGCCGAATTTGGATTTTAGATTATCGACGTCCTGATCATAGTTGGCATTTTCGTTGTCCAAATGATTCAGAACAAAAACCAGTTTGTTATTGGCTGCTTCGGCATGGCGAAAGGCCGATTCTGTTCCGGCACCAATTCCGGTTGAAGCATCAATAACCATCAGGGCAAGGGGTGCAACCTGAAGAGAAGAAACTACGCCACCGCAAAAATCATCCATCCCGGGAGTGTCGAGGATGTTTATTTTTTTGCCATTGACTTCGACGTACATGAGCGATGAAAATACGGAGTTGCCGTATTCCTGCTCAATCAGATGGTAGTCGGATACAGTATTTTTACTTCCGACATCCCCTCTGCGGTTGATTACTCCACCCTCGAGTAGCATAGCTTCTGCGAGGGTGGTTTTCCCACTGCCAGCATTACCGATTAGTGTAATGTTGCGAACTTCTTCTGTTTTATAGACTTTCATATTTAGATAGTTATATTGGTTTTTTACACTTTCAATATCGACTTCAACATACTTTTATCAACAGAGCCGACCAAAATTAGTAATAATTAATTAACAACCAAGATGCCGTTGATTAACATGAAAATGCTATAAAATCAGATGTTGTAAGTGATTATTAAAGGCTAAGAAAATCAGGGAATTGTGTTTTTTAAGTATTATTAACTTATGGTTGTAAATATCTCAATAATAGATTTATAGTTTGCTGATATGTTGTTTAATACTTTTTGTGACAGGATTTTTGGAAATGAAATTGGATTGATGTGGTCGTTTGAAAACAATTGATCAGAAACAATTGGGAAACAGATGAATATATAATAATTGGATTTTATTGGTATTATGATTTTAAATCTGAATAAATTTCGAAAAATGAGTATCTGCTTTAATGTCTAAAGCCCCGAGGGGTTGAATTTCAATTTGATCATATTCAACCCCTTCGGGGCTGCTGTTGGGGTCGGTATATTTTCCCCCGCACTTCGTACGGGGTTATTCATATTTAGTCCCTTCAGGACAAAGAAATAGGTATTCAAGCGGTTATTCAATTTTCGAAAAATTATGCGTCAAATTCAGGAGATAGGGTCTTCAGAAATAAAATTATTAAAGTTAATCGTCAATAAATTCCAGTTGGAATTAGAAAGTCATAATAAAACCACTATTTTTAGAGCATCATTGAATGCTTTATGGCTAAATTCCCTTTCTTTCAACAATATGATGCAATGGATTGCGGACCTTCGTGTTTACGCATGATTGCCGCAT
>DAITNH010000003.1:0-2614 GCA_036834745.1 Prolixibacteraceae bacterium
TGAAAATATTTGGTCATACCGATGCTGATGGTCAGGATGCTACAAATCTTGACTTATCGAAACGGCGCGCTGCTTCCGTGAAAAACGAACTGGCCAATTCGTTTGGAGTTAATGCCGACCGGCTTGAAACCGATGGATTGGGCGAAACCAAACCTGTTGCTCCAAACGACACACCTGTTAATAAAGCACTCAACCGCAGGGTAGAATTCATAAAATTGAATAAATAAACCAAAAAAATCATCACGATGAAATCTTTACCATTTTTATTTGTATTCTTTTTCTGTCTTGTAAATGTAAATCTGAATGCCCAAATCAATTTAAAAGGCAAAGTAAAAAATCAGACCAATAACCGGGCAAACAACAAAGCCGATCAGGGAGTCAGCAAAGGATTGGATGCGGTGGAGAATGGAGTAAAAGACATTTTCAAGAAGAAAAAAACCGATGACAATCAATCGGAGGCCGATTCGGCCAAAACGAAAGATCAACCAGCCGGGCAAACAGTAAAACCTGCGGCCGATACCACGCCATCTTTGGCGGCTTATTCAAAATATGATTTTATACCGGGCGATCAGGTTTTGTTGTTCGAAGATTTCAGCCAGGATGCAGTCGGGGATTTTCCTGCACTTTGGACCACCGATGTTGCCGGAGAAGTAAATACCTTAAATATTGCTCCGGGTAACTGGTTCAATTTGAAGAGTACAGAAGGAACATACTGGTTAATGCAGGACATTGATTTTCCTAAGAATTTTATCCTTGAAATGGATATCGTACCTAAAAAGGAGGGAGGCAGGTTTGCTGCCGATGTTGTGTTATTTGGCGAAAGCAGCCACAGTGAAATGGATAAAAATGGCGATCCGGGAACTTGTGGGTTGCATATAAAAATTGAAAAAAATATTTGGGAAACAGCGGGTTATAAAAAAGGAGTAAATGAGAAACTTACCGGCTCATCAACCAATAACCTGGTTGAACCCGAAAAAGTAAACCATGTGATTGTATGGGTCCAGAACCGTCGTGTCAGAATTTACCATAAAGGTGGTAAAGTAATTGATATCCCAACCAATATTTATGATGGAAGCAAATTCTCGCGCTTGTGTTTCAAATTATACCGGGGTGCATCAGCCGGCTCATACATCTCAAACATTAAAATTACCACCGCTGCGCCTGATACGCGAAATAAGCTACTTACTGAAGGCAAACTGGTTACTTACGGAATTTATTTCGATGTGAACAAAGATGTTGTAAAACCTGAATCGTATGGAACGCTGAAAGACATTGCTACAGTGCTAAACGAAGTTCCGGATGTAAAAGTGAAAATTGTGGGCCATACTGATGCCGACGGACAGGATTCCGCCAATCTGGATTTATCGAAACGGCGTGCTGCATCTGTCAAAGCGGAACTTGCCAAATCGTTTGGTGTAAGTGCCGACCGGCTTGAAACCGATGGTTTTGGCGAAACCAAACCTGTTGCACCAAACGACTCACCTGTCAACAAAGCACTTAACCGAAGGGTTGAATTCGTAAAACTTTAATAACCAATCAAAAAAAAGCAAAATGAAAAAATTAATTCTTTTCACGGCGATTATCCTGATCGGCGTTGCGCTGAAAGCCCAGGAAATCTTTTTCCCAACCAAAGAAGGAACAGTTCTGGTTTACAAATCATTCGATAAGAAAGACAAAGAAACCAACATGGTGAAATACACCATTAAGCATTTAAATATCAACGGTAGCGACATGGACATTACCTATCTGGTCGAATCACTTGATCCGAAGGAAAAACTGGTATTTAAAGAAGAGATAACCATTCACCAGAAAGGAGATAAACTGTATTTCGACATGAGCAATTTTATCAACAAGGCCGCCTTCCAACAGAATGGCGAGATTCCGGCAGAAATTCAAGTTACCGGTAATAATCTGGAAGTTCCTTCGAATCCAAAACCTGGCGATGTGCTTCCCGATGCAAATGTTGAAATGGCCATGAAATTAGGCTTCATCAACATGAAAATGTCGGCCAATGTTACCAACCGTAAAGTGGAAGCCATTGAAGATATTACAGTAAAAGCAGGCACTTTCAAAGGGTATAAATTTTCGAGCGAGGTTAATTCCGTAGTAATGGGCATAAAAGTAAATTCCAAAAATACCGATTGGTATGCAAAAGGTGTAGGAATTGTTAAAACAGAGAGTTACGATAAAAACGGCAAGCTGCAATCATACATGGAACTCATAGAACTTAAATAGATGATCAATTCACAGAATAATTAATGCCAATTAAAAATATCAAAATATGAGAAAATCAATCATTTTCGCGCTTATAGTTTCTGTTTTTATTGCTGTTAACTTTAGTGCCCGCGCGCAATTGGGCGGATTGTTGAACAAGGCCAAAAACAAATTATTAGATAAAGCATTGGGAAATTCCGATTCTGTAAATGATTCAAAATCAACGGCGGTTAAGGATGATCCTTTGTGTGCTTGTTCTGATGCAACAGTTGCTTTCAAGTTTACGGAGGGGCTCAAGATCAACTACAAAGAAGCGACCTTTTCGGTATCCGAAGATGGGACATTGCTTGTTTTCGACATGGTTAGCAAAAAATATTACACTGCTAAAAATGGTGTTCTT
>DAITNH010000003.1:2714-40945 GCA_036834745.1 Prolixibacteraceae bacterium
AGGATCAGGGTGCACAAATGGAGTTGGCAGCGACAAATAGAACTTTAATGGATGAACCATGATGAGGGAAATTGGATCTTATTTTTTACTGGTTTTGTTGGGGACCATAATTTCGGTGAGTGCACCATTCAGCCAGTCCTTCCAATATCAGCCCGACAAACCCGGAAAGTTTATTTTTGATAATCAACTCGATAAATGCCCGGGAGTGGATGTTACTACGGTAACAAAAAACCTTACAACCATTGTTGACTGGGTGCGCCAGAACAATCCGGTTGTGGATCATCCAACCGGATTTGATGCTTTGGTTGATCTGACAGGATTTTATTGGGATAAAAAAAACAAACAGGAAGACTTTGGAATACGAAGTACCATAAATTTTTCATTTAATCACTTTTACATAGAAAATGGGGTGTCATGCAGGGCAACGGGTAACACTGCTCACGGATCAGCAATCATTATCAACAAACCGATTTACTATATAAGTACCCAATTCGATGAGCCCGAATTTAAAACCGACGACCCACCGCATTTGAAACAACCCCTGGAAAAAGCACGCGAAAATCTCAGAAAATATTATAATACAGCGCCAGTCATCAAAGAAATTGCCCCGGGCGTAAGATTATATGCAGAAGGAGGTTGGTTCAAAGGTGTATTAATTTTATGTGGGAAAATTTTACAGCAAACTTCCGGTTGAAAAAATGGGGTTGCTAATTCAAAATAAATAAATCATGAAGAAGTACATTACCCTGCTGAGTTTGTTTTTGGGAATGATAACTGGTTCTTTGGCCCAGGAACTCCCGTTAATCCTTGACCATCTTGGCACTTTCGAAATACTCAGCCGGACAGATTATGTGATGGCTGATTGCGGTTTCACCAAAGCTGAAATGACTTCAAATCTTCAGGAAATAAAGGAATTGGTTGCTGTCATTCGCAAAAATCCAGTTTTGCTTGATCCGAAGGGTTTTGACGGTAGGGCACGGATTTACAATGCCATTAATTGCAGGGACGATGGGGCATACGGGGTACCTTCCCGGATTAGTTTTGAATTTGCATCATGGTTCAGGAATAAAGACGGCACTGCCGCACGTATTTTAATGGAGCCACCGGAATGGTCACTGATCATCAATAAATTGGTGCCACTAGGGCATGGATTTTATTCGGACAGATTTTCCAGAAATCCCGACTTTTTCACCGTTACTGAAAAGAAGGAAACCATTGAACCTGGAATTGATGTTTACGATGGTGAGTGTTACGTGGTATACAATCCCGATCGTCCAGATTACTGGATACCTGTTACTGTAAAAGAAGCTTTTGATGTAGTATTTGCTGAGAATAGGAAAATCACAGATCAAATTCAGAGAGATATGATGCTGGAATATCTGAATGCGGAATGGGAGGCTATACCTAAAGAAAATTGGAACAAACCTGCAACTTTTAGCGGAATGGTTTCAAGGGTTGGTACCAACGAGGGATTCCCATTCATTATGAAAGTAAATCCTGCTTACTGGGATAAAAACAGGCCCAAATCCGATATTCAGTTTATCTACTTCCGAATGGTTGGCAACAAAACATATTTGAAGCAAAACACTGCCGCAGCATTGAAAAACAATGGCATAAGCTATGCTCTTTATCGCTTTGAGGAATCACTCGATATTGATTTTATTCGTTCACTTAAACCATTGGTTGGCAAATAGTTTTTAACATATTATTTGGTCACTGAAAATTTCTTACTGCCGCTGCCAATCCTGCCATTTCCTGAAATTCCCTGAACTTCGATCACGAAGTCTGAGACTACTTTTCCGGCAATGACAGATATTTCAGCTTCGCCGGTTTCGTCAATAATTAGTTCGGGAATCCATTGCAGTGTTGTTCTGAAATCGCGTCGTGCATTGGCAGGTTCAGGCTGAAATACATTTGAACCCAGGTTATCGTCCTTGCCCCGGCCAGTAGTTTTTTCCTTTTCCGACTCAGGTATTTGCGGGCCTTTTTTCAAAAATATTTCAACGATGCCTACCGAGTTGAGCCCCGTATAACGCTGTATATCCATTGGATTGGTTGATACATTTATTCGTTCAACATCCAATGGCGAGATATTGTTGATGACCGAAACATCTGTGCCTATTTGCTGTCCGTCTAATACAATCAATGCGCCTCCCTGATAATTTAAAGAGTTTTCGCTGCCATAAAATACAATCTGATTGTTCATCAATTTGTAAGGTTTTATAGTTTTTATCACATCCATTATGCTGGTAGCGGTGCTCAGCATTTTTTTCTGGTTATCGCTGGCAACTGTGCTTGGCTTTACAATTTTAGGAGCTTTATTAAACAAGTCAGGATTGTTCCTGAAGTAGGTTGCATCGACACACACTTCATTGAAAGACAGTGTACTTTTCTTTCCTAATCTTGTTATATAATAAGAAATTCTTTCTTCAAAATTTTTGTTGAAATCAATGTTCAGTTCACGTTTTCCATCCGGATTGGTAGCTTTTGCCGAGAAGTCTTCCAAATTGGCCGGATCGAGGTTGGGAAACGAAAACAAGCCATCGGCATTGGAGGTGGTGGTATGCAATTGCATGTTTTTGTTGTTCACAATACTGACCTTTGCTTTGTTTATCCTATTCCCGTTTTTGTCGGTCACTATTCCCGAAATACCTTTTTTATCCTGATCATTATTGGAAACACCTTCAGGATTAAACTGCATTATTTTTTGCCAGTTAAAATTCTTTTGGCGGTTTGCGATCAGAAAAACATCCAACAATGCAGGGTTGGTTTTTTGCCCCTCGAAAGCTGCTGAAATCAGGTCGAACGAGGTTTCCAGTTCGGTTCCGGCAAACATGTATTCCTCAATTTTCGCGGCGATACTGGCTTTTCTAAAGCTATCGGCAATCGAAACACTCACATTTCCGCTTGCTGGCTGATTATTTTCGTCTGTCAACCTGATTTTAATTTTCATGCTTTCGCCTTGTTTTAGCATATTTTTCTCAGACAAGATTTCCACTTTCATGTGTTGTTTTTTATCAACATAAACCAATCGCGTGGCCGGCAGGTTTCCATCATTGGCAAAAACCGACAATAAATTAATGCCTTGCGGAAGATATTCAGTCGGAATTTTTATCCGTCCAGGTCCGTCGATATCCATATCAGCAGCCCAGTTTAGGCTACTTCCATCGGTGGCCGTAAGCGAAATGGCATGTTTTTGTTTATCAGCAAAAATAAGGTTGGCCGAGATGAAATCAGGATCATTTTTGACAACAGAAAAAGCAAGTCCCGAAGTATTTGGGGCCGGAAGCTCAAAGGATTGGTTTTGTCCGGTTTTTCCTGAAAGGATCAGTTTCAATTTTTGTTTTCCATCATTTTCGACCGCGAAAAGACCCAGACCTTTGGTGAATGTTTTTACTATGGCAACCTGTTTCCCATCCTGATTCACTACCGATCCTTCCAAATCAACGGGTATTCCCCATTTGTTGAAAGCCGTAAATCCGATTTTTACGGGTATTCCGGTAGCAATTGTTCCTCCTTCAGGGTAAAAACTAATGGCAATCGGATCGAGGTTTGATGCGAGGAATACTTCTTTTTTCCATTCATTTCTGCTGTCGGCCAATTCGCAAATAAATGGCTCTCCGTTCGTTTTGGCAGGCAATGTAAATGGAACGACTGCTTTTCCGGCATCATCGGTTTTAAGTTTGCCTTTTTCGATTATTTCGGTTCCGTTCATTAATTGGTAGCGAAGCGAAGTATTTTTCACAGCCCCACCAGACAAGTTCCGGATGAAGAGAGAAAGTTCGTTTTTCTGACCTGAAATTGAGATACTGTCTTTGGCGGTGGCTGTAACAACCCACTGGTCGCTGTGTGCGGGATCAATATTTATTGTGGTACAGAAAACTTCTTCAACATCAACCTGTGACAAGGTATAAGCCACCAGAAAACATTGACTTGCGGGAAGTTCGTCCGGGATTTCGAGATCGCCCGATGTTGTGCCATTGACCAGTTGAAGCAATTGAATAGCTACCTGTTCTCCTTTTTTATTGTATAATTTTACGATAAAATCCTGACTTACCGTTGACGGCAATTTTGTTTTTCCATCGGTCACCAAGGCATTGAACCAAATGGTTTCTCCGGGTTTGTAACATTCTTTATCGGTTGTGAGAAAAACTTTCTCCGTTGGGAATAGGCTGAAATAGTTGGTTACTTGCTTGCTGATGTGGCTGATTGGGCTTTCGTTTTGTGCATCTGCCACAAAACCACAGATTACTAAAAATGTAAGAAGGATTAAAGTTTTCATATTTAGTGTTTTTGTTTGATCAGGGCATTATTTCCCTTTTCGTTGGGTTGAATTATGGATTCGTTTTCCTGATAGTATTTCTTAAGCGCATTACGCAAAGCTTCCGAAGGTTTTATGGTATTGTAATCGCCCCAGAAAGTTTCATCGTAGTCGGTTATAATTTCAGTAAAAATGTCTTTCGAACTAAACAATTCGTTCCGCTTGAAGTGTGTTCCGTCGTCAGATTTAAAATCGGTAATCAGTAATTCGGAAGTACTGTGAAATATCGAATTGATCTTGTCTTTTTTGCTTTTAACGCGGAAATTGATGGAAGCCTGCGCGTTGCTTAAGTGCCATTTCCCGTCGGCACGGCGGTAACTCACCTGATAATTAACCTGAACTGGCCTGACAAAAAAGTCTTTGGGTTTTTTCCTGATCAGCGATTCGTGTGCAAACTTCAGTCCCGAGCGGCTCAGCTCAAACTCGGCATGTACCAGTGCAAACGACGACATATCAACATACAATTTTCCCTGATAACAAGGGTAGTCAACTTTTTCTTTTGGCTTGAAACGGATGACATATGTATCGCGTTCGTTGAGTTCAACAATCTGATCAAGCGAATATTTGTAAAATTCGCGGAATTCAGGATCGAGAAACGAGTCGAGTGTTTTTACCACATCCAACTTGGTAATGTAATACGGACCTCCCTGAATTTTGAAATCGACGAACTTAAAAGGTTTTACGTTCAGGCTTTTGCGGCCTTTTAAATATTTCACCTTATCGTCGGCAAATGTATTTTCATAAGATGATTTTCGTATTTCCAGAATAGCTTCGGCAACATCAATGTAATCGTTGTCCTGTTTCAGCACTTCGCGGTAAAATGCAGTCATAATTTCCGGATTGCGCGGATAATTGAGTGAAATTTTCGACAGTATCCGGCCAAGGATGTCTTGTGGGTTGATAACCGTTACCTTTATTTCTTTGAGAGGGAAGGAGGTGGGCTGAAGAAAAACTGTTGCTGCTTCATCGGTGATTTGAGTAACCGGAATTTGATATTGTTTATATCCCAAACAGGATATTGAAATGGTATCATCTATCATTGTTCCCGGAATTTTCAGTTCAAATTCACCATCAATATTCGAGATGGTGCCGATGTTTCTTCGCTGAACTGAAATACTTGTATATGGCAACACCTCTTTCTCTTCCCGATCGATAATTTTTCCGCAGAAGTTGATTATTACAGGTTTATCCGTAGTTAACTCAACTTCTTTTTTTTTTACTTTTTCATCTTCAGGCCTGGTGATAATAACCTGATCGTCGAGCACACGGTAAATAAATTTTGATTCTAAAATCAGGTCGAGAATTTCTTTAATGGTTTTATCAGAAAGGGAAGCGTCTATTTTTTTTTCGTCATCAATAAGTGAGGCATCGTACGAAAAATAAATTTGTGTCTTTAAAGATATTTTTTCAAAAACCGAAGCAATGGTTTCATTTTTAACCTCAATACTGACTTTTTTATCCAATGCGGAATTGTTTTCCATTTGCCCAAAGGTAACCTTCAACGACAAAAGGAAAACAATCAGTACAAGTCCGCAGTATGACTTCATATTAGAACATTTTTTTCAGGAAGAATTCTGTTTTTACCTGTTCCCCATTTCTAAGTACGGTCATTTTTATTCTCCTTTCTTCCTGGCTTTGAAATAGCAAATTTATATCATTTAAAGTTAACGATTTATGATTGCTACTATTTATTGCAATAATCTGGTCATTTTCCTGAAGCCCGGCATAATACGCAGGTGAGTTTGTACGAATATTGCTTATCAGGAAAATAGGTGCTCCCGGCATAGGATTGGTTACTTCCAAACCACTCATATTGTAATTGAACTGATCTTTGATATCGCTGTTTGGCCTGAGGATAAGCCGTTTGTTCGGATAATCCATGGTAACATAAAACCGGCGGAGAATTTCAGCGCCAAGAGTTCCGTTACGATCGTTCTTCCCAATTAGCTGATCAACAAGTTCATTGTCGGGGAAAGCAACAATTGGTTCATAAAGTACCAGTGGCCCAACCCAGATGGCCCCGATACGGCCCTTTTTTCCGAACAAATCACCGCTTAAACCACGTCCAAGGAATGTTTCAATATGGTTTTCAGGAAGGGAAATCCGGTTGTCTGAATTGGTTGATAACCAAAGGGCATCGCTGGCACCGGTATCGACCAACAGCTTAACCGGAACATCTTCGTTCTTGTCTGTTACGATGCTGGTCCTCACAAATGGTTTGTTTTGTTCAAAACTCAAAGGCAGTACGATGTCTTTATCCTTTTCTTTATAGGTGTAGTATTCGGGTTTGATAAGGGTTATTTTGTGATCTGTATAATCAATTTTCACAACGTAGTCTTTGAACAGGTTAAAGCCAATCAACCCATGTACCGGAATTCCGAGAATATGCGAAATCTGGAAATTTTCGCTGATTATCATTTGTATTTCCTGATCGTAAGCTACCAATCCGTTGATATTTATCACGTTGTTGCCCGACCGGTAGGCAGTTAATTGCTCACCTTCGCCCAATCCTTTTATATTGATGGGCTGTAGAAAATTCAGGTTCAGCTTGTTTACAAACGGAAGTTCTGTAATAATTGGATAGCGGACACCTGTATCAAGAATAAAATTAAGCGTATCCGAATTGTTGATAGCGACCGGGATGATAATCAGGTTGCTCGATGATTTGAAATCAATTGTGATTGACTTTCTCTTGGGATTATCGAAAACAAATCCAGTCTGGTCGCTGTAATTTCTGATTTTCTTGTCGTAATCGAGACTCTTGTCCATCGGAACGTAATCTCTGACAACCAGTATGTTGTCTTCAATCTCGAACAGAAGGTAAAAATCTTTCATCAATTGGTCAAGCACGTATTTAATTGGCTTGTTCGAAACGTTCAGATTGATATTTTTGCCTTCAATCAGTTTCGAATTGTATGAATAATCGAGATTGAGGTATTTACAAATACGCTCGATCACGTTCGAAAGCGATTCATTTTCAGCGTAAATACTGATATTCTGATCAAGCACATTGGGAGTCTGATCGTCTTTTTGTTCTTGTTTAGTATTTTGCCGGGCACTTTGCTTTTTTGCCGGTTTCTGACCAAAGGTTGAAAACGGAGCTGCGGGAATTAATAAACATAATACGAAAAACATAATATGAGTTACTATTCTATTTGTTTTCATGGCATTTCAAATTTCGGGTATTTAAGATTTTGCCTTTAAAATATACTGCCCGTCAATCTTTTGTGTTTCCATTTGGAAAGTGGTTTCGATTACCTTCAGGATAAAATCGAGCGGATAATCGTTGAAATGGGCAGTGAGCAGAAGGCCGTTCAGTTTAGGATCGTCTAAACGGATGTTTACTTTGTAAACTTTTTCAAGATTGCCAATTACTTCGCTTAGCGAAGTCGCCCTGAAAATCAGGTTGTGAGTTTTCCAGGCCATGAAATTGGGGTCCTGATTGGTGGTTTTCAGCAATGCATTGCTCGAATATACCAAGGTTCCCTTTTCGCCCGGATTCAGGATTAGGTTATTGATTTGATTTGTTTTAGTTAAATTGTTTAAAACCTGCACCTTGCCGGTTTCAACAATCACTTCTACCAATTTTGCTCGGGGGTAGGCACTTACATTAAAACTGGTACCAAGAACTTTAATCTGTGCATTTCCGGCATGAATGATAAAAGGTTTGTGTTTATTGGGTTTTACTTCAAAAAAGGCTTCTCCTTCTATGGTTACTTCACGGGTATCTTTGCCAAATCTCTTTGGGTATTTCAATTGCGTGTCGCTGTTGAGGCTCACCAAAGTACCGTCAGGCAATTTAAATGATTTAACTACCTGATCGGTAGATGAAATTTCAAGTATTTTGACTGATGCGGATTTGTTTGCAACCATTTCGTATCCGGCTACCGATAGCAACGCAGCTACCAATAATGCAGCTGCCACGCGCATCAACGGATTCGAAAATAATTTTCTGAACCTTGTTGAATTGCTTTGTGAATTTTTCTTAATCTTATTTTGAACTTTCTCCAACGCTTTTTCAGCGGGGTATTTTTTCAGATCAAAGTATAAATCAACCTTTTCGACCATCCGGAGAAGTTCCTCTTTCTCTTTTTGTTCGGAAAGCAATTCTTCTGCAATCTTATTTTTTTCTTCGGCAGTTAGCTGCATGTCATCATCGTAAATTGACATGGCCAGTAAAGCCCACTTTTCGTCTTCTATGTTGTGATTTGATTTCATATTGCATTAATGACATTAAAGTACAGGTTTAACCCTTATTGCCGATACCCGATTTTTTAAAAAACAGAAACAGCGTTACCAAATGATTACTGAATTCTTTTAAATCTTCGCGTAAGTGTTTCAATGCCAAACCCATTTGTGCCTCTACTGTTTTTACTGATATCTTTAACTCTTCGGCAATTTCTTTGTATTTCAGGCCTTGCTCACGGCTGAGTCTGAAAATTTCCTGTCGCTTTGCAGGCAACGAATCAATACTATTTTCAATTCGTTTTAAAAGGTCCACTTCCACGTAATATTGATCGGGGTCGATATCCTGATGGGCAGATTCTTTCACCATGCTGGCATATTGCTTTCTGATTTTTTGATGCTGGATCTGGTTCAGGCAATGGTTGCGAACAGATCTGAAGAAATAATGTTTGACGGAGGTTTCAATGTTCAGCGATTCCCGCTTTTCCCAAATACGGACAAACATATCCTGAACGGTTTCTTCGGCCATTTCGCTGTCGTTCAGAAACTGACGGGCAAAATGGCACATTGAAGAATAATACTTCTGAAACAAAGCATTAAAAGCACGCTCGTCTCCTTCCTTTAGCCTTAAGTAAAGTTCTTTCTCGTCGGTCAGATCCATAGTTTATGCGCATTACGCGGCGATTTTGAGAATTCGGCTAAAGGTATAAAAATTTTGAATTTGCCTTATATATCTTCAAAACTTATGTTTTGAAAGCGGTTTGAAATGAAAAAGGTAAAATATTGTGGGAAATGCTTTGAGTAAAGGAATTTTCCATTATTTTTGCAGCCGGTTTACAAACAAGCCCGAATGGCGGAATTGGTAGACGCGCTGGACTCAAAATCCAGTGATAGCAATATCGTGCCGGTTCGATTCCGGCTTCGGGTACTTTAAAATAAAAGAGCTGTCTGAATTTCAGGCGGTTCTTTTTGTTTTATGGCGACACATTGTAAAGAAATGGAAGGTTTTTATAGAAATAGCCTGAATCTTAAAGGTTCTGAAATGCTTTAATCAACTTCTCTTTTGCTTAAAATAGGTCGGAATGGGTTCCGGTTCTGACTAACCAAATTTCTTTGTTTACTTCGTCAATATTCCAGATTAATAGCCAATCTGGTTTAATATGACATTCTACATCTCCGGCATAATTTCCGGTTAATTTGTGTGGTAAATGCTTTTCAGGAACCGATCCTGTTTCAACAAGTGAGGCTATAATGTTTTTAAGCAACATAAGATCATAGTTGCGCCTCGTTATGACTTTAAAATCTTTCTTAAACTTTGTGGTATAATGTATTTGAAACATGGGTTAAGCTTCCAATTGTTTAAAAAGGTCGTCAATACTTTCGGCCTTAAACCCTATCTTTTTATGTGCATCGTCAAGAGCTTTTAAGGTTTCAGCATTAGGTATATGTTCGAGCTGTATATCATTACCCTGCTTTGCCATGTCCGAAAGTAATGCAATAAGATGTTTGCCTCTTTTGGATTTGCTGTTAATTCTAACTGTTACTGTTGACATTTGAAATGTTTTAAAATTTTGATAGTACAAAAGTAATCACAATTCAGTTAATAAATTGCTTAATGGGTTCCCTTTCTGTTTTCCGGCTTTAATTTCAAAAGCTTCCTTTGCTCCCTGTTTTATCTGATCAAGCAAAATACTTGCATCTAAAATGGTCTGAATTTCGGGTTCAGAATGTATCGAAAGGTTCTGAAAAGCTTTCATCAACTTGTCTTTTTTGGCATCGGTCGAAACGTTTAAATATCTTCTTAGCGTTCGTTCGTGGGTGATCCCGGTTATTGATTTGATCATTTCAACATCGAGGCCATTGTCGTAGGCCAAATTTATAAAGGTTTTCCGGGCGGTGTGGGTTCCTATCAGTTCATGTTTAGGCTTAAACTCTGTTTTGGTCAGGTTCTTTTCAAAGGTTTTATATTCAACCATTGTATTTATTTCGGCCTCTTTACAAGCTGCTTTTATACTCTTGTTAAGCTTCTGGTTTGAGAATTTTGGTAACAACTTGTATTGTTCCGGATATCGGTCAATAATGGTTTGAAGGCCGGGAAAAACTGGTATAAATACCTCTTTGTTTGTTTTCTGGGTGGTAATCTTAATCAGTCCATTTGAAACATTGTCTTTTGTCAGTCGTTGCAAGTCAACATATCTTAACCCGGTTAAGCATCCAAAACAATAAAAATCCCTTGCCCTTTGCCGGCTCTTACTTTCAAACTTAAAATTGATCAACTGCTGCAGCTCCGGGAATATTAATTGTACAATGGTTCCTTCCTTCTCGGGTGCTGAAAATTTTCTGAAGGTTGTATTGTTGTGGTAATCCCTTTCAAGGCTCCAATTTAAAAAAGCTTTGAATTTATCGGTAATGGCAGAAAGATAATTGTATCCGTGTGCTTTGGTATTTAATACGTGTTCTTTCAACTGGTCATAGAATACCAGGTTAATACTTTCAAAGGTCAATTTATACCCGGTTTCAGCTTCAAACTTTTCAAGGTACTTTTTAATCGTTTTCCGGTTCCGGTTGGTGTTATGTGCTTTCTCTAATTCTCCGGCCTTTAAAAACTCTTCGTAAGCCTCCCAAAGGTTTTTTTAGGCTTGTTTAGATTCAATTCGTTTCCCTTAAAGTAATCTTTGGCAATGGCCGGGGTCAGTTCAATTTTCTGGAGCGTGCAATTCAAAAAATATTTGTTTGCCTTACTCTGGAAATCGTCAAGATGCAAATTTATTTCGGTGTGGTTGTTATCTTTTTCGTGTGGCCGGGGTGGTTTTACTCTTTGCTTAAGTGTATTCCAGTACTGTGGCTTTATCTTACCTACCGTTTTTGTGGTATTTTTAGAGTTTATTGTAACATTCGCTTTTATTGGGGCGTATCCTTCCTGTCGTTGTTCGTTTTGTCGATGTAAAATGTAATATTTGCCATGATCTTGTTTGTTTCTCGATCAAAATTAGCCAAAAAAAGAGAGAATGAAAGAGAGAAAACAGGAAAAAGTTGTAATAAATAGCAATAATCAGTCTTTAATAAAATGGTAAAAAGTATTGATATCCAGTAATTAAATACGCATTGCATTTAGTAAAATATATATGTAGGTGTACCGGCTTCGGGTACAAAGAATAAAAGAGCTGTCTGAATTTCAGGCGGTTCTTTTTGTTTTAGGGGATTGTCCAGTCCTGGAATTTTTGACCCCTAAACGGCAATCAAATACGGCATATGGAAATATTTCACAAAGAACCTCCCTCATCACCCGAAACATCGTTTTATTGAATTTTATACTATTATTGAATTTAAAATCAATACGTTATTTATTATTTAACATTTAAAATCAGTGAATTTTGCAACTTTTAATTTTAAATGTGTAACAAACCCACGTATCAATGAGCCTATTTTTGACATATTAATTTTATTCACAATTTAAAAAACAATAAAATGAATCTAAAGAAAGTTTTCCCGGTTTTAGCAATGCTATTTATTGGGGTAATGTCGGGATGTGAAAAAGAGATGGATAACAATTTATCCCCTGAAATGTCTTCACTTGAAAAGTCAGCTAAGATTAAGCCAACAGGAAGTGCTTTGAAAGTTGTAAATCTGGGGGTAGCAGGCGATTTTGTAATTTTGTCAAAGTCAGGAATCACCAATGTTTATAAATCCAATGTGACCGGTGATATTGGAACAAGTCCAATTACTGGTGCAGCAATTAGATTAAGTTGTGCCGAAGTGGCCGGATCAATATACTCTGTCGATGCAGCCGGTCCACTACCTTGCAGAATAACTAATGCCAAGAGGTTAACCACCGCAGTAGGTAACATGCAAACTGCCTACACTGACGCAGCCGGACGTTCAAATCCTAATTTTTTGAATTTAGGTGCCGGAAATATTGGAGGCAAAACCCTTACCGCTGGCCTGTATAAATTTACAAGTGCGGTTGTGATCCCAACAGATATTACCATTTCGGGTAGCTCGACTGATGTTTGGATATTCCAGATTGCCGGAACTCTTGATATGAGTTCAGCAGTAAGAATTACCCTCACAGGTGGTGCACTGGCAAAGAATATTTTCTGGCAGACATCTGGTGCTGTAACCTTAGGTACGACCAGCCATTTTGAAGGAAATATATTAAGCAAGACAGGTATTAATTTGCAGACAGGCGCATCAATAAACGGAAGAATGTTGGCGCAGACAGCGGTAACTCTTCAAATGAGTACTGTTACAATGCCACGATAAATCAGAAGATTTGAAAATTCTGAAAAGAGGCGATCCCAGTGGGGTCGCCTCTTTTCAAATTGTAAAAATTGAAAAACAACTATATGAATGATTCTTATTTCTGTTCAGGAAAATCCTTAATCTCCCTAAAATTCTCCCCAATCTTTAAATTTTCTCCAAAGAATAGTTATTCAAAGAATGTTTCAATACATTTGATAAGTTAAAATGTACCTGTCAAAGATTATCAGAGATGAGCGAAAAGAGGAATCCGAACGTGCTGATTGCAGAAGATGTTGAGTCAAACTTTTTATACCTGAAAGCTGTTTTGAGCAAGCTACATGCGAATGTTTTTTGGGCAAAAAATGGTATCGAAGCGATTGATATTTGCGATAAGGTTGAATCTATGGACTTGGTTTTTATGGACTTGCAGATGCCGGAGATGAATGGTTACGAAGCAACTAAAATACTCAAGAAAAAATATCCGGATCTTCCCGTTGTCGCTCAAACTGCGTTTGCGATGTCTGATGATCGTGAAAAAGCTTTGAATGCAGGGTGCGATGATTATCTGGCAAAACCCATTAAATCAAAGGACCTACTGTACATTGCCGAAAAGTTTTTGAATCATTGATTAAATCATAAATTCACAATAAAAACGTTCATCTGAATTAAGATGGACGTTTTTTGTAATGTGTTTGTCCCAACATATACACATCAATGATTACTTTTGGACAAATTTGAATCTTGTCTGTAAATCTGAGAGCATATGCCATGGAATTAACAATAAAGGAAAATAAACAATTTTTACTCGATCAGCGATACCTGAAAATGGCCCTGATCTGGGCCCAGAATTCGTATTGTAAACGCAGGCAGGTTGGTGCTTTGCTTGTGAAAGACAAAATGATCATCTCTGACGGGTACAATGGCACCCCATCGGGATTCGAGAATAATTGTGAAGACGAGAACAACCGGACCTTTCCATACGTTTTACATGCCGAGGCAAACGCCATCACCAAAGTAGCAAAATCAAACAACAGCAGCGAAGGGGCAACTTTGTACGTTACTTCATCGCCGTGCCTTGAATGTTCGAAACTGATTATTCAGGCGGGCATAGCAAGAGTTATTTTTTACGATAATTATCATCTCGCAGATGGGATTGATTTGTTGAAGAAAGCAAATATTGAAGTGATCCAGGTAACTCTGGAAGATTAATACTATAAGATTTACACGAAATGAAAAATACGAAATTCTCAGTTTATATTCCTGTGTTGCTAGCGATAGCAGTTGTTACAGGCATTTTGATCGGTAACAGGTTGACCCGCAATGTCGGAAGCAATATTCCAACTTTTGCCACTTCCGGATTTAACAAGCTGGATGCAGTGATTGAATTGATCAACAACTCTTATGTAGATTCAATTTCAACCGATTCGCTGGTTGAAAAAACAATTCCACTATTGTTGAAGAACCTCGATCCGCATACTTCTTATATTCCGCCAAAAGAAATGCTTGGTGTTGAAGAAGAGATGCGCGGTAATTTTGGCGGAATTGGCGTTCAGTTCTCCATTCAAAACGATACGGTAATGGTGGTTGATGTTATTTCAGGAGGACCATCATCTAAATTGGGAATTTTGCCAGGCGACCGTATTGTTACCGTGAACGATACCTTACTGGCTGGTGCCGGATTGAAAAACGAAAAAGTTCTTTCGAAACTTCGTGGCGAAAAGGGTACAAAGGTCAATGTCGGCATTAAACGCAAAGGTTTTAAGGATCTATTTGAATTTAATATTACCCGCGGAGAAATTCCAATTTACAGTGTTGATGTAAGTTACATGATTGATGAAACAACCGGATACATTAAAGTAAGCCGTTTTGGCGAAAAAACCTATCAGGAATTCATGGAAGGGATGAAAAAACTTGATCAACTCGGAATGAAAACCGTAATCGTCGATTTACGTGGAAATGGGGGCGGTTATTTGAATGCTGTTATCAAGATGGTAAATGAATTTCTGGACAAAGGTGAACTGATTGTTTACACTCAGGGTCATTCTCAACCCCGCAAAACATTTAATGCCGACAGTAATGGAACCTACCGCGACAAAGGTGTTTTGGTGCTGATCGATGATTTTTCTGCCTCGGCAAGTGAAATATTTGCAGGCGCCATACAGGACAACGACCGGGGCTGGGTCATCGGACGCCGGTCGTTTGGTAAAGGATTGGTTCAGGAACAAATACCTTTTAAAGATGGAAGCGCCCTTCGCCTGACCGTTGCCCGCTATTACACGCCAAGTGGCCGGTCGATACAGAAACCTTACGACAAAGGGAACGATGAATATTATAAGGACATTATGGACCGTGCAATTCACGGTGAATTTCAGCAAGCCGACAGCATTCAATTTTCCGATTCGCTTAAATATACCACTTTGGCCGGACGAACGGTTTACGGTGGCGGCGGCATCATGCCCGATTTCTTCATTCCGGCCGA
This sequence comes from Prolixibacteraceae bacterium, assembly GCA_036834745.1. Classification (GTDB taxonomy): domain Bacteria; phylum Bacteroidota; class Bacteroidia; order Bacteroidales; family Prolixibacteraceae; genus Aquipluma. Next base: position 17,942 of record DAITNH010000003.1, read on the forward strand.
TACGCTTGGCTTTTCAGACTTTTATTCCAAGATTACACAAAAAGGCCTGGTCTATCAGTTCGCGCTCGATTTTGCTGATTCGAACCGGAAGACACTTTCAAAACTTACCAATACCAAAGAATTTGAAACGTATTTCCAGAACAGGGATATTCTGAATCAATTTGTGGCTTTTGCTGCCCAAAAAGGAATCAAAGCCAGCAATGGAGATTTGAAAACTTCCTCCAAAATAATTGACAATCAGGCAAAGGCCTATATTGCCCGAAATATTCTTGGAGAAGAAGGTTTCTATCCGATCATTAAAAACATTGATAATGTACTGCTCGAGGCAATCGAAAAATCAAAAACTCCAATCGGAAAAAAATCTTCAGTAACTGTAACAAAATGATACGCTGTTCGTCTTACACTCAAAAATAGGTAAGCAGATCAGAATGAATGTGACAGAATACAACCAGGCGGTTGATTTGTATTCGGACAACGTTTTCCGTTTTATCCTGAAAAACATCAGGGATGAGGAGCGTGCGCGCGATATCGTTCAGGATAGCTATGAGAAACTGTGGCGGAACGCGGAAAATGTTAATTCGGAAAAAGTGAAGTCGTACTTATTTACAACGGCTTATCACACCATGATCGATGTTCTGCGGAAAGAAAAACGTCAGACTTACATGGAAGATTACCAGATTCCGGAAGATGTACACGATGAACAATATTCTGACCTGAAGGAAATTCTGAATGAAGCAGTAAAACGGTTGCCCGAAATACAGCGGACAGTTATTTTATTGCGCGACTACGAAGGATACTCGTACAAAGAAATTGGGGATGTTACCTCGCTGAGCGAAGCCCAGGTAAAGGTTTACATATACCGCGCCCGGGTTTTCCTGAAAAATTACATTGGTAAAATGGAGATGGTAGTATGAAGATAACCAGAGATAATTACGAACCGTTCTTTCTGGATTACCTCGAAGGTAATCTTGAAGAAACCATGATCTATCAGTTTCTGGATTTTCTGGAACTGAATCCCGATTTAAAGGAAGAATTACAACTATTCGATAATATTCATTTGCCTGAAGAACAAGTTGCTTTTTCGGGTAAACAGCATTTGTATAAATCGGCGCAGGACGAAAAGTCGGCATTCGAAATGAAAACAATTGCCTACATGGAAGGCGATCTGAAAGATGAAGAGCGTGAATCGTTTGAAACGTATATTGCCGCTCATCCTGAATTGCAGAAGGAATATGATTTATTCGGAAAAACCCGTTTGATCGCTGATACCAGTATCAAATTTCCGCAGAAACAGAAATTATACCGGAAGTTGGGCACAATCATCGCATTGACTTGGGTCGCCCGAGCTGCTGCTGTGGTTGTACTGATCTGGGGAATTAATTCTTTGTTTCAACCCGGCAGTGAAAAAATCGGGACCAATGTGATTCCTGAAATTGCTTTGGTGAAACCTCAATCGAAACCTGCAGAAATAAAGATTGAGCCGGAAAAAATAATTCAGGAAAATGAGATTGCGCAAAATACTGCGGTGAAAGTCAGCCAAAAACCTGTCATTGTTCAGGAACAAGCCAACAACCCGGAGCAACAAGCCGAAGTTGAAGAAATTTCTCAGGAACGGGATTTAACGGAACTGAATGAAATTTCGCCAATTCTGGCCATGCTGGAATCAGAAACGTTTGAAACACAATTGGCAGTTTCGCATGAAATTAATGTGGAGAAAATCAATGATCCGCGCATACTGACCATCGATGAATTTCTGGCAAGTCGTGCAAAAAAAGTAGGCAATGAAGGTTTAAATTCGGTACAACGCATTTTTCGTACCGGGCTGAATGTTGTTTCGGAGCTTTCGGGCGACCGGATTGGATACAATGTAAAAGATGGAAAAGTTTCGAGCCTCGAATTTGAAAGTCGCTTAATGGCTTTTTCAATTCCTTTGGAAAAAAAATAAAATGGCTGTAACATTTCAAAATACCTCGCCGTCATACAGGCAAAATTTAAACAAAACAGCCATGAAAACAATTTTTTTATCATTAATCGCAATAGCTTTATTTAGCTTGAAACCGGAGGCGCAGGAAATGGCGGCAGATATAAAATCAATCAGTATCTCAGCCGAATTTGCGCTTTCGTCCGATACCATCAGGCAATCGGCAGATCAGGATACCACCATTGTCCGTATTGGAAAAAAGGACGTGAAAGTGATCGACAACGAAGATGGAACTGAAGTGCGTTGGGGAAAAGACAAACACAAAAAAGACAGATCAGGTAAATTCAACGGCCACTGGGAAGGTGTCGAATTGGGATTTAACGGGTTCGACAAGCCGGATTACAGCATGTACAATTTATTTCAACAAGACTTTATGGATCTCAACCAAGGAAAATCTGCAGAATTCAATTTGAATTTTTACGAACTGAATATTGGCCTTGCCAAATCCTATGTTGGTCTGGTTTCAGGAATGGGATTAAGCTTTAACAGTTACCGGTTCGAAAATCCATATACTTTGGGAAAGGGTGAGTACACAATTATACCTGCACGCCTGAATGCCGATAATTTATCGAAAACAAAACTTGCCATAAGTTATTTGAAAGTTCCACTTTTGCTCGAATTCCAGATCCCGGTAAACCAACATGAAGGCAGATTGTTTATCAACGCCGGTTTGGTTGGAGGGGTTAAAATTGGTTCGCACACCAAAGTAAAACAGGACGACAAAAAAGATAAAAACCGTAGTGGATTCTATCTCAATTCGTTTAAATATGAAGCTACCGCGCGGGTTGGATACAAAGACGTGAGCTTGTTCGCAACTTACAGCCTGATCCCATTATTTCAGGCAGGTAAAGGCCCGGAGCTCAAACCTTTCACCATAGGGATTAGTTTTTTAGATTAAACAGCAAATAATTCAGAAACAGTAAGAGGAGTTTATCAAAACCGATAAGCTCCTTTTTTCCATTTTGATTGACTAACTTTGCTAAACGAAATTCCCATTGTTTATTGACAATTAGACGATCTACTATTGAAATGCTCCAATCTGCAGCGTAAATTGTAAATGGATAAATAGTAAATAATTCAACCTTAGGCAATTCATAAATGAAATATATATTTCTCATATTCCTGGCAACAATTACTGCTTCTCTGACAATCGCTCAGAAAAACGATTCAATAATTGTTGTTCAAAGTCCTTCCGGCCGGCTTTCGGGATTGATCGACATTCAGGATTTGGTAAATGAAGGCTTCAACTACTACCAGGAAGAATTTGCCGGACATTGGGCGGGTATCGAAGTTGGAGTGAATGGATTTGCGAGATCGGATTACAGTATGTACGCCACTGAAGACAGGGATTTCCTTTCAAACGATCTGTTCATGTCGAATGTGCTTAACCTGAATATTTTGCAGTATTCAAAGGGATTGCAGTCAACACGAAATACGATTGGGTTGGTTACCGGCATCGGTTTAAGCTTGCAAAGTTACCACCTCGACGACAAAACAACCATCGAAGAAGATGAATTCGAAAAAGTTCAACCGAAAACGATGTTCTTCGATTCCAACCAAAAATCTAAATTTTCAATGGTTTACATTGAAGTTCCCCTGATGGCAGAATTTCAGGTTCCGTTGAAGCATGTTGCAGACCGCTTGTATTTTTCGGCAGGAATAAATGTCGGGAGGCGATTGTCATCGCATACAAAAGTGAAATACCGCAGCGAAAATAAAAAGCAAAAACTTAAAACTCCCGGCGATTATTCGCTTCGCGATTTCAAATTTGGGGGAACTGTCAGGGTTGGTTATCGCTGGGTAAATCTGTTTGCCAACTACGATTTCACACCGATGTTCGAAGATCGCCGCGGACCACGCCTTTATCCTTTTTCTGTTGGGGTTCGACTAATTTCATTCTAATATTATACACTATGCGTCTTTTACTAATCAGCAATTCTACCATGCCCGGAGAGGCTTATCTGGATTATCCGAAACACGAAATCAAAAAATTCCTGGGCGATAAACCGCTTACAGCTTTGTTTATTCCTTATGCCGCAGTTACTTTTTCGTTCGATTTGTATGAACAAAAGGTTATTGAAAGGTTTTCTGAACTGGGGTTTCAGGTTAAAAGCATTCACCATTTTAGCGATCCGGTGCAGGCGGTTAAAGATGCCGAAGTGATTGTGGTTGGCGGCGGAAACACCTGGCAACTGGTGCGAATGATGCACGATCACCAGTTGATGGATGTAATCCGCGAGAAAGTTGTGAATGGAACGCCATACATTGGCTGGAGCGCCGGCTCGAATGTGGCTTGCCCGACATTGCGCACCACCAACGACATGCCGATTGTTGACCCGCTTGGATTTGATACCACCGGTCTCGTTCCATTTCAAATCAATCCGCATTACCTGGATGCCAATCCTGAAGGCCACGGCGGCGAAACTCGCCAGCAACGCATCGAAGAATTTTTGGAAGTGAACCCTGATTTATACGTGGTTGGTTTGCGCGAAGGAACCATGTTGCGGGTTGAAAATCAGCAAATGCGCCTGATTGGAAACCGTACCGCCCGTATTTTCAGAAAAGGTGCAGACTTTTTTGAATTGAGTTCGGACAATGATTTCAGCTTTTTGCTTAGTTAGAAATTATTTCATCGGGCTTGCGAGGTACTTGCCTGAAATAAACCGGATGGGATACCAGGCAGCCAGAAAGCCGATACCGGAAACAAGCAGAAAAACAGCCATCAGATCGGTGACGCGTATTTCGACCGGATAACTTGAAAAAATGAAGGCGCCTTCGTTTCCCGGAATTTTGAGAATTCCGAATTCAATCTGAATCCAGCAAATCAGAATACCGAATATCAATCCGAAAATGGCTCCGGCCAGTGAAATCATCCAGCCTTCGAACAGGAAAATAGTACGGATGAGTTTCTGATTGGCTCCCATACTTTGCAGAATGGCGATGTCGGATTTTTTGTCGATAATGAGCATCGAAAGCGATCCGAGAATGTTGAATGACGCGATCACCAGCACAAAACCGAGTATCAGGAAAATGGCCCATTTTTCGGTTTCCATCACCCGGTAAAAAAGTTCGTGTTGTTCGAACTGGGTTTTTACCACGAAGTTTTTGCCCAGAACCGACTCAATTTCAGCCTTCGCATCTTTGGCGGAAACGCCTTCCTTTAAACCGATTTCAACGGCGCTTACCCGGTCATTCATCTGGAACAGCTCACCTGCAAATGCAAAAGGAACCAGTATGTATTTCGAATCAATTTCCTGTTGGTTGGAAAATATTCCGGAGGCATAAATCGAGCTGTGTATAAAGGCATTCTGAAGAGACGGTCGTCCGCTGGTGCCTTTTTTTAGGGTGTAAATGTGTATCGGATCAGAAAAATTCAGTCCGACCGACAAAAAATAGGCGACCCCCTGCCCAACCACTGCAAACGGAATCTGATCGGATTCCAAAATAAATTTTCCGACAGTAATAAAACTGCTGTCCAATCCTGCAATCTGAGAATATTCCGCCGGAACACCTTTCACCGTCGCGAAATATTGCCGGTCGCCATACCTTAAAAGCGCATCTTCTTCGATCACGGGAGTTACCGATGCAACTTCGGGCAATTGCCTGATGGCTTCAAAGTTGCCGTCTTTCAGTTCAAATGATTTGCCTATGGAAGCGCTGATTTTTATATCAGGATCGAAGGATGAGAACAGTGATTTGATGGTGGTATCGAGCCCGTTGAAAACCGAAAGAATTACAACCAGCGCAAAAGTGCCCACAGTAACGCCCGCAACCGAAACTCCGGAAATGATGTTGATCACATTCACCGATTTTTTTGAAATCAGGTAGCGGCGGGCGATATAGAAGGCAGTTTTCAATGGGTTATTTCCAGGCTTTTACAATTAAACCGGTTCCGCTTCGGTGTTTGATTCCGAGATCGAAAAAGTTGAGCACCACTGCAATCGGAAAAACAATCAGGTAATAAAACGGAAGAATTACGAAAAACAATTTGCTGACACCCAGCATTAAAATAGGGTATTTCATCGACAGCTTCCAGGATATTTTACCCGGATTTCCGTACGAGTAGCGGGCTTCAACTTTCGAGAACCCGACCGATTTCAGTTTGATTTCGATGTCGCCAATATTGTAACCGTCGCGTACATGTTCGTCGATAAAACCATGAATGCCTTCCTCATGTTCGTGGTCGTGCGAGTCGGATCCGCCCTGATCGGATGGAGTTGAAATCAGCAACATTCCGCCTTTTTTCATCGACGCGTAAAAATTCCGGAAAACCAGCACATCTTCCTCAATGTGTTCCATCACATCTACCGAAAGCACCAAATCGTATTTGGCGTTCTCCTGAAATGTAGTCAGATCGGCCAGTTCAAACTTTACACGGTCCGACAATCCTGCCTTTTTCATAAACCGTGTACAATCTTCAATTTGTTCAGGTTTAATATCAACAGCTTTGATCTTCGCTTTTGGAAACCAGCGTGCCATGCGGTAGGTATATTGGCCAAAACCCGATCCGGCGTCTAAAATGGTTCTTACTTCCGGAGAAGTATGGGTACGTTTGCGCAATTCTTTGCGGATGTGCCAGGCGCGAAGCAGCAACCAGTCGAGCAACTTATAGAACAACTTGCGTAAAACCGGATGCTGGTTAAATACATTTCCCAGCGAACGTTTAATCGGATCGTATTGCATGTGTATAATTATTCTTTGAGCAACCGGTCAATGTTGTCGATGTAATCGAGGCTGTCGTCCAGAAAGAAGTCAAGATGTGGAACAATCCGGAGTTGTTTGCCGACTTTCAGGCCGAGCAAACCCCGTAATTTTGAATGCAGTTTCTTGATTTCGAGCAAAATTACTTCACCTTTTTCTGAAGGAAAAATACTCAGGTAAACCCTTGCGATGGAAAGATCGGAAGTTACCCTGACCCTTGTGACACTGATTAAAACATTGTGAAACAGGTCTTTTCCTTCTTTTTGCAGTATGTCGGCCATGTCCTTCTGAATCAGGCGCGATATTTTATTTTGTCGTGTAGTTTCCATCGTATTTATTTTAATAAATTTTAGCGTTCAAAGGTAACTAAATTTGTTTGAACTAAAGGATTGACTATTGGTTCAGGATTTAGAATATCCCAATATTGCTTTCAGGATCGTTTATTTTCTATAAGTTCGCAGCCAAACAATCCTTTTTTATCTTTTACCTTATTTTATGGAAGGACTTTTCGATTACGGTCTGTGGGGATTATTTTTAGCTAGCTTTCTGGCTGCTACGGTTGTGCCTTTCAGTTCCGAAGCTTTGCTCACTTATCTGATTGCCAGCGGCACAGATGTAACTTCTGCAGTGTTGGTGGCATCAGCCGGAAACTGGCTGGGCGGGATGAGCAGTTTTGCCATCGGCTATCTGGGCAAATGGGAATGGATTGAAAAGTACCTCAGGATCAAGCGCGAGACCATTGAAAAGTGGCACAACCGAATGTATAAACGGGGAGCCATTTTCGCATTTCTGAGCTGGGTTCCGGCTATCGGCGATATTTTTGCCGTCGGACTTGGAATTTTACGGGCCAATATTTGGATCACCGCTATTGCCATGCTCGCCGGAAAATTTATGCGATATGCAGTGTGGGCCTGGTTGAGCGGGCTGGTGTTTTAAAATGAATTCCAAATTCCAGGTTTCAAGTTCCAGGTATGCGACTCACTGGTGACTTGTAGTTTTTTTGAAAACTGCGACTGGACATTGCTTATTTTCTCTTTTACCTCCAAAAATCACTCATTTACCTATTAAAACTGCCGTACTATCTACACGGATAATAATTCGCACAAAACAAATCTGGAAATTTGGCACGAAATACTTAACAAACAATTCACATACCGGAAACGTTTCCTGTCTGAAATGTTTCCTTTCTTTGTCGGGAAATAAAAATTGAGAATATAAATGTACAATGAAATGAATTTAAACGACCCCAAACTTAGGGAGATTCTGAAAAGAACAGTGGAGTTGTTCTATGAATTTGGGATCAGAAACTTAAACATGGATGATATTAGCCGAAGCCTCGGTATGTCAAAAAAAACCCTTTATCAATATGTGAAAAGCAAGGAAGACCTGATAGAAAAGCTTTTCTATTATGATGAAATGAGGTGGGATGAGGAAATGGCAATCTTGAAAGTGGATGAATTAAATGCCATTGAAATTTTGATTCAGGTGAGCCTGAAAGTATTTGATGAAATGGGGAAGCTCGGTCCAAAAATAAAATTTGAGCTTAAAAAATATTATGAGCCCATTTTTCAACAATTCATGATTCGAAAACAGAATCATATTTTCAGCCAAATAAGCAAAAATATTGAAAAGGGAATTGCTCAAGGACTTTATCGCAGCGATGTAAACATTGAACTCATAGCAGGTTTGTATGTCCGTAATTTGGTAATGATGCATAACAACGACTTCTGCTTCGCTGAAAATACCTCGTTCGAAGAAGTTTTTCAGGTGTTGTTCGAAAGCCATATCCGGGCCATTGCAACTCCTGAGGGCATAGCTTATTTTGAAAAGCGAAAATCGGAAATCATTCAAATGAATACAAATAACTAATAAACAGCACAAAACATGTTCACAAAACACAAACAGATTCTCCTGCTGGCATGGATGTTCCTTCTTGGAGCATTGGCTGCCACAGCGCAGGAACCAGTGAAACTCTCACTTCAGGATGCCCTGAAAATGGCATTGCAGAACAACACCAACATCATGAATTCAGACCTCGATCTGAAAATTGCTCAGAAGAAAGTTTGGGAAACCATTGCTTCCGGACTTCCACAAATCAGTGGAAAAGGCAGTTATACGCACATTTTTAAAGTTCCGACCTTGAGCTTTGGCGGCAAAACTGTCTTATCGAACAGCGAAGTTCCATGGGATCCAAACACACAAAGCGGAACCGTGAGTTCGGTTACGCTTAATAATGGAGAAAGCATTTACTTAAACAGCGAGGCTGGCACTCCGATTGAACTTGGTCTGAAAAACAATACCACCTTTGATCTTACGCTTTCCCAATTGATTTTCAGCGGATCTTATTTTGTTGGCCTTCAGGCAACCAAGGTTTATTATGGCCTGACAAAAGAAACTGCGGAAAAAACAAAACTTGATGTTATTGAGACAGTTACAAATACTTACAACATGATTAAACTGGCCGAAGAAAGCCGGAAGATTTTGACACTCAACCTCGAAAACATCAACAAAACCTTGTACGAAATTTCAGAAATGAACAAACAGGGCTTTTTGGAGAAAACAGATGTTGACCAACTGGAATTAACCGCCAATACCATTCGGAATGCCATGAACCAGATTGACAGCAATTTGGATATGGGATTTCGTTTGTTGAAAATTCAGCTGGGAATGGAAGAAACGGTAAAACTTGAATTGAGTGATATTTTAGAATCGGACGAGTCGCTTACAAAATCGAGTCTTCAATTGATCAGTGAATCGTTCAATATCAGTCAGAATGTTGATTATAAATTGATTCAAACTGCAGAGAAAGCTGCAACACTGGAATTGAAACTTGCAAAATCAACTTTTATGCCTACTATTTCAGCCTACTATAACCACACTGAAAAATTGAAAGCTCCGGCGTTCGATTTTGCTCCCAAGGATTTAATTGGTGTGAATTTGAGTTTGCCGATTTTTAGCAGCGGACAGCGTCTTTCTACTGTAGCACAGCGAAAGTTCTCTCTTGAGAAAGCACAAAACACTACCAAATTTGTTTCAAGCAGCCTGTCAATGCAAGCCAGTCAGTATCAGAACGACTTAAAGTTAAAGCTCGAAAAATATCAGAATCAGATGAAAAGCAAACAACTGTCGGACGACATTTACCAGCGTACACTTGAAAAATACAAACAAGGCATGGCTTCGAGCATGGATTTAATGACTAGTCAAAACCAATACCTGACCAATCTGACCAATTATTACCAGTGTATCTATGATCTGCAGGGTTCTAAATCGAAATTGGAAAAGCTGTTTAACATCAATCAGACTACAGAATTCAAATAGGAAAAATATAAATATCAAATAAAAGAGAAATGAAAAAGATTATTATTTATTCGGCACTGATCGCTTTCCTGGCTGCGTGTAATGCGACAACCGACAAAAAAGCGGAGCTTGAAAAGCTGAAATTTCAAAGGGAAGAATTGAATACACAAATTGCACAACTCGAAGCCGAAGTTGATCCAAATGCCGCAATTGCGGAGGTTAAGGCTGTGGCTGTAAATGTTACTCCATCCGTTGAGTGTGTTTTCAATCACTTCATTCAGGTACAGGGAACAGTTGACGGTGATCAGAATATTGCGGTTAGTCCGCAAATGGCAGGAATTGTAACTGCCGTTTACGTGAAGGAAGGAACCAATGTAAAGAAAGGTCAGGTATTGGCTGAACTCGACGCACAGATTGTTAAACAATCGCTCGAAGAAGTGAATACCCAGCTTGCTTTGGCAACCAGTATTTTCGAAAAACAAAGTGCGCTTTGGGACAAGAAAATCGGCAGCGAAGTTCAGTACCTTCAGGCAAAAAACGGAAAAGAGGCGCTTGAACAACGCGCGAATACCATCAGGGAACAGCTAAAACTGGCCAAAATGGTTTCTCCGATTAGCGGTACAGTTGAAAGTGTTCCATTACGGGTTGGCCAAATGGCATCGCCGGGAATGCCAACTTCAACTATTCGTGTGATCAACATGAGTGTGGCAAAAATTACAGCCGATGTGGCTGAAACTTATGCAACCCGCATTAAGAATGGAAATATGGCATTGGTTAGCTTTCCGGAACAGGGTAAGGAAATTGAAACCAAACTGAATTTCACCAGCCGATTTATCGATCCAACCAACCGTACTTTTAAAGTTGAATGCAAGCTGTCGTCAAAAGACGTTGAGCTTCGGGCAAACATGATTGCCTACATCAAAATCAAGGATTACACCAACGAAAAGGCATTCTGTGTTCCGGTGAATTACGTTCAAAGTAACCAGGATGGCAAATTCATCTACATCGCCAAACAAAATGGAAACGATTGGATTGCCGAACAAAGGATGGTTAAAACCGGAATGGATTACGATGGAACCATCGAAATTCTGGAAGGAATTACCCCAGGCGAAAACATCATTACTTCCGGATTCCAAAGCCTGAATGCCGGCGAAAAAGTAGTTTTCTAATACCACAAAAAGACCTATTATGTCGAAAGAAAACAAGTTTAAAGAATTTTTTGCAACGAGCTGGGCGATTGATAACCGGACGAGTATTTATGTACTTGCGATCCTGATTTCGATTCTCGGAATGATGAATTACTATTTTATCCCGAAGGAACAATTTCCACAGGTAGTAATTCCATACATCGTTGTAAGTACGCCATATCCGGGCACTTCGCCCTCCGATATTGAGAATCTGGTAACCCGGCCAATCGAAAAACAATTAAAATCAATTGCTGATGTTAAAAAGATCACCAGTAATTCAGTTCCTGATTTTTCTTCCATCGTAGTTGAATTCGATCCCGATTTGTCGATTGAAACAGCCAAGCAGCGTGTGCGCGATGCAGTTGATAAGTCAAAGGCTGATCTGCCGACTGACTTGCCTGCCGATCCTCAGATTATGGACATCGACCTTTCGGCCATGCCGGTGATGTACATCAATATTTCAGGAAATTACGATCTGGACAAACTAAAGCAATATGCTGAAATTGCCCAGGATAAAATTGAAGGCCTGAAGGAAATTACCCGTGTTGATATTGTGGGTGCCCTCGACCGCGAGATACAGATCAATGCCGACATTTTCAAAATGCAGGCGGCCAAAGTTACTTTCGGAAATATTGAACAGGCTGTAGCTTATGAGAATATGACCATTTCGGGCGGTTCGCTGACCAGTAACGGAACCCGAAATACAGTCAGGATTAAAGGTCAGTTTACAAATGTTGAAACAATACGGAACATTATTGTGCAATCGTCGAGCGGGGCTTTTGTGAAACTCGGCGACATTGCTGAAGTGAGCGATAACTTTGAAGAACAGGAAAGTTTTGCACGTTTGAACGGGAAAAATGTAATTACCCTGAACGTTATTAAAAAGAGCGGATCGAACCTGCTGGACGCTTCTGATCAGATTATGGTAATTGTGGATGACCTGATTGAACGTGAATATCCGAAAGGAATGGAGGTTGTGGTAACAGGTGACCAAAGCCGTTTTACCCGGAATACCCTGGAAGAACTGAACAATACAATCGTCATCGGTTTTTTACTGGTTACCATCGTATTAATGTTCTTTATGGGTTTTACCAATGCATTTTTTGTAGGATTGTCGGTCCCTCTTTCCATTTTTGTGGCCTACATGATTTTGCCGGGATTGGGTTATACCATGAACATGATTGTGATGTTCGCCTTCATCTTTGCCCTTGGAATTGTGGTTGACGATGCCATTGTGGTGATCGAAAACACGCACCGTCTTCACAAGTTTAATCCTGACATCAATATAGCAGCCAAAAAGGCGGCAGGTGAAGTCTTTATGCCTATTTTATCCGGAACACTGACCACACTGGCGCCGTTTTTCCCGCTGGTATTCTGGCCCGGAATTGTCGGGCAGTTTATGCATTATTTGCCGGTTACATTGATTATAACCCTTTTCGCATCGCTCTTTGTGGCTTATGTGTTCAACCCTGTATTTGCGGTTTCGTTTATGAAACACGAATACGATCAGGAGTTTCAGAAGGGTAGCGGATGGAGAAAAATAAAGATTTCTATTTTCATCATGCTGGGATTTGCTGCGGTATTTTACCTGACCAAATCCTTTGGATTGGGCAACTTCCTTGTATTTGCAGTTTTGATGACCTTGCTATTCCACTTCGTCATCAAAAGGGCAATCACAACTTTTCAGGAAAAAACCTGGCCCTGGTTGATGTCAGTTTACGAAAGGCAGTTGAGGTTTGTACTGAAAGGATCACGGCCAATTTGGATCTTACTTGGTATGGTTGTATTGTTCTTTGCTACCATGTTTATTACCGGAATTGCCAAACCAACGGTATTGTTTTTCCCGAACAACGATCCGAACAACATTTATGTGTATGTCAAGATGCCGGGAGGAACCCATCAGAATGTAACCGACAGCATCACCAAAATAGCCGAAGCACGCGTTTATAAAGCCATCGGACAAAATAATCCTGATGTCGAATCCATTATTTCAAATGTTACGATTGGTGCTGAAGAAGAAGGTTTTGCATCAACCGGAACTCCTTTCAATAAAGGGAAAGTATCAGTTAACTTCGTGGAGCATAAATTCCGTACTACCGGTATTTCAACTACCGAGTACATGGAAATTATCCGCAGGGAAACAGCCAATATTGCCGGAGCAGAAATTACAGTCGATAAAAACGGGAATGGTCCACCAACCGGAAAACCAATCAATATTGAGGTTACCAGTGAAAACCTGGAAGATCTGATAGAAGATGCCAATGCTTTCCGTAGTTACCTTGATTCAATGAATATTCCGGGAGTCGAAGAGTTAAAAACCGATTTTGAAATGAATTCGCCGGAAATTATCATTCAGCTTGACCGCGACCGTGCCCAGCGTTTTGGCCTCTCAACCGGACAAATTGGAATGGAAATTCGTACTGCATTGTATGGCAAGGAAATTTCGAAACTGAAACAGGATGAGGATGAATATCCGATCATGCTTCGCTATCAGAAAGTAACACGAGACAATATCAATGCATTGGTCAACCTGCAGATTAGCTACCGCGATATGAATACAGGTATGCTGCGCAGTATTCCATTATCGACAGTGGCCACGATTGATTACACCTCATCGTATGCAGGTATCAAACGCCAGGATCAGAAACGTATTATCACCGTTTATTCCAATCTCCTTTCAGGTTATTCGGCCAACGATATTGTTCCGCTCATTATTAGGGAAGCAAAATCATTTCCGTTGCACGAAGGCACAGAAATCAAGCTGACAGGCGAGCAGGAAGATCAGGCTGAGACAACTGCTTTTTTCCTGAAAGCCATGATTATTGCACTCGGGGTAATTTTCTTTATCCTGATCACGCAGTTCGGTTCGGTAAGTAAGTCGCTGATTATTCTCAGCGAGGTAATCTTCAGTATCATCGGAGTATTGCTCGGAGTAATCATATTTGGGATGGACATCGTAATCCTGATGACTGGACTTGGAGTTGTAGCTTTGGGAGGTATCGTGGTTCGAAACGGAATTTTGATTGTTGAGTTTATCGATTCCAAGAAAAATGAAGGAATGCCAACACGCCGGGCAATTATCGAAGGTGGTAAAACCCGTATTACGCCGGTAATTCTTACTGCAACAGCAACCATGCTCGGATTGGTACCATTGGCAGTTGGTATGAATATCAATTTTGTGACCATGTTCACCGAGCTGAACCCGCACATTTATTTCGGTGGCGACAATGTCGCATTCTGGGGCCCACTGGCATGGACAATTATTTTCGGATTAAGCTTTGCAACTTTCCTTACCCTGATGTTTGTTCCGGCTTTGTACGAACTTGATTATACCATCAAACTGAAAATGCAGAGACGCAAGAATCTGAAGAGGATTAAAGCGCTGAAGAAGTAATAGTTTTGGATAAATATTTAGTAAGGGGCTGGCTCATCAAGAGTTCAGCCCTTTTTGGTTCTAATATGTTTGATGTGAGTAAGAATTGGAAATCATAAAACCTTATTTTTATTTTGAAACCTTAGTACAAAACACGTTCTCCCATGACTCTAACCTTATTGGCATATTTGATTACTCAAGGTATCCGCATCAAGTTCTCTATTTTTGCTTGTCTTCGCATCAGCAAAAGGCTCTAATTCAATAAAATACTTTCAATTTCCCGGCTTGCCTGTGCCAATGCTTCTTTAGTTTTGTCTTTCAATTGTTGGGCTTGATTCCTGATGGCGGTGATGTGGTCGGCGATTTCTTTTTGCTTAGAAAGTGGGGGAATGGGAATACGAATACTTTCTAAAGCTTCTTTTGTTAGTTTTGGGATTACGCCTCCTGTAATAAGATAATCGTATTTTAATACATCTAATGCCGCTTTGACAAAAAGATAATCATAACCAGATTTAAGTTTTAAAACCCAATTGTGATTGCTACCCCAAAACTTCCCTTCGACGACATAATGATTTCCAATGTATCCGTCTTGTCCAATTACTAAGTATAAACCATCATGCGTGTATTCGTCCATAAAACCAATAATGCCATTTGCTCCATAATATGGGTAGGCGCCATCTTCTATTCTATAATCTTTGCGAATTGGTAGGCCTGTTTTAATTTCTTCGTTTATCTCTCTGATATGCTTGGTTGTATATTTTGCAATTGGATTTTTTAATGCATCAAAATGTTTCTGATGAAAATACGGATCAAATCGACTTCCAGTAATAGCATTAATTGTTGTAATAAACATTCTATTCTTCAATGTATTTTCGGGCGGTTCAGACAAAGTAATTCCCAACTCTTTCAGCAAATAATCATAAATGCTGGCCAACAGTTTTTCGGCTTCGGCTTCGTTTTGTTGTTTCTGCTGAATTACTTTAGCAGTAATCTGTAAAATCCGTTTGTCATCAATAATCGGTATCGAAAGCAATGCCGGATAATCCAAAGCAGGTCGTGTTCCGCCTGTACTTCTGCGGCTTGCCAATTTTTCGCCAATGTCGGAGTTCAGAAACGCAGCAAGCGTTTCGCTGATTTCTTTGCTCCCGGTTTTAATGACACAAACATGCTGATTGATATTGCCAACAAACCCATCGGGAACAACCGAAGCAACCGCCATTCGGCCAACTCCGGTAATTTTCACCAACAAATCGCCCGCCGAAATCTGGCTCCGTTTCAACATTCCGTGGTGTGTTTCTTCGTTGATGTATTTGCAGTCGTCGAACTCTAAAACTCCTGTTGGTGAAAGGTTTTGCACCCGCAGGAATGGTATTCCATTTCCTTTTTCGGCATAGTATTTTTCACTTTCGGTGGTTTTGGGAGTTGCCCCACTTGCAATGCTTACAACGTAATTTCTCAGTTTCCTGGGCGTTTTTGCCAACACCTTCTTTTCCAATTCAAGTAATTCAGGAACATAGTAGAATGGGTCGAGTCGTTTTTCCAGTTCGCTTTTCTGCAAAATGAAAACCTTGCTGGGATTGATCTGGCTGTTTGAAATACGATAACTGCTGCTCATTTTTTCGTCGGTTTTGCTTTTAATTCTTTAGCAGTAGTTTCAATTTGTTTTACAAAGTGTTTTTCCGCTTCCGAGAGTTCGTTTTTTGTTTGCTCTTTATATTTATCGTATTCGGCGCTGGCTTTTTTCAAGGCTTGTTGGTGGCTTACCGAACCCGCATTTTGCAAAATGTTGTTTCCAGTCATTTTCACGAAGTCGTCTAATCGTTCTATCCAGTCTTTCATATACATGGGTTTTCGGTTAAGCGCCTGCAATTCAGCTAACTCTAAATAGGCAGTTACCATGCGGTTCAGAATGTTTAATTCTTCTTCGTTCAAATAGTTTTTAGCTATTTCGGTTTCTTGTTTTGTGGGCTTTTTGCCTTTAAAATTGGTCAAGCCTAAATTAGGTTTTTGGGCATCTATTCGCGTGTAGATCACTTCTGCGGCTGTTTGTCCATGTGCGGCCCAGTGCATTTTATTTTGTACGGTCTGGAAAAACTGAATCGATATTTCCAAATTTGGGTCGTAATCTATACTTGTTGCATAAATATCGAGCACTTTACGCCAGAATACTTTTTCGGATGAACGGATATCGCGAATGCGTGCCAGTAATTCATCAAAATAGTTACCGCCACCTGCTTGTTTTAACAATTCATCGTTCAGTGTAAATCCCTTTACAATGTATTCACGAAGTCGTGCAGTAGCCCATTGACGAAATTTTGTACCCTGATGGCTTTTTACACGATAGCCGACTGAAATAATTACGTCTAAGTTGTAAAATGTGGTGTTGTATTCTTTACCATCTGCGGCAGTATGTCGGAAATTCCGACATACTGAATCTTCACGTAATTCAGCTTCTTTAAATATGTTCCCGATGTGTTCGGTAATGGTTACCCTGCTTTTTTGAAATAATTCGGCCAATTGGGCTTGGGTTAGCCAAACAGTTTCATCTTCTAAACGGGTTTCTATTTTGGTTTTTCCGTCTTCTGTCTGGTATATGATGATATTTGTATTTTCCATATTTAGTGGTTGATTCTTCGTTAGTTTACTTTGGTGGCCTGAAAGTAAACTAACGATTTTTATAATTTACTTTTCAGTCAGATTTATATGCGCTATAAATTTGGATAATTCTATACCAATTTCGGTCAGTTCGTTGGTGGCTGTGCTTCTGCCAGTAGCATCATAGCCAATATCTTCGGCTATTGCCATGAAGATTGGGTAATCGTCTAAAGCCTTCTGTTTGGCAATGAAATACTTTTCGGTCAGTTCTTCTTTCAGCAAATTAACTTTGTCGGTAAAAGCCGTCTGAAGGACTGATTTGTTGGATTGAATAGTCTCCGTAATTTCTTTCTTCGTTGCTAATGGATTGGCTTTTTTAGCCGATTGCTCCAATCGCTTGATGGCATCAGCCTTTTCTTTTTCCCATTTTTCAATAGTGGCCAAGTAGTCATTGTCGGTTTTTAACTGTTCTTTCAGCTTCGACTTTTGATTGGCAATTTTTTCGGTTTGGTTCTCTTTGTGCTTACGCAAAAACAGAACCGAACTTTTGACACCGGCACCAGTTGCCGTAAAGGCTGTTTGAGGCATAGAAACAACAGCTACAATGCGATACAGTTCTTCCAAATTGTCCCTCACATATTGCATACTGCTGTTCGTCAAAATACCATCGGGGATTACAATAGCCAAATAGCCATGTTCGGTGAGAAATTTATGACATTGTTCTAAAAACAGCACTTCAGTGCTTTGACTGTCACGCAAAGTGGCTTTGCTACCTGTAGATGTATTCAACCAATCCACTTCCTTTAAGGCTAAATTATACTGGTTCATGTATGCCTTTTCGGTAAGTTTAATACTGCTACCAAAAGGTGGATTGGTAATGATGAAGTCAAAGGAATTGTATCTGAACTCTTTATTCCTTGAATTGGCTTGCATTTCCGCATCACTCAAAAGTCCGTCAGAAGCAATTACGTTGGTGTGGCCGTCATCGTGAATAATCATATTCATTTTGGCGGTTCGTGCAATCTGATCGTTGATCTCGATGCCAAACAAATTCTTTTCTGCGAAGTCGTGCCAGTGTTTGTAGTGGTCTTTCTCTTCTTTTTTTCGATCATAAAATTCATTGGCCTGTTCTCTCACCTTGTCGAGTGCATACAACAGAAAGCCACCGCTTCCGCAACTTGAATCTAAAACCCTTGATTTATGGTTGATTGGCAAGCTTTCGACAATGAATTTTACAATTGGCCTTGGTGTAAAATACTGGCCAAAATCGCCTCTGAAATAACTGCCCATAAAAGTTTCGAAGGCTTTTCCTTTGCTGTCAAGATCCGTTTTGTTGAGGTTTATCCTTTGGAAATATTTTACAATAGTCAGGGTTTCCTGTGCTGAAAGTGAAATTCCGTCTTTGAAAACTTCGGGTGCATCTTTTTCGCCAATGGCATATATCTTTTTGACCCGGCTCAATAAATCATCAGGCTCTTCATCTCTAAAGATTTGAAATTCATAGGGATCTCCATTCTTTCTTGGGTGCTTTTCGTCCCATATTTTACAGAAAATCAATTTGTCCAGTTCATCAAATGCAACACTTGGGTTCCGTTGTCCTCCGCCCCAAAGTGCCTGATGCGATTGAATGAAGATTTTTGTCAGTTCGCTTTCGCTTACCACCTGCAATTCGAAGAACTTCTGTTTGGCATTTGGATCAGGTTCGCCAACAACATTTGAAACCTCAGTATCAGATTGCGAAATTCCGCCTTTCACATATTTATATGGAGCCAGTTTGCTAACTCCAAACTGTGGAATATCAGGAATTTCAATTCTACTTTTCGGTTTTTTGTCGGGAACTTCGTAATACTGATTCTTAATTCTTGAGGTAGTCCAAACATATTTTGCACCTTCGGCAACTGCATAGCTGTAGGCTTGGTCAACAGCGATATTAAATTGCTGGTCAGTTAAATCCTCCTTTTTACATTCAACTAAGATGTAGGTATCGTCACTTTTGTCGTCTGCATATACAACAATGTCGGCTTCTTTTGTTTCCGAACCCATTTGTACAGACACAAACATCTTTACCCGGGTTACCGGATAACCATAGATTAGAACCAAAGTCAGGAAAGTTTCAGCTTGAACTTTCTCTTCCGGATTGTTGTAATTGCGCTTTTTGTTCTGATTTATATAGGTGATGAAGTTTTTTTCTTCATCAAATTTGATGAGTCCTCTTTCTATTCCGGTATCCAATAAATTCATGCCTTACGAGTATTGTTAATTAAGATCGTAAAGTTAGATTTTAAACCCTTGGTTCCGTTAAAAGTTGAGGCTTAATTGTCAAATATCGGTTGGCAGTTTGTGTGTTTTTGTAATTTTAATACCGCCTGAGTAATTTCAAGTACAAGTTTTTTAGCAATTCTTGCACTTGCGGTTTCTTTGTAGTAGTCGAAAATCTTGTGGAGTTCACTTTTTGAAAAGTCTGTCCAGTAAATTTTTAACCCCATCCGTCGATTTCTTTTATGAGTTCGTCAATACTGGTTAGTTTGTCATTTTTTGAATCAAGCATCGATTGATCGATTCGTTTATGGAACTCATCCAAAGTCATGGGTTGGAAGTCTTTTTCAATACTCCTTTTTTTCTCCTTTTTCAGCATTTTTTCGAAACGATCCACAATATCCTCACTTTGAATATTGAGAAATTCTTTCACAAATGTCAATTTTCGAGTCTGTAAATCCATGTTCTTTTTTTCGTAAAGTTACAATTTCTCAATAAAAGAAGTATTAAATTTTACACTTTCTCCTTTGCCCTGTACAATCCCTCATGTGTTTCTTTTATCAAATCAATCAGCGGAATGTCTGCCGGACACCGGCTTAAATCAACCTTTTTCAGATTCTCTTCGGTCGGGAAATTGCCCGGAAACCAATGGTCTTTTTCCTGAAACATGTTGTAGCGGTAAAGTCCGAAGTCTTTCATATCGTAACATTTCCAGAGTGTCCGGAACCGTAAAATTTCAGGAATATTCAATCCTGAAGGGTCGTTTTCCATGCAATAAGGATCAAACCCGGCATACGGATCGAGCAGCTTTTGGTCGTCGAGCAATTGTTTTATTTTGGCATCTTCAGGAGAAAATGGAGCCGGAGCCGGAAAAATACCATTGATATGATCAAACTGCGCGGTTACCGGAAGCCCGAATGTCAACGTGTGAATAGCAGAATGACTCAGGCAAAATCGGGCGTTAAACTGAATCGGATGCAGTGGTGCGGTTAATTCGGTAAGCTTTTGTGATGGTCGAAAAAGTTGACCGCCTTTGTCGTTGGGAGAAATAATAAATACGCCCATATCCTTGGTTTCGGCCAGATCAATTGCCGCTTTGTTTCGCTGGAAAAAATAGTAATAGTGCAGGTTTACAAAGTCGAACAAATCGGTTTCAATGGCTTTAAGAATTACATCAAGTGGAGCGTGGGTGCTGAAACCGATGTGCCCGATAATTCCCTCTTCCTTCAATTTCAGCAATTCTTCAACCGGACCGCCCTTTGCACAAGCCAGTTCCATCAATTCCAAAGTGTTGATTCCATGCCAGGCATAAAAATCAAGATGGTCAGTTTTCAGCGCTTTCAGCTGTTTTTCAACCAGTTTTCGGGTTTCTTCTGCTGTTTTCGGATTCCCTTTGGTCATCAAAAAGTACGAATCACGCTTGATTTTGAGTTCATTATTCAGAACCATTCCGTAAGCATGTTCGCTTTTGCCATATCCATAGGCTGTTTCGATTAGGTTAATGCCCTGTGCAAGCGCTTTTTCAACGGTGTCGCGGCATTGATCGAGTGTATCTTGCGGAATAAGTTCACGGGGCTCTTGTCCGGTATGCTTAAAGCGCATACCGCCCAAAGTAATCACACTCACCATTTTATTGGTTTTGCCAAAGCGGCGGTACTCCATTTTGGGCTTGTAAATCGAAAAAGTCTTGAAATCCATATCCGGTATCTGATAAAAGTCTGCAAAAATATACAAACTAAACAGAAAACCGGTGAGTAAGTTTCAGGTAAAATTACCAGCCCATAAATCGAATCCCGATTCCTGAAATAAAAATTACAGATCCGGCAATCATGTGCATGTATTTTTCAACCTGTTTAAAACGGATGAGCGAGGTACCTGTGTAACCTACGAAAACGGTCAGGAGCATGGTGGCAATGGTGGCAATACCGAAGAGCGTGGAAACTGCAAATACCCCAAACCAATTGTGTTCCGATGCGGGGAAAATCAGCAACGGAATCAGCACCTCACAAGGCCCAAAAACAAAAATCAGGAACAAGATCCATGGCGTGAGTTTAGTGGTATCTTCCTTCACTTCTTCAGCTTCGGTAGTTGGTAAATGGTGGTATTTTCGAATCGATTTCGGAAGCAGGAACTTTGGTAAATGCATGTGATGCCCTTTTTTCAGGTACTGAAATATTCCGTAAACGGTGTAAAAAAAACCAAAAACAATGAGCATCCAGGCTACTAAATTGCCCCTGGTAGCTTCAATCAATTCAAGTTTACTCAGGCTGATCCCAAGGGCAACTCCGGCAATACCAAGTATTACCGAGCCGGCAATATGGCCGATTCCGGAGAAAGCAGTAATCCACAATGTTTTGGAAAGCGACCATTTGCGTGCCCTGCTCAAAACTATAAATGGCAAATAATGGTCGGGGCCAAGCAGGGTGTGAATAAAACCCAGCGATATCGCCGTGATCAGAAGTAATTGTAATTCGTTCATGTATTATAGCTTATTGATGAGGGAAGCCTGACAGGCCGCCCCAAATCCGTTGTCGATATTAACTACTGAAATTCCGCTGGCACAGCTGTTCAGCATCGAAAGCAATGCCGATAAGCCCTGAAAATTTGCGCCGTATCCAATGCTTGTTGGAACCCCGATTACCGGTTTATCAACCAGTCCGCCAACCACACTACCCAAAGCGCCTTCCATTCCGGCCACCACAATAATTACGCGCGCGCCCCGGATAATGTCCAGCTTATGGAAAAGCCGGTGAATTCCGGCAACGCCCACATCGTAAATGGTTTTTACTTCGTTCCCCAGAAAACGCGCGGTTTCGGCAGCCTCTTCAGCCACTGGCATGTCCGATGTTCCTGCTGCAACTACCGCAATATATCCTTTGGTATTTTGAACTGTTTGATGCCTGTAACTGATCGTTCGCGCCAGTTCGTTGAATTCTGCATTCGGAATAACCTCCTTTACTGCCGCATACATTTCGGGAGTTGCACGGGTTGCCAGTACATCAATTCCTTTTTGGTACATCCGTTCGGCAATTTGCTTCACCTGCCCGGTGGTTTTTCCCGCAGCATAAATCATTTCCGGCAGCCCGGTGCGGTGCAAACGGTCGGTATCGATGGTCGCAAAACCCATTTCTTCAATTCCATGGTTCGACACCATTTGCAAGGCCTCGGGCAAGTCCAGCTCGCCTTGCTTGTATTTCTCGAAAATGTCGGTAAGTGTCATGTTATAAATGTTTGAGTATTCATTTGCAAACCTATGCAACTCATTATTCAGTGGTTATCATTTGCCGTTGACTTTAGTCAACGGGTAAAGTAAAGATGAAACGTCCGGGCTTTAGCCCAATAATTTGTGGCTAAAGCCATTGGTTGCGTTCTTCAATCTATCCGTCAGCTGAAGCTGACGGCAAAGGATAACTCAGATAATCAAGCAATTAGTCATTGATATTTCTGGTAGCTTCACGTTCAACTTCTTCAATACTTATCTTTTCCTGAAGGGCAATTGTCCTGCAATCATCATATTCGGGTTTCGAACGAACCACTTTCCCCTCAAAAACGCTCTGTTTAATGCGCACATCTCCAAATTTAGTAGCTACAATTTTCTCTGTTCTCGTCAACAT
>DAITNH010000003.1:41045-52829 GCA_036834745.1 Prolixibacteraceae bacterium
GTTTCTGTTTCTGAAAGGAACACACGCAAAACATTCGGCACTTCCGAAACATCGCGGTGACCAATTCCATAGGCCGTTTTTGTAATCGGGAAGTTGATAAGTTCAGTAAATTCATCGACGGTTGCCACTAAAATGGCAGCGCCGGTTGGCGTGGTTGCTTCGTGCTGAACCAAACCCAATTTCACCGGAATATTTTCCACGATCAAGGCGGTTGCAGGAGCCGGAACTGGCATAATTCCGTGGGCACATTGTACGGTTCCGCCGCCCAGTTGAATGGGCGAGGAGAGTACTTTGTCAACTTTCAGAAAATCCAGACAAATGGCAGCGCCAACAATGTCGGCAATCGAATCGAGTGCGCCTACTTCATGAAAATGAACGCGTTCCACTGCAATCTTATGGACCTTTGCTTCGGCAAAAGCGATGAGTTTAAATATCTTCAGCGAGTTCGCTTTCACTGTTTCGGAAAGGGTGCTGTTGTTGATGATTTCTTCTACATGGCGCAGGTGGCGGTGTTTTTCATTGTCGGGATTCTCCACAATTACTGCCGCTTTTGTACCCGAAATACCCCGTCGAAGGTCTTTGGTAATTTCGAGATGAAACCCTTTGATGTTCAGTTTTTCCAGTTCACTTTCCAGATAGGCGGCATCAACACCGAGGTCGATCATTGCTCCAAGGTTCATGTCGCCACTTATTCCAGCGAAACAATCGTAGTATAATATTCTCATTTTTTAGCTTTTTAGATTGGTAAGTACCCGGTTCATTTTCCCCGAAACCAATCCTTCCTGATCAACTTCGCAATGTTCAAAACCAAGAGCAGTGATTTTTTTTACAACTTCATTCTGAACCAGACGCAGTTTCGTCAAATCTTCTTTGTGAACTTCAATTTTGCCGTACGTTCCGTAATGCCGCACCCGTACATCGGCAAACCCGTAATTGTTCAGTATTTCTTCGGCAGCTTCAATCTGTCGTAGTTTTTTAAGTGTAACCGATTGGTTATAAGGAATTCGAGAACTCAGACAAGGGCTTGCAGGTTTGTCCCAATTGGGCAATTGAAAGTATTTCGCGATCTGACGTATTTCTTCTTTCGATATTTTGCAATCGACCATTGGAGATCGCACCTGAAACTTTTTCGCGGCATCGATACCCGGACGGTAATCGCCCAAATCGTCGGCATTGGTTCCGCTCAGCACTTCGAATCCGGGATATTTCTCGCAGATTTCGGTTAAATCGTGAAACAAATGTTCCTTGCAAAAATAGCAGCGGTTGATCGGATTCTGGTTGTATCGTTCATCTTCAAGTTCGTTGGTAACAATCACTTCAAGTTGAATATCAAACTGTTCGCAAAAATCTTTGGCCTCCAGAAAGTCGCGGTTTTTTAAGCTTTCAGAATTGGAGATTACTCCAATGGCATTTTCTTTTCCCTGAAATTTGCGGGCAAGGTAAAGCACTAAAGTTGAATCGATTCCACCAGAGAAAGCGACGATCGACCCTTTTCGTTTGCCAAACCATTCTTCGAGCGCAAGCAATTTATCGGTGAGTTGAGAAGAAATTCTTTCCATAATTTCAGTCATTTATATATTATTTCAACAAGATTGGATTCATTAATAGCATGAATCTGCAAAAACGTAGCACGATGTAAAAATAATAAATTAACGGATAGTTCAGTCCTTATTTCAATGAACCTGAAAATATTTTGGTATTTATTTTGAAATCTCCAACATCCTGAAAATCGGCAATTGCGCTTTTTGGATCACTTCATCTGAAAGCGTTATCTCAGGAAGTTCATGTTTCAGGCAAATATATAGCTTCTGAAGGCTGTTTAGTTTCATGTAGGAGCAGTCGTTGCAGCCACAGGTAGAGTCAATGGAAGGCGCCGGAATGAATATTTTATCCGGGCAGACTTTTTTCATTTGGTGCAGAATGCCGCTTTCGGTGGCAACAATAAACTTTTTCGAAGCACTTTTTTGAGCGTAGTTCAGCAAGGCGGTCGTCGATCCGATGAAATTGGCAACCAGTAAAACCGGTTTTTCGCATTCCGGATGGGCAATAAATTCGGCATCAGGATGCTGATCCATCAAATCAATAATTTTTTCGACCGAATATTTTTCATGAACCATACACGCGCCATCCCAAAGAACCATGTCGCGCCCGGTCAGACTGTTGATGTAATTGCCAAGATTTTTATCCGGAGCAAAAATCAGTTTCTGTTCAGGAGGAAAACTGTTTACAATTTTTAAAGCATTGGCTGAAGTGCAAACCACGTCGGTCATGGTTTTCAGGTCGGCAGTGCAATTGATGTATGAAATTACCTTGTGGTCGGGATATTGCGCTTTAAATTCAGCGAATTTCTCCGCGGGCGCCGAATCGGCGAGTGAGCAACCAGCTTTCAGATCGGGCAAAATCACCTTTTTGGTTGGGTTGATAATTTTTGCAGTTTCGGCCATAAAGTGAACGCCCACAAAAACGATCAGATCGGCAGTCGTTTTTGCCGCTTCCTGAGCCAGGCCAAGACTGTCGCCAACGTAATCGGCAATGTCTTGAAGGTCGCTCTCAACATAGTAATGGCTGAGAATGACCGCATTCTTTTCCTTTTTCAAGCGGTTGATTTCATCCACCAGTTTGAGTTCAGGGCTGACCTGCTCTTCAATATATCCTTTTTCATCAAGCATTTGCCTGATAGCTTTCTGTTCCATCGCAAGCAATTTTTCGTTCACTGTAAAATTGAGATTGCAAAAATAGGTTTTTCTAAATAAAAACACAGAACCTAAAAGTTTGTTTATTCGTGTTTGGAAATTGGGCGAAAGTAATTTTTACTAACATTCTGGTTTAACTGGTATACTTTGATTTGTTAAAACTTACAAAATTTACTTCGTGTTGTTGTTCCATTTTCAAAAGTAGCTTCCAGAATATAAACTCCAGGGATGAGATTTTGAATAGGGATTTGCTTCATATTTTGTTTCTGAATAATTACATTTCTCCCAGACAAGTTGCTGATTGTTAATGAGTAAATTATTTTGTCACTTTTGATGTTTAGGATATTGGTTGCAGGATTTGGGTAAACAAGTAAATTGGTATGAGCTACTTTAAAGCTACTCTCATTCGGTGTGTATTCTTTGAAATCGCTTATATCACGAGGAAGAATCTGATATGTTCCTTGATATTGACTTACAACTCCTATGAGGTTCGAAGCTTTTGAAGGGAAACTCTTATGTACCAGTCTGGAGTATTTATTAATGTAAACCACAACGCTACCCGTATTGTCAGTGGCCGTATAGCTCATATTTTGTTCCTGAATAACACTCCCAGGTTTGTCAAAGGTTACATTGTTAATTTGAACTAACATTCCTTCATAGTCTTCATTTAGCTGAGAAGCCGTGATGATAGTTGGGTTATGAGTCTTATTGGCTTTGAAATTATAACTATAACTGATATTACTTATTTCGGTCAGATCAGAGTATTCGGTTGGAGTGCCTGTCACAACCAGACTATCACCTGTTTTGCCTGTGAATAAAGTGTTATAGATATTAATTCCTGATCGTTTGCCAGAACCGGTTTGGATATAGAATGAATTGTCGAAGTTGGCAGTTACCCGACCTGAGATGGTTACTTCCTGATTCACTAACGGGCTCGAAGAACCGATTCCCTGAATATCGTTTATGTTTATTAACTGATTTGCCGAAATCTTTTCAGGAAGAAGATAATTGGCTCTGAAATTTGTTTTTTTGTTGGTTGAATTGGTAGTTTGTACCTTGAAGTAAATCATATCGCCAGCCATGTATCCTGACAGCGATAAGTTCGCACTATAATTATCAACCAATTTCTCCATTTTAACCTCATGCGTTTCCGAATCGAATGCATCTCCCCAGAAAATTGAAACATCCGATAGGTCTGTGCTATTTTTAATTGTCAGAGAAATTTTAACTGAATCGTTGGGTAGCGGGAATTCCGGAGTCATGTTGAAATTCCCAAATTCAGGATCGGTTAGAGTTCCATTTGCCCAAATGTAATCGGCAAACTCCGGATGATCGACGAATGGATTTCGATTTTGCTGAATACGGAAAATGCGTTCATTTCTCTGTCGTTCCATGGCCGATGGTGGATATTGTTTGTTCCATTCGAGTAAAGTCGTCAGGTTGCCAAATTTGGCTTCGGGGTAGTTATTTAATTTCGAAACCAGTTCAAGATCAATTTCTCCGTCAGTACCTTCATATCGGGTGGCCATGTAAAACAAAATCCGTGCTACCTGGCCCTTGGTTAAAGGACCTGGTTCATATGCTGATTCGTTGTACCAGCAGCTGGTTGCGATAGCGTCATTTATGCCATTTGGCTGAACATTATCAAAATCAAGGTTACTGCGGTTTTCATTTACCAACCCATCTTCAGGGCGAAGATTTAATGCATCGCCATCCATAGGTCTGATTCCTGAGAAATTTCCATGCGATTTGGCCCATACATGTTCGCGGTTAATGAATCCGGCACCTGTACCATACAAGGAAGCATTTCTTGAAATCTGAGAATAAAAAAGAATAACATTCATGGGATTATCAGGATCAGCATCCGAATAGTTGATAAGGTATTTGGCTTGGTTGTATGAAAAATCAACATGATTATTGATTTTATCGTGAAGTACTTGTTTTAGTGCATCACCTGTTTTGCTTTCAGTTCCGTTATAAAAGCCTATTGGTTGGGCAATTCCTGAAAATGATAAAAGTGTAACGGCTGCAATGAGCAAAAAACAGGGAAAATAATTCTTCATTATTAATGATGTTTAGCGTGGATTAATATTAAGGTTCAAAAATGGCAATTAATAAATTAAATAAACAGGAGATAAGTCTGTTGTTTTTC
Source organism: Prolixibacteraceae bacterium (assembly GCA_036834745.1). Lineage (GTDB taxonomy): Bacteria > Bacteroidota > Bacteroidia > Bacteroidales > Prolixibacteraceae > Aquipluma. Next base: position 45,891 of record DAITNH010000003.1, read on the forward strand.
ATGTTTAAATTAAAAACAGAGTTGCACCTTCAGGTTATTTTCCATACAAGGCAAAAAAAACTCTGTCTGGAATTGCCCAGACAGAGTCGAAAATTGTCGTTGAATGTACGAATTAGAAAGTCTCAACTAAACTTTCAACGGTATATTCTGCAGGAGTAGAACCTGTTCCTGATTTTGTACATTTCATTTTTATAGTCAATGTACCAGCTTTGCTGGAACTGTAATATGAAGCTATCGTAAAGATTACATATTGCTGAATACCAGACACATCAGTTGTTAAATTAGGGAAATTCAATTGAGTGAAAAGAGGCATTGCTTCTTTTACCCGATCTAAAAACAAAACGTATTTTGCCGCATCAGTTGTTAAAGCTTTAATTGCCTGATCTCCATAAGTTGTCCTGTCAGCTGAGCAGATTATTTGAGCATAATAAGCGCTAAAACCATAATAATGTTCTTCATTGACGTATGTACCTTTTTGAAAGAATTTATCTGGTGTTTTGGTTCTTACATAATCAATAAATTTAATGATATACGGATTATCACCCGATACTCTTACTAACGGAAGTTTAATTGTAGGATCGAAAACCCATCCATCTTTCGTATAAATAAACTGTTCTGTCCGTTCAATTTTAAAGGTATTCGATACCCATTGTCCTTTGGTAAATGTGAATTGCATTGCACCGGCGTAAGTTACGTTGCTCCCTGATTTGTATACAACCGTTTTCACATTAGTTTCCTGAGCAAAAGGAAATTTTTGACTGAGTAACTGAGGTAAGTATAGCGGAGCGTTTGCAGAGGTAATGTAACTCAATGCCATCGCTGAATAGTCAGCAGGCTGAAGAGCCACAAATGAAATAGCTGCTGCTGCCCAACTACTTCCATTGAATGTATAGACAGCATATTGTTTTTCGGTACTTGCAACAGAAAGAGCTACTTTTGTTTCAGATACTTTTATGTTATCAATTTGATAAGTGGTAGTCCGTTTTGGATCAGTACCAAGATCAGCGGCTGGCCTGCCATCTCCATTGTATTTAAAGGCAATACGTACTTTTTTCCCGGCATAGGCTGTTAAATCAGCAATACCTGCATTTGTAGCTGTTCCGTATCCGGAAGTAGGGATTACCGGAATTGTAAAATTAGATGAAATTTCAGTCCAGGTGGCCGTGGTAATGCCAGCTGGAGTTCCATCAAAATTTTCTGAAATCCAAACTGATAAACAACTGGCATTCCAATAGCCAATGGTGACGTCGAAAGTAAATTTAGGTGCAATTGAAGTTTGCAAATTTATTTCTTTTGAAATCATCCATGATTCGTTGATAGCACCAGAATTATTTGAGGTGATTTGTGCGTAGTTATTGCTGCTGTAAGTTCTGCAATACCAGTTTAGTGAAGCACGTACATCTTTGCTCATCCAACCATTTTCTCCGATAACAACATATGGTGACGATGTGGCAACGCTGTGCGTACTAAAATCATCAGAAAAATAACTGACTTCGGTAGATTGTGTAACGGCATCTGTCTTCGAATAATTATACTCTAAAAATTTATACTGACCATTGGTGGCTGTAGGAAATTTGGCAGCAAGATAAGCCGGAAGTTTTGTCGTTGGTGAAACCGCAGGTGTAAATGAACTTACATAATTACTGCCTCCCCAGGCTGTTTTATAATCAACCTCTCCAAGGATATTTACTGTTGTTAGATCACTGAAATATGCTGGCCGATCCTCACCAAAAGAAGAAGTAATCGCAGCAGTTGAGCCTAAATCCGCATATGGATATTTGGTTTTAAGTAAGTATGGTAAATTAGTAGACGAGGGAACAGTATTCGTAAAGTATTTATTAGATGCAATACTTTTTGCAGCAGTTGAGTCTGCCTTGTTCTTAGCAACAGCCAGAGCACTTTTGCTAATAGCGGCGTAATCAGCATCCAACAATTTGTATGTATAAGCTGCTAAATTGGTAGGTTTGGTCTTGGTATCAAGTCCCTCGAATTGATCGTTAAAATCAGTACAGGCACCTAGAAGCACAGCAAAAGCCAAACCTGATATCAATGAATAGAATATCTTTTTCATGTTTTTCAGTTTTTAGAATTTAATTTTTAATGAGGTCGAGAAAGTTCTTCCGAAACCATAGAATACCGGAGATGTTTGCCAGTCGTGATTAGTACCGTCAGTAGCATCAGTGATGTAATCCACATCCAATAGATTTTCAATATTACCGACCAGTATAGCATCAAAAGTGCCTATTTTGAAACGATAACTGGCATTGAAGTCAAAGACTACTGCATCAGGAATTTGCCATGGTTGTGAAAAATCAGATGCTGCAAGATTTGTTGCTACAGATGAGATACTGAAATAGGAATAGTTTCGACCGAAATAATTTCCATCTAATCCTAAACGGAAGCCTTTTAGAAATTGATAATTGAAGCCGATTGCAGCTGTTGTTTGAGCTGAATTACCTACGTGAATGCCAGAAAGGTTTACTTTTACAACGCCTTGTTGAGGGCTTAACATTGGGACCACATTTCCACTTGCATCAACAGGTTGACCTTGACTATCATAAAGATATCCTGTTGCATTGTTTTGCCAGTTCCAGTCTCCCAAAGAAACCATACCGTTAATTTCCAAATCAATATGTGGTTTCGAAGTGAAATCAAGTTCGATACCCTGGTGAAGAGCATTCACCCCTTGTAGATTAGCTACCAGACTGTTTTGCTGGTTGGCATTAATGGCCCGTACCATGGTTTTGTCAATCCAGTTGGTACGATAAACGTTTAAATTAGCCGTAAAATATCGTGACCGAAAACCATATCCAACTTCAGCAGAGAAAGCTTTCTCATTTACAGCGTTGGTGTTAACTTCGTTACTGGTTGTTGATTGAAGAAAGGCACCGCCAGAGAAAAATGGTGCACGTGAAATAACCCCAATATTTGCAAACACATTATGTTTGTCGTTTATATTGTAGTTGGCACCACCTTTTGCGCTATATCCAAGGACAGTAACTGTTGCCGATTTGGCCTTATCTTTATCGTAATAGAAGCGGTCGTACCGCCATTGGGAAGTGTTTGATCCGGACAATGAAACGAAAGCGCTTAATGCGTCCTTATTGTATTCCGCTTGCATAAATACGCCCTGACTAAAAACAAAGCCATCATAATCGCGGTAAACAATGTCACCAACGCCTAATTTCCTTGTAGTCCAACTTTGATCTGCAAGCTGTGGTCTTTTAGAGGTAGCATCTATAAAAAAATCACCACCATATAGGTCGGTAATCTCGTTTGTATGAATTCCTTTGTAATATCTTAAATCGAAACCTCCGTAAAAATCGATTGTATTGCCAATCTTCGTAGTGTATGTTGATAATGCCCCATACCATTTATGTTGATTTATACTTTTGGACATAATCATTTTAGAGCCATTTTCACTGGCTTGGTTTAATGTATAAATCGCACTGTAATCAAAAGTTCCATCAGGAGCACGGAAAGTAGTATTGGGAACGCCAGCCGTTGCACCATACCAATTAGAACGGTCTGCAGAAGTATATCCCTGCCCACTCGTGCCATAACCATCTCCTATCGAAACATAAATAGCAGATGAAAGGCTTGATTTTTCACTGATTGTCCAGTAGTGATTTAATGATATCTGTGGTTTGTTATAAACATTGAGGGAAGAAACTTTACGTTGCCCGTTCATATCGAACCCATAGGAGCTATTGTATAAATATTTGTTGGGTTGTTTCTGCCATTCCGAAATCAGCAATTTATCGTTATTATTTCTTTGATTGTGCCACTGCGGTGCACCAAATGCTGTAAAGGAAATCTGATGTGATTCATTTATCTTTTTAGAAATATTGACAAAATAGGAATAGGATTCAAACTCAGTTCCCTGAATGTAACCGTCACCAGATGATTTGGCACCTAAAAGTGTAATGGCCCAATTTTTTTCTGTTAACCCGGTTGAAACGGAGAACCCAATTTTGTTGTAGCCATCGTTACCAATGCCGTAGGAAATAGCACCTCCTTTTTTAGCATCGGTGGTACGTGTTACAACATTGATAGAACCACCCAGTGAAGGTGAAGCTACTTTTGAAGCGCCAAGTCCGCGCTGTACCTGCATGGAACGTGTAACATCGTTGAGCCCGGCCCAATTCGACCAATAAATTCCACCCCACTCCATATCATTCATAGGAACTCCATTAATCATGACAGCGGTGTTAGGTGATTCGAATCCACGCAGGTTTATACGCGAGTCACCAAAGCCACCAGCTTGTTTTGTTGCATAAACCCCTGGGGTTGATTTTAATATTTCAGGGAATTCCTTCGTTCCCATTTTTTCAGTAATCAATGTTGCGTCGATGGTTGACATTGCAACTGGCGTTTTGCGCTGTATAGCTACTGAAGCAAAAACGTTTACTTCGCTAATTCCAATAGCATCAGCCTCTAACATGATATTGCCAAGAGCTGTAACTTTCTCCTCAGTAACCTTTACGCTAATTGTTTTGATCTGGTAGCCAATAAAGCTGATGGTGATTTTATGAGAACCGGCATCCAATTTTAAAGAAAATGACCCGTCAACGTTAGAAATAGTTCCAATAGTTGACTCTGAAAGTACAATTGTAGCGCCTGTTAAAGGTTCATTTGAGTCAGCATCCAGGATAACTCCCGTGATTGTGCCTTTTGCAAACGAACCTAAGCTCATGGCTATAAACAGAACCATGAACGAAAATTGTAAAAGTGTTTTTTTCATAGAAATGATGGTTTTAATAATCTTAATATTTGAATTCCAAGATAATATTTTTGAAAGTGTATTTGAGGTCTTTTTTGAAATGGTTACTAACATTTTATAAACAGTATTCAATAAGTTTATTGTTTGATTATGAATAACACAAATAAAACCAATAATAATCAGAAGTATATTACATATATGTTAATATAAAATGAATATTAAAATCAAAAAAAGGAACATTTATCTGGTTTAGTTATGGGAAAAAGTCATGTATTACTTTATTAATTGTTTTAGAGCGCCACCAATTACCTCTTGTTAATCAGTGGATTATAGTCTGTAAATACATTCGGCAAATGATTCAATGCTAAACTTGTCAGTAAAATAATTTCATTTTTTGAGGCGGCTTGATCGTTTCCACAAGAAACACATTAGTTATACAGGGCTACATTAACAGCGAAAAACCAAATTTGAGCGGAATTGAGTAAAAGTTCAGGATTTTGAATTGAGGATGCCGGATAACCGCCAATGTTTCATACAGATATGAATATCTGAATCACATGGCAACCACTCTTTCCGTTTTCTATGAAGGTGGTGCTCCTAGCCGTTTCTCATATGTATATTCAAGCAACATCGTTCGTGATGGTGCTGGTTCAAACAACCTGATCTATGTTCCGAAAGATGCTTCTGAAATTACATTTGTGGCTCAAACAATTACCTATAAAGATGCTGCCGGTGCTACTGTAAGTATTCCTTGGACTCCGGAAGCTCAGAGTGAAGCTTTAAAATTGGGGAAAAGCTGACTTCTACAATCAGAACAACATTCTTGTTCAGGCCAATAACTCAGCTGTTCAGGCCAATGGTACAGTAAAGCCTACATGGAAACTTAATCCAATCAACAACGAAATGTTGAAATCGACTTGTCGTGATAACGTCGGTTATGCTTCAACTTATTCCATGCAACTTGGAATTCGTTACATCTTTAACTAATCTTATATTTCAATATCAGAAAGGGGCTTCCGCAAGGGAGTCCCTTTTTTTGGCTTCGGCATTTCGACAAGCTCAATGCAGCGCAAGCTCGTGCGAAAAGTTTAGACACTTTGTTTTCCGTCTTTCACGTAATGGTTTCACGTAATTAGTGCAATGGTTTTTTTTCTGAGGGTGATATAATATATCTTCAGAACCTTTTTTAAACCTACATTTAATGAACAAAATAGTTGCAAAAAGGATCGTCTCTGAAAATTTGGTGAAATTTGAAATCAAGACTTCAAGAGAAATAAGTGAGATAAAACCGGGGCAATATGTTATTTTAAGAATTGAAGAAAGCGGGCCAAAAATTCCGGTAACAGCATCAAAAGTGAATACTGAACGAGAAACAATCACGATTATAGTTCATGTTACAGATGTTAGTACGCAAAAATTGGCAGCAATGTATGAAGGAACCAGCCTGTTCGGGATTGATGGGCCGTTTGGGATTCCGGTTGTAACCGAAAATTTCGGAACGGTTTTGTGCGTTGGTCGCGGATTGGGTATTGTTGCCATGCTTCCAATTCTAAGTTCACTGCGAACCTCAGGAAACAGGATAATTGCGGTTTTGTCGGCGCAAACAAAAGAGGGTATTTTACTTGAATCCGAAATACGTGCAATTTCTGACGAAGTGATTATTTTAACCGAAGACGGCAGTTTGGGTGAAAAAGGTTTAATCTGTCATGCTGCCCGCGCATTACAAGCCGAAAGTACAATTAACCAGGTTTTTGCTTTTGGATCAGCAAAATTGATTAAAGAAACCAATTCGCTGACACGAAAATACAACGCTCCGATGCAGGCTGTTCTATTTTCAGGAAAAACTGACGAAGGCGGGCTGAACAGCATATTTCGGGTGAGTATCTGCTCCGACGGGAAGTCGTTGTGTGTCGATGGAGTCAGTTTTAATGCTTATTTCAATGGTTACGAGGAATTGATCCAGCGCTTTGGAAGCAACTCCGGGGAAGAAAACCATAGCGTAAAGGTTTTTCAGGAGGCGAATATCTTCTGTTGAACTGATGGCTTAATCCTTTTTTTCTGCAATTTTTCACTTTTGACTTTGTACGTTTGCTTTTGTACTTTTACCTGACTCAAATTTCAAAAAAGCATCGTACAGTTTGGAAGAGTGATAAATTGGAAACCATGGAAAAAATTTCAGATACTTCAGGAACAGAAGATATTACGGTAAATGGAAC
>DAITNH010000004.1:0-15512 GCA_036834745.1 Prolixibacteraceae bacterium
ATAATAGCTGAATTTTAACTAAATGCGGCACTTTTAGCTGCAATGTGGGTTAAGAGCGCCTGAATTCGTAAAGGAACTATTGGCGAGTATTCCAGAACAGCAGATTGAAAAAATCAGACTTTCACCTGAAGCTATTGAACTTGCGGACAAATACATTGACGCAAAAGTTGTAGGAAAAACAAGTAGAGGAGACTGTCAACATATTGCCATAGCGACATTGAGTAAAGCTGATGTTTTAGTAAGCTGGAACTTTAAACACATCGTAAACCTCACCAGAATCAGAGGTTACAATGGAATTAACTATCAAAATGGGCTCAATATGATTGAGATTAGAACACCGAAAGAAATTACAAACTATGGAAACTAAAACTAAAAAATCAAAAAAAAGGTTTGATGCAATAAAAGTTATGCGTGAAATCCGTGAAGAAATAAGTCTTGAAATAATGGATATGACCTATGAAGAAGAACGTGCATATTTAGACAAGCTTCTTGAACAAGGAAAAGTCAGTACAAAATAAAATCATCCGTTTAAAAGCGTACTGCTATTCCCAGCTTCTCCAGATCCGGCTACCGGTTTCTTCATGATTTTCAATCCGCAAATGTGTGTCAATCTCCTGCTGCATTTCCTCCACATGCGAAATTACACCGACAATACGGTTCTCTTTTCGCAGCGATTTCAACGTATCAAAAACAACTGACAAGGAATCTTTATCAAGCGAGCCAAATCCTTCATCCAAAAAGAAAAAATTCTGGTTAGAATCCGTAATTTTCTGAATATTATCGGCCAAAGCCAAAGCCAGGCTCAGCGCTGCCTGAAAGGTTTGTCCTCCTGAAAGCGTTTTCACGCTGCGAACCTTACCGCCATTCAGAAAATCGCGCACCTGAAAGTTGTTATCAGTAGTAATTTCCAAACTCAGCTTTTGGCGGGTAAGCTGAAAAAACCGGTCGTTGGCCGCATTGCACAAATTCTGCAGGTAAACCGATGAGATGTAATTCACAAAACCGCTGCTTTTGAACAACGCTTTCATGGTCTTGATATTTTCCGCCCGTAATTCAAGCGCTTCAAACTGCTTTCGTAGCAAAGCCTGACTTTCCAGGTCCTTTCTCAGTTTATTCAGCAACTGGTCAACCTTCCCGAATTCCTTGTTCTTCAGGGTTAGCACTTCGGTGATTGATGAAATTTCTGCGAGCAATTTCTGATGTGCTTCGCTATCGTAAGTGCGATTTCCAATATCGTTTTGCAACTGCCCGACCTGGCTTTTTTGCAATGCCAAATCGTGTTTAAATTCAGTCAGTCTTTGTTTCTGAAGTTCAAGTTTCAGCTCCTGAGATAAAATCTGTTTTACCTCTTCAATGCCAGAATAAGTACTTTGTTCCAAACGCTCCAAAAGCTTTTTTTGAATTCCTGCATTGGCCTCCTGCTCAAGTAAAAGTGCTTTTCGATTGGCTTCGAGGCTTCCACTGATTGTATCTTTGGTTTTCCGTAGTTCGTTCAAACGGCTGGTCAGTTCGTTAAACTGCTTTTCCAAACTGACCTGTTTTTGCTGAAGTTCCCGCTTTTCTGTTTCAATTTCTATGGAAGTTTTGGTTCGGTAATCGTCAATTTTCAGCAATTGAACCTGTTCAGAAAGTGTTTTAATTTCAGTTTGGGCCGAAGTAAGTGCCATCCTGATCTTTTCAATTTCAGCCTGAAATTTCTTCTCATTCGAGGCCTCCTTTTCCAAGTTGGCCATCACCTTTTCGAGTTCATTTTCCTTTTCCTTGACTATCTTCTGAATGCTTTCAGCAACCATAAATGCCTGATTTACCTCAACTTCGTCTTTATAACTTTCCCAACGGAAAAGGGCAGCATGATCTCCAATTTTTACATCCAGTTCTTTCAGTTTTGCCAACAAGCCACCAAGATGTTCCGAATTGAATTTCAACCGGTTCGATAAATCTGAAAGCTGGCTGATATTTTCGTTGGCATTTGCAATCTCTTTCTCAATATTACTGCGGATTTTCAAGGCTTTTGACAAGGCTTCGGCAACACTTTCAGCAGTAAGAATCGCAGGATGGTTAAGTGAGCCGCAAAGCGGACATGCTTCGCCATCGTGCAGATTCACAGCATATTCTTCGAGTTTTGCCTGCACTCGGTAATGCTCTGATTCACCGTCAAGTTCCGAAATTTGTTTTTTCAGGATTTCAATCTTCTCCTTCAGAAACCGGATACCCAAAGTGATATCTGCTTCAGTTGCCAATTCTGTAAAAACCGGATCTTTAAATCTTGCCTTTACCATTTCCTCAATTGCCAGGATTTCTTTCTGCGACTTCTGAATTTCAAGCTTCCTTTCAGTGAGTTGCTGATGTAGGTTTTTATTATCTACATGCCAGGTTTTTACTACCGAAAGCATTGCCAAATCAGGTAACCGCAACTTTTCAGCTTTCAGTAAAAGTTCCAGTTTTTCCTTTTCAAGTTTCAGTTTCTCTGAAGTTTCGAGGGTTTTATCAAGAACGATTTTACCATTTTTAATCCGGTCGAAATCAGTTAAAACAGAAGCGGACAAAACATTCAACCGTGCAATTTTTCCCAATTCTTCGGCCTGTTGTTTCAGCAAATCACGCCCGTCGTAGGCAATTTTCAGTTCGGCAAAAGCAATTTCAAGGGAGGCAATTTCCTCTTCCGATTTTTTCAGGATGAGCGTCTCTTTTTCAATCTGCCCCCCACTTTGAAAAATCCTTTTATTGCTTGAATCCAATGTGTCAATCAAACCTTTAAACTGAATTAGGCATTGTTCGTAATTTCGAATGTGTTTTTCAAGTTGAATAAATTCGGGCTCCCGATCTTGCAAATGCTTCATTTTTTGCTGTGAATCTGCAAGTTTTTTCATCAGTTCCTGCAACTTTTTTAGTTCTGTATCTTTCGCCTGATTTTCTTTTAGCGATAGGCTGAGTTGGGCAATTTCAGTTTTAATCCCTCCAAGCTGCTCCTCGAATTGGTTAACCTGCTCCAGATCAATTGCACCAAGTTGCTGCAATTGACCTTCAACATTTTGCTTATTCGCATTGTTTTTCGATTCGAGTGCAATCACCTTGTAGTAAAGTTCAAATCGTTCGAGATTGAAAAGTTCTTTCATCATTCGGGTTCGATCGGCGCTTCCCAACTGCAGAAACTCCTGAAACTGCCCCTGCGGAATGATGATGGTTCGTTTAAAATTGTCGTAGCTCAGTCCAATTGCTTTTTCGAGCTGCTCCGGTTCAATCGGTATCCAGTTGCCGCCTTCATTCCGGTAAGCCGAGCGTTCCAGCGTTTTAACTTCCTCAAACTTTTTCCCGTTACGCCGGCCTTTTATCACTGCCTGATAAGCAGTCTGGTCTTTTCCGGTTTCGAAGATGAACTCGATCAGCAATTCGCTTGATTTCAGGTTCATCATGTTGTAATTGCGATTGTCCCTTGAATTCAGACGATCTGTCTCGCCGTAAATGGCAAAAGTAATGGCTTCCAGAATGCTTGATTTTCCGCTTCCCACCGAACCAAAAATCCCGAAAAGATTGGCCTCTGTCAGTCTTGTAAAGTCGATGGTTTGCTTTTCCTGATAGGAGTACAAACCTTGTATGGTCAGTTTTACTGGTATCATAATTCTTCCTCCACCGCTAAAAGTTCGGTGAACAGCGACATCAATTCCGAATTGGGTTCCTGCCCTTTTGCGTGCCTGAAATAATCGGTAAAAAGCTCTTCCATGTTTTTGGTCAGATCAATACTTTTTTTATTTCCTGATGCTAATCCGGTTGCATTTTTCACCTCAGGAATGATGGTCACAATTCCGTTGTGCACGCCATTCAGCTGTTTTCGCTCCTGTGCGGTGAGATAAGTGTCGGTCACCATCGTCAGCTCAACCAAACAATCTGCGTTTTCAGTGAGCCAAGCCAAAGCCTCTTCCATTCCTTCTGCCCTTTTCCGAAGCAATTTTTTACCTTTCGTGAGTTCAATTTCTTGAACACCGGCGACTTTGCCCGGTTCTGCATCTATCAGTATCACATATTTTTTCTGGTTGGCTTCAGCAAAGCTGTACGACAAGGGACTGCCACTGTAATAAACCGCACAAGGCACAGAATCGACCCGGTGCATCCGGTGCAAATGGCCAATGGCCGTGTATTGAATCTGATTTGGAATGTTTGCCGAATAAATGACCTGTGCACCGCCAACATGCAAAATAGGTTTTTCATCGGCAGGTTCTTCGGGCATTTCACCTCCTTTTTTCATTACAAAAAGATGCGTAACCAGCACGTTTACTCCGTTTTTATCACAATATTTTGTTGCCAGTTCCTGCCATTTTTCCTGAAGTATTGTCCGCAGTTCTTCTTCACTGTTCTCGTGTCCGAGATATGTTTTCAGGCGGAATTCGTTGGCATAAGGAGTCAGCAACAAGCGCAAAGGAACGGAAGTTCTCTGTAGTTGTAGTTCCAGAAACCCTTCTTCACTTTTCAACACCTTCAAACCCGATTCCAGTTCAAATGGCGGAACAATTGAATTTGGATAGCCTGTAAAAATGATCCCGCACTCGCGCGCCAGCGGATCTGGGGCCTCAATACGGTCGGGCGAATCGTGATTTCCGGCAATGGCAATTACCGGTCGTTTTCCATTGAGGGTCAGACGTTTTAATGTTCTGTAAAACAAATCAACAGCCTCGGTGGGCGGATTAAAAGTATCGAACAAATCGCCGGCAACGAGGATCGCATCCACCTGTTCCCGTTCTGCAATTTCACAGATTTCCTGCAATACAGCCTGCTGTTCTTCGAGCCGGGAAAAATCTTCAAGTCGTTTGCCGAGATGCCAATCGGATGTATGGAGAAGTTTCATAAATTGATGAATGAGAATTGATGATTTATTATTTCCGCGACTTTTCCCTCACCTCTTTAAACTCCGAACCTTCATTCCAACCAGGCCAGGCTTCGGAGTTAGCCAGATTGGTGCCAACATGATAGAGTAGTTTGGCATCCTCAACGATTCCGTTCAGGTCGTCGGTTTCAGGATGAAATTCATCAAACGGACTATGATAGGTTTCTTTCCAGTAACGGTCAACAATCTTCATGGTTTCTGCTTTTCCGTACTTTTCAGCATCCACATACCCTTTGGCATAAATGGCCGGAACTCCTTGTTTTACAAGCGGAAATTGATCGGAACGAAAAAACATGCCATTATCAGGATTTGGATCGGGCGCAATGTACCTGCCCTGCTTTTCTGCCTCACTCCTCACCCACTCGTCCAATTCCGACTGCCCGGATCCGGTGAGCATTACATCTTTAAATTTTCCCATAAACAGCATCACATCGGTATTAATTACGGTCACCGTTTTATTCATCGGGAAAAACGGGTGTTCCGCGTAATAGCCCGAACCCAGTAAACCCGATTCTTCGGCAGTAACCGAAAGAAACAACACAGAGCGTTCGGGAGCCGCACCATTTTTAAATCCACGTGCAATTTCAAGCATCCACGCCACCGCACTGGCATTGTCGGTTGCTCCGTTGTAAATACTATCGTTATTCACCACAGTTCCCACGCCCAAATGATCCCAGTGCGCAGTATAAACCACCACTTCATCAGGTCGTTTGCTCCCGCGAATAAGTCCGCAAACATTTCGGGAAATATTGGTTTCGAAACTGCTTTTCATCCAGCCCGAAACTTTTACGGGTAAAACAACCGGTTTAAAATCTTTCTGTACAGCCATCTTTTTGGCATCCTGAAAGTTCATTCCACAAGCAGCAAACAACTGTTCTGCTGCTGTTTTCGAAATCCAGCCCTCGAAAGCACACCGATCCTGATAATCATTTTCAGGCTTCAGGTATAATTTGGTAGTTTCGCCGTTGTTGGCAACCACTTTCCAGGGATACCCGGCCGGACCGGTTTCGTGAATAATCAAACATCCTTTTGCACCGCGACGTGCAGCTTCATCAAATTTATAGGTCCAGCGACCATAATAAGTCATTGTATTTCCCTTGAAATAAGGATCGGATGTTCCGTAACCCGGATCGTTCACAAAAATCAGAATGGTTTTTCCTGTCAGATCCATGCCCTGAAAATCATCGCGACCAAATTCAGGAGCAGTAATTCCAAATCCTGCAAAAACAAGTTCCGAATGATCGAGCGATTGTTGCGCTTCCATCTTTCGCGAAAAAGTCACATAATCAACCAGTTTTTCAAATTTCAGCAGTCCTTTGGGAGTGTTGAAATCCAGAGTATTTGATATTTTGGAGTTTACCGCCAACAAAGGAACTTCCTGAAAAAAGCTTCCGCCATTCGCGGGTTCCAGGCCGATTTCCTTCATTTGCGCGGCAATGTAATCAACTGTTATTCCTTCGGTTGAGGACATTGGCATCCGCCCCATATATCGGTCAGACGACAATTCAGCAATGTGCTTTTCGATGTTTTTATACTGAATGGCATTCTCTCCTAAATTGTTTTTTACCAAAGAGCATGAGCCCAGATAGATGCAGGTGAGCAGAATCAGGAAGTTTTTCATAGACAAGCTTTATTCATTCAGGTTGAAAATTTTGAATAAAGTAAACGAATAAAGCATAAAAATCAACTTTAGTTCATAACTAATTTCCGACTTTCCATCCACCCGTCTTTTGTAGCTGAGAGGATGTATTAGGATCAACCAACTCGGGATGAGCAGTTTTGAAAGCCTGCAAGCCACTTTCAAAATCTTTCAGCGTTCCATTTGTGTCTACTCCGTTTGATGTCCATGGCATCAAACCTTTCCAGCCTTTGTTGTATGCACCTAAAAACATTTGAGCGGCCGGAACTTCCAAAGTTGGACTTGCCCCATCGTTAAACACACCTTTTGCCGGATTTTCACCAATCACGCAGGGACGGTCGTTGATTCCATAATCGGCAGGAGTTTTATTCAGTGCAAAATTTCCGAACCACTTCACCACCCAACCATAAAAGTGCGGAGAATAGAAATCGAGTCTCGCGTTATCTTTGTTGTATTGGGCTATCAGTTTGGCATCGCTCCAAAAATTTCCTTCATACTTATCGCTGTTCCATTTTATTGCAGCGCTACCCAATGTAACCAGCACCTTACTGTTATCGTGCACAGCCGAAGCCACCGTGGCTACCAGGTATTGTAGCCGGTTCCATGCAATGTTTCCCATAGCTGCATCCTGATTGACCCATTCAATTTCGTTGCAGACATCAATGGCCCATAAATACGGATTGTCTTTATATCGGTTCACAAATGGAACGGCATAATTATCAACAAATGAAGCTACCTTATCATCGCTGAGAACCATATTTCGCCAGCGTTGGTAATTGGTGTGGCTGTTCTTAAAATGATCGAACGAAATGAGGGTCGCTTTGATGTAAATTTTGTTTTTTTGAGCCAGCCGGAACATATCATCGAGGTTCGACCAAAAAGCAGTCGTTGCTCCTGTCACCATTCCATCAGCCGAAATCATCAGCCCAACTTCACCATTACAGCTAATCCAAATCCGGGTTGAATTTCCACCGGCAGCTTTAATCTTTTGGAATTCGGCATCCCACCACGAGCTTGTGTAATTTCCACCGAAATCGTTCCATTTGTTCCAGGGTGTATTGGCTCCATTCATGATAATTTCCTTACCATCAACCAAAAACTTAATTCCGCTAACGGTAACAAACTGTGCTAACGACAAAACAGGGAGTACGATTACAAAAATTAAGGCGAGTATTTTACTGGTTTTCATGTAAAATTTATTTTAGTTGGTTAGGATGGCGAAGTTATCCATTTTGATAAGCCTTGGCAATACACAAATCGTACATTGCTAACACAGAGCTTACTTATAAAAAAAGCCGCTGATTGGTTAACCAGCGGCCTAAGAATATTTTTTTTCAGGACTACTTTTTAATTTCCCATGCACAACGAATTGGAGAAACGATTTTTTCCTGCTTTTTCAATTCGTTCATGGCCTTTTCAACCACTTTTTTATCCAATCCGGCCAATTCAGCAATTTTACCGGCAGACAAAGGTTTGTCGGAAGCAGACATTACTGCCAAAACTTTTTCTACGCTCATAAATAAAGATTAAAAGATTTACAATTTATTCATTTACAATTTACTATTTGCCGCAGTTGACAAGCGATTGACTACCTTACTAAAAATCCGATATGAGCGAATGAAATAGTAAATAGTCAATAGCTAAATAGTCAATTATCAAAATCTTCCTTCAACAACTTTCCAGTCCATCACTTTCCAGAAATCAGCCACGTAAGCCGGACGAAGATTTTGTTTGTCGAGGTAATATGCATGTTCCCAAACGTCGCAGGTTAAAAGCGGTGTCAAACCATCGCGAACCGGACAACCGGCATTACTGGTTTGAACGATGCTCAGCTTTCCGGCGGCGTCTTTCACCAACCATGCCCATCCAGAGCCAAATTGAGTAACAGCAGCTTTGTTGAAAGCTTCTTTAAACGCATCGAGCGAAACGAAAGTAGATTCGATAGCAGCTTTTAATGCTCCTGAAGGTTCAGTTGCCGGAGTTGCCGACAGTTGTTCGAAGTAAAAAGTGTGGTTAAAAACCTGTGCACCGTTGTTGAAAATTCCACCTTCTGATTTTTTAATGATGGTTTCCAGATCGGCATTTTCGAATTCAGTTCCAACAATCAGGTTATTCAGATTGGTGACATAAGCCTGATGGTGTTTGCCATGATGAAACTCCAGTGTCCGGGCACTGATAAAAGGTTCAAGGGCATCAATTGCATAGGGTAATGCAGGTAATGTAAAACTCATATTGGTTATCTTTTTGGTTAAACAATGATTTTTTGTTTTCACCAAGATAACAGAATCTGGAATTAAAAGGTTTGGAAAATCAGCAATTCAGGAGTAATTTATACTGATTATGAATAAGGGTCTATAAAAAAACAAAACCGCCCGGTACCTCTGTACCGGGCGGAAAAAAACCAAAAATCAACTAACCTTTAAACCGTCGGGCAACTTCATCCCAATTAACCACGTTGAAAAAGGCATCGACATAATCAGGTCGCCGGTTTTGATACTTCAGATAATATGCATGTTCCCATACATCCACCCCAAGTACCGGTGTTCCTTTTACTTCTGCCAGATCCATTAACGGGTTATCCTGATTAGGTGTAGATGAAATCACCAGACCATCACCTTGCTTTACCAGCCAGGCCCACCCAGACCCAAACCGGGTGAGGGCTGCTTTTGTAAATGCTTCTTTAAAATTTTGATACGACCCAAACGATTCATTCAATACTTTCAACAAATCACCTTCAGGCTGTTTAGCGCCCTGAGGGGCCATTATTTCCCAGTATAAATTGTGATTATAGAACCCACCGCCATTGTTGCGAACGGCAACTGGCAAAGCCGATATATTGGACAAAATTTCTTCTATTGTTTTTTCTTCAGTTTCTGTGCCCTGAATTGCAGCATTCAGATTGTTGGTGTATGCTGCATGGTGTTTACCATGATGAATTTCCATCGTTTGTGCATCGATGTATGGTTCAAGTGCATCAAAAGCGTATGGTAATTTTTGTAATTCGAATGCCATTTTTATATTTCGTTTAAATGAGATTTAAGACTCTTTTGTCTTCTATACAAACATAGCACCTATTTAAATTGTTTCCAAATAAGTTTGCAATTTTTAACATTAAAATTGCCCTACAATGATATGCCTGGGATCAATCAGAAATCAATAGATAAAACTACTGCCTCCCAAAAACTCCCGGATGAGCGATGTAGGGGGGATTTCCAGATCGTCGATGGTTTTGAAATAGGATAAAAATTTCAGCAACCGGTTCGTTTCGCTAAACTCATCCATGCTTTCGGGCACAGCTTTCAGCAATGGTTCGGCATATTTTTTAAGAACTGCCAATTCGTACACCATCGCCGAATTAAACATGACGTCTGCATTTTCCTGATATGGAAAAATATTCTTGTCTTCTCCTGCACGAACGCTCGTCCAGCGGCGAATGGTGTCCTGCGCGGTATAATTGCGGTATTTACTGTCACGTATCATCCTTCTGATCAAACGGTTATCAGTAGTCGAAATATGGTTTTGATCGTCAATTGATATCTGTGTCAATGCCGACAAAAAGATTTTAAACGTGTTTTCCGCCTTAATATGTGGAATCAGGTCGGGGTTCATTCCGTGAATTCCTTCCACAATAACGATGCTGCCCGGTTTCAGTTGCAACAATTTTCCTGAAGGAAGACGTTGTCCGAGCGTAAAATTGAACCTTGGCAATTCAATGGTTTCACCGTTAAGAAGCTGCAGCAACTGTTGATTAAAAAATTCAATATCAATGGCTTCGATGGCCTCGAAGTCGTATTCGCCAAATCTGTCTTTGGGCGTTTTGTCCCTGTCAACGAAATAATCATCGAGCGAGATCATTACAGGCTTCAAGCCATTCACTGCAAGCTGAACCATCAAACGCTTGCTGAAAGTGGTCTTTCCTGAAGCTGATGGGCCTGCAATCAGTACAACCTTCAATTTGTCTTTACGTTCGTTGATCACATTGGCTATTTCGGCCACTTTCTTCTCGTGCAATGCTTCGGAAATTTTGATGATGTCGCCGCTTTGTCCGTTTAACGTCGATTCGTTCAGATTTGCAAGATTGCTCACATTTAATATTTCAGCCCAATCTTTGTGTTCCTGAAAAACGCCAAACAATTTATCGAGTTTCGTGTAAGGCTGGACCTCGCTGAATTTGGCCGGATCGGGAATTCGTAAAAGCAATCCTTCGTAATAAGGAACAAGATCGAAAACCTCAAGATAACCGGTTGATGGAACCAAATTTCCGTAAAAATAATTGGCAATGCCGTCCATAAAATACAAATAGGAAAACAAATCACCTTGTTGCTCAAAAAGGCGGGCCTTAAAAATCAGGTTTTGGTTACGGCAAATTTCAACGGCTTCAGAAGTGGGCAATCCGATCTTCTTAAATGGCATGTCTTTTTTTACCCATTGGTACATTTCACTCTTTATGTCAAAGATGTCGGAATTGGTTATTGGACGATCCAAGCCTGCAAGTTCGCAGTAGTAACCCCTGGAAATACCATGCATCATTTTCAGTTTAACATCAGGAAACACCTCACGAACAGCTGCATATAAAACAAAGAACAGCGACCGGACATACAACCGCATTCCATCAGGGTGAGAATAATCGATGAATTCAACTTTTTTGGTTTTCACAAACACAAAAGAAAGTTCTTTTACTTTGTTATTTACCAAGGCTCCAATTACAGGATTCTTCAATTTGATATCAAAATCATCTTTAATTTCCATCAGGGTCACACCCAGAGGGTACGACTTTTTCGTATTCGTATTGACGCAATAAATGTCGATGGTGTTCATATCTGATTCTTATAATTTTGATTGCATTTCAACTGTCCGATTTTTTCAGACAGTTCACTTCCCTCCTTCTTTAATTTCGCTTTTAAATCACTCCAATATTTACGCGGGCGATCTGTTTCAGTGAGTACCTCAATTACATCGTTTTTTTTAATTCCTGTCGCAGATACTCTGCGGTAAACGATTCCTTGTTTTTTACAACTTCTTCAGGTGTTCCGAAACAGAGTACTCTCCCACCCTCTTTTCCGCCTTCAGGACCGATGTCGATCACATGATCGGACACCTTTATCACATCCATGTTGTGTTCTATCACAATCACAGTATTGCCTCTGTCAACCAGTTTATTAAGCACTTCAAGCAAAACGCGGATGTCTTCAAAATGCAGGCCGGTGGTGGGTTCATCGAGAATATACATGGTTTGTCCGGTGTCCTTTTTAGCCAGCTCGGTAGCCAGTTTCACCCGCTGCGATTCGCCTCCTGAAAGTGTGGTGGACGATTGCCCAAGTGTGATGTATCCCAAACCGACGTCCTGAATGGTTTTCAATTTGTGTGAAATCGAAGGAATGTGCTCGAAAAATTCGACGCCTTGATTGATGGTCATGTCCAGCACATCGCCGATTGATTTGCCTTTGTACCGAACTTCCAGCGTTTCGCGGTTGTAGCGACGTCCGTTGCAGGTATCGCAATGCACGTAAACATCGGGCAGAAAATTCATTTCAATCTGTTTCAGTCCGCCACCCTGACAATCTTCGCAGCGACCACCTTTCACATTGAACGAAAACCGTCCGGGCTGGTATGCCCTGATTTTGGCTTCGGGCAACTGTGCGAATAAATTCCTGATATCGGAAAACACGCCGGTATAAGTAACCGGATTACTTCGCGGTGTGCGTCCAAGCGGCGACTGATCTACCTGCACAACTTTATCAATATTATTAAGTCCTGAAATTTCAGAATACGGAAGCGGATCTTTTACCGATGAGTAAAAGTGCTGGCTTAAAATAGGTTGCAGCGTGGAATTGATCAAACTGGACTTTCCGCTGCCGGAAACTCCGGTAATGCATATCAACTTTCCAAGCGGAAAATCGACTGCAATATTTTTAAGGTTATTGCCGGTGCATCCTTTCAGCGAAAGCATTTTGCCATTTCCTTCCCGTCTTTTCTTCGGAACAGGGATTTGCGCTTCACCAAGCAGGTACTTCGAAGTCAGGGTTCCGGCAGTCAGTATTTGTTGGGGAGTGCCGCACGCCACCACATGGCCGCCATGCCGACCGGCAAAAGGCCCCATGTCGATCACATAATCGGCATTCATCATCATGTCCTTGTCGTGCTCGACCACAATCACAGAGTTGCCGGTATCGCGCAGTTGCTCCAGTGAATTGATTAACCGCAGGTTGTCACGGTGGTGTAGTCCGATGCTTGGCTCGTCGAGAATATAAAGCACATTTACCAACTGCGAACCGATTTGTGTTGCAAGTCTGATTCGTTGTGTTTCGCCTCCAGATAAAGTGCGAGAAGTACGATCGAGCGACAAGTATTTCAGGCCGACATCCAGCAAAAAACGAATCCGGTCGCGGATTTCCTTGATTACTTCGATGGCTATTTTTTGTTGCCGTTCAGAAAGCCGGTCTTCCAAATTATCAAGCCAGTTGCTCAATTCAGAAATATCAAGCTGTGCCAGTTCCGAAATATTTTTCCCGTCAATCCTGAAATACAGCGACTCCTTTTTTAACCGATGACCGTTGCATTCGGGGCAGGCCGTTTCGCGCACAAACTGGTTGGCCCACTTCTGCGCTTTCTGCGATGGATTGTCATCCTTCTGCAAATCAATGTATTTGATCACTCCTTCGTAGGTCATCATGTAATTCATTGAAACTCCAAGCGGTGAGTTTTTAAGCTGAATCCGCTCATTGGTTCCGAAAAGAATGGCATTCAGACCGTCTTCAGGAATATCTTTGATGGGTGTTTTCAGGGTAAACCCGAACATGTCGCCCAAAGCTTCAATCTGCCAGAAAACAAGGGTGTTTTTATGCGCCCCAAGCGGAGCAATACCTCCGTTCTGAATGCTCTTTGTATTGTCAGGAACAATTTTTTCGAGGTCAATTTCGCTGATCATGCCCAACCCGTTGCATTTTAGACAAGCACCCTGTGGCGAGTTGAACGAAAAGTTATGCGGGGCGGGTTCGTTGTATGAAATACCGGTTGTAGGACACATCAACTGGCGGCTGTAATATTTTGCCACCTGGCTGTCGTGATCCAGAATCATGGAAATGCCGTGTCCGTTTTTCATGGCAATTTGCAGCGAGTCGCGCAGGCGTTTATCGCTGGCTTCATCCACCAGTAAACGGTCAATCACAATTTCGATGAAGTGATTTTTGTAGCGATCAAGCCGCATGGCAGCTTTCAACTCTGTCACAACACCGTCGATCCGCGCATTCAGGAAACCTTTCTTCAGGATTTGCTCGAACAATTCGCGGTAATGACCTTTCCGGCCCTTTACAACCGGCGCCAGAATCAGAATTCGCTTTCCGGAGAAAGAAGTTTTGATAAGGTTAATGATCTGGTCATCTGTGTATTTCACCATTTTTTCGCCGGTATTGTACGAAAAAGCTTCGCCGGCACGGGCATACAAAAGCCGCAGAAAATCATATATTTCAGTGACGGTACCAACCGTTGAACGTGGATTTTTATTGGTGGTTTTTTGCTCGATGGCAATCACAGGGCTCAGTCCGGTGATCAGATCGACATCGGGGCGTTCCATCGTGCCTAGAAAAGATCGTGCGTATGCCGAAAACGTTTCGATGTAACGGCGCTGACCTTCAGCATAAATGGTATCGAAAGCCAGCGACGATTTGCCGCTACCACTCAAACCGGTAATTACAGTTAGTTTATTCCTCGGAATTTCGACATTCACATTTTGCAGATTGTGAACACGTGCACCGTGAACCACAATCAGGCCGTCTTCTTCCGTCAGATTTTCAGGAGAATGGATATTTTCTACTTTCAACATATTATCTTGTTGTTGTGCGGAAACCTTCTTCCGGAATTTTAATGGTATATGTCTTTCGGGTCGGGTTTTTCAGTAGAGTGTCCCTCAACCATGGATTAAACATTTTCAGAATTTTATAGTTGATTCCATTTTTTAGGGCAAAATCCGTCCAATCCAAAACCGAACCTTTTACTTCAACAGTTTTGGTTTCAATAATCGGATATAACTGATCTTTTTCTACACTGAACCCATATTTTGGAGGATCTTCCATCACCAGTTTATAGGCCAGGATGCGAAATACATAACGGGTTGTTTCTTCAACAAACAGCAAATCGTAATAACTTCGAACCTTTTGGTTGTTGATTTGGGAGACAACCCGGGTTCTGCCGCCATTGTATGAAGCAGCAACCAGCGACCAGCTTCCGAATTTCTCATAAGCCGATTTCAGGATACGGCAAGCTGCTTCTGTCGATTTTTCGACGTGATAGCGCTCATCAACTTCGGCATTTATTTCCAGGCCATTCTCTTTGGCTGCTGATTCGAGTATCTGCCATAAACCTACCGCTTTTGATGGCGAAACGGCTCGCGGATCGAAACCACTTTCTGCAACGGCGAGGTATTTAAAGTCTTCAGGAATGCCATGCGACTTCAGAATTGGCTCGATAATAGAGAAATAGCGTGGCGCGTTTTTAATATAACGGATAGTTTGCGAATGAAAATATACCGTGGACAACAATTCACGATCGAGGTTTTCACGCACATCGTAATATTCCAATGGCACTTTTTCACCGGCAAAAGTGAGTTTTTCGGGAAGTTCAACCGGGGTAAACAAGTGGGTTCCGATTGAATCGGGCGCTTGACGATTGCTTTGTGAACACGCCATAAGGGGTAAAACCAACACAACCGGAAGCGCCATTAATAATCGGGAGAACCGGGCAAATATCTTAAAATCCATAATTACTTTTCAAAATTCGACAATTTGCAAAAATAGCTGTTTTAATCTCTTCAGTCAACAAACCTTGCTTTTTATTAAAAATAAAAACCGGCCAAATTTAATCGACCGGTTTTTTATGAGAGGATACCACAGTACTTCGTAGTCCATTTGCATTGCGGACTGTTTTGACATTGAAACGAAGAAATTGCCCAAATATTTCCATAAGACAACTAATTATATTTATTTAACAATTTTACAC
>DAITNH010000004.1:15612-42000 GCA_036834745.1 Prolixibacteraceae bacterium
TTGCCCAAAGGCAGTTATTCAATCGCCTGTTCTTTTGTGGGTTATGAAACCCAACTGCTTGAAATCGACCTGTCCAAAGACACGATCGTTGATTTCAAGCTGGCTCCAATAGCTGATTTAGATGAAGTTACAGTTGTCGGGCAAAAAGTGGAATCGAAACTTACGAGCACTCAAATGAGCCGGGTCGATATTCAGATGGATAAAGTACAAAGTCTGCCAGCATTCCTGGGCGAGGCCGATGTGATAAAAACCATCCAGCTTTTGCCTGGCGTACAATCGGGAACCGAGGGCACCAGCGGTTTGTATGTTCGTGGCGGCGGTCCCGACCAAAATCTGATTTTACTGGACGATGTTCCGGTTTACAATGCCGAACATCTTTTTGGCTTTTTCTCAGTGTTCAATCCCGACGCGATTAAAAGTGTTTCGTTTTATAAAGGAGGTTTTCCGGCGCGATTTGGTGGCCGGCTGTCTTCCGTTCTCGACATCAGGATGAAAGACGGAAACGAAAAAGAGCTGCACGGCAATTTCTCGATTGGGCTGATTTCATCGAAAATAAACCTGGAAGGCCCTTTGGTGAAAGGGAAAACAACCTTCAATTTTTCGGCCCGAAGAACTTATGCCGATCTGCTTGCCAGGCCTTTGATAACCTCAAGTTCAAACGGAGATGAGGTTGGTGGCTACTTTTTTCACGACCTGAACATGAAAATTACCCATAAATTTTCGGATCGGAGCCGGGTTTATTTAAGCGGATATACCGGACGTGACAAAGCCTATTACAGAAGTGACTCGAAATACACTTATAAAGATGTGGATAATACTGATGTAACTATTCAAACCAAGGATAAATTTTCATTGGGCTGGGGAAATATCACCACTGCTTTGCGCTGGAATTACATTTTCAGTAATAAACTTTTTGCCAACACAACCCTCACTTACAGCCGGTATCTATTTGATGTGATGGAAAATTCGACCAGTAAAAATCTCACAACAGGTAAAACACTTGACGAATCTGGCCTGAATTACAAATCGGGAATTCAAGATTTTGGCTTGAAAATGGATTTCGATTATTTTCCGGCATCCAACCACCGGATAAAATTCGGGGGAAGCATCATTGATCATACCTTCAGGCCCGGCATATTGGCTTTTAACGAAAGCGACCAGGAAAGCACTGCAAAAATTGACACCGCTTTTGGAAACCCGAACATTCGCGCGCAGGAAATGTATGCCTATATTGAAGACAATTTTGATTTGAACGCACGGCTATCAGTAAATGTCGGCCTTCACTCTTCCGGTTTTTTGGTTGACAACACTTTCTACGCATCATTGCAGCCACGAATATCTGCCCGTTTCATGGCCTCCGATCGCCTTTCGCTGAAAGCTGCTTACTCAAAAATGAGCCAGAATATCCATTTACTCTCTTCGTCAACCATTAACCTGCCAACCGACTTATGGCTGCCAACCACAAAAAAAATCAAACCTCAGACTTCACATCAATTTGCTTTGGGCGGAGTTTACAAGGTTAATCCCGCAGTTGACTTCAGCATTGAAGGTTTTTACAAGTCGATGACCAATTTACTTGAATACAAAGAAGGTGCATCGTTTGTGGGAGCGACTACCGGATGGGAAGACAAAGTGGAAATGGGAAAAGGCTGGTCGTACGGAGCGGAATTTCTGCTTGAAAAAACCATTGGAAAAACAACTGGCTGGATTGGCTACACTTGGTCGAAAGCCGAGCGCCAGTTCGATAACCTGAATTGGGGACGAAAATTTTATGCCCGCTATGATCGCCGCCACGATGTCAGTTTTGTGATGACACACCGCTTCTCGAAGCGTTTTGACGTTGGTATGACCTGGGTTTACGGAACCGGAAATGCCGTAACACTTCCTACCCAAAATGTAAGTGCGGCATACATTCCTTATGTCAATCAATTTTCCTATCAACCGAACTATGAATACTTCGGGCAGCGGAATAATTACCGTATGCCTTCCTACCACCGAATGGACGTCGGTTTCAATTTTCACAAGCAGAAAAAACACGGCATCCGCACCTGGAATATAAGCTTCTACAATGCCTATTCGCGACAAAATCCATTCTTTCTATACTTTGAATCAACATCGGAAGCAGAATACAATCAGACAGGCAAATCAAGAAAATTAACTCAATTGAGCCTGTTTCCGATTATCCCATCAATTTCATACAGCTACAAATTCTAATATCCTGACAGATGAAAAAATACATACTCATCATTTTACTACTCGCAACAATTTTTTCGTGTACAAAAACCCTCGAATTTGACGAAGGAACCAGCGAAACCCAATTGGTTTTGAATAGTATTATTTGGCCTGACTCTGCTTTTGCTGCAAGCATCAGTAAAAGCACTTCTATTTTGACGGACAGACAAGTAGGCCAAATAACTGGTGGAACGCTGGATTTGTACGAAAATGGCACTTTGATGACTCAGATCACTTCGCCAACCGGGCATTTTTATGCTTCAGAAATTAAACCAAAAGCAGGTAAAAATTACCGTATTGTTGTCAAATCCAACGGCAAACAAGTGGAAGCAGAAACGACCATTCCTGATCAGACTGAAGTTATTTCTATTGATACCATCTCTGTTAAAGATGAATATGGTTACAAAAGAATAAATTACAAGGTGAAAATTAAAGATCCGGTTGGGGATGATTATTACAGGATTGTTGTGATGAACGAAACCCTGAGTAAAATGACATTTATTGATTCTGAAAAGAAGAAAACCACTTCGTATTATCTGCAAAAAATGCAATATTCAATTCTTTCTGACGATCCTGTTTTTAATAGTGTGTACAATAATATGGGTGAAGATATAATTGATATGGGTCCGGAAAACGATTACAATATTTTCCCAGATGATTATTTTAAAGGGAAAGAATATTCGGTTCAATTTCAGATCTCGCCGTATGGTTATGGTTATTATTCGCCATATTCCTCTGGATACGGCTACGATCCGAATAGTCCTTACAATACGATCTTTGAACGCCAAACCATCCACATCCAGAAACTTTCAAAAGATTTGTACAATTACCTGAAATACATGAAACTATATAATCATTACCACGACAATCCTTTCTCGGAACCGGTACCTGTTTATTCGAATGTAAAAAACGGAACCGGCATCTTTGCTGGCTTTAATGATAATACGGTTTCTCATTTTGAGAAAACATACATTCCGTTTTCGATGGATACCATTAAGATTGAAGAAGGTTCAATGCACAATTATTAAGGAATCAAGAAAGCTCTATATGTATTTTGTTGCTTCCTGTAAAATTCCAATTCCTTGATTTTAAAATTCATGCACGGCGCACAATCAAAAAAACCGGTCAAATTAAATTGACCGGTTTTTTTATCAGAGGATACCACAGACTACGTGTCCTAATATTTTGAGGACTGGTTAGACTTTCTTCACTACAGGAATTATGCCAATTTGTTTTATATCTTGAATATTTGAGTAATCGTACAGCATAAATCCACTTTCGCCAATCATAAAAAGATAATTATTCGTTGGAATAACATCATACGCATTGATGGACGGAAAACTGATTATCAGATTTTGGGTAATCGCCAACGGATCGGCCACATTGTAAATTTTCAGACCTGCATCACCGTCACAGACAAACAGAATATCATCGTCAATTCCCAGGCCTTGCGGACCATACATCGGATATGATTTGAGCAACTCAAATTTTGAATAGCCATTGCTCATCCTGACCACATCCAATTGATTCAATGTTCCGCGGCAGGTGTTTCCGCCTTTCAGCGTAACAAAAGCCAAATCGCCTTTAATCACCACCGGATCGCAGGCGGTCATGTGCGAAAAAGAACCTTTCTGCGAAGGTCTTTCAGGAACTTCGAGCGACTTTACGATCATGCCGTTTTGAGTTCCAAGGAACAGGTGTTTGTCGGTAATAAAAATGGTTTCCACATTCCAGTTCACGTATTCAGTGTTCAATAAAGTGACTTCGGAATTGGAATTCAGCTTAAAAGTTAACAAACTGTTCTGATTCACAATGTATAAAAAGTCGAGGTACAAACCGAAACGGGCCATGCTTCCGCCAACACCATAAGTTGAGCCACTTGTTCCGGAGGAACCCGTAATACCGCCGTTTGACAAATAAGCTTTATCCATCGTCATGCTTTCGTATCGGTAATAAGTTGGATAATAGCGTTGTTCAAGTTCCTGACGAACACTTTTCACTTCCCAGCCGGTTACTACTCCCTTTGTTTCATCCAATTTGGCAAGTGGGTATTTGGTGTCGTAAGTCGGTAAAGTATAAGGGAAAATCTTCTTTACACGGCCAGTTTCTTTGATGCTTGCGAAACTTGAAACATCAATCGAAACGAGGTCGATGTAACTGTCGGCATACAAAATATTGTCTTTAATGGCGATGTCAACATTTCCGGGAATCTCGATAAAACCTTTATTTTGCGGATTGGCTGGGTCGCTCACGTCGTAAACATGCACACCTTTCATCTTTTCGTTGATGAAAATGTACTGGTCCTTGAAATAGATTTTCCCGGGATTGTTCATTTCACGGGCTGTGGTCATTTTTACTGCCGAGCGCAAATCCTCATAACTCAGGTAAACAGGCTCGTTGGCCATAAATGTTTCATATACTTTGTCGGTACAAGCCGTTGCAAATAATAAGATTACCAACAGTACGGCATATATATTCTTAGTTTGTTTCATGGTAGTGGTTAGTTAAAGATGAATCCGATTTTCAGTGACAAGCGCGAAAAGTTGGTTTCGAGCTTGTATCCATTTTCTCCCGAATAATTCAGTTGATGGTAGCGGTACCCGAACGAAAAAAACCAGCCAAAGTTATCGGAGGTAAACCGCTGAAAACCGATGGACGGATTAATGAGGTAACCACCTTCGGCATTGAGCTTCGAATTGTTTTGCGGATAGGGCCAATAGGATGATGAAGAATAATCATAAGTTATTAATTGATTGCGATTTCCATCCTCCATCGGAACCTGGTATCCAGCCTGTAAATTAATAAAAGGGGTAAATTTTGTGTCCCTGAATTTGTACTGAAATTGTGCAAAAACGGGCAAGTAGCTTTCTTCAAAAAATTCAGCTCCAAGGCCAGCTCCAGCGTAAAAATTCCCGTTTATCCTGAAATTGACCGACGACATAAACGAAAATGGCGCCGATTGGTTATTTCCGGAGTTGCCCAATAAAACACCCATCGAAGTGTCGAAGAAATAATCCTGGGTAATGCCCGGTTCATTTCTAACTTTTGAATACTTCGAAATACTGTCAACTTCTTCATTTTTGAATACCCATTGATTTCCTGATGAATTGATTTTCACAATTTCAGCATCGTTGGTTATCAGTTCGCCTTTAATAATCGCTCCGGATTTCAGGTAAACAATGTCCTTTTTGCCTTTTTGTGCAAAAGCCGGAACAAGGAACAAGGCTGATAAAAGCAGTATCAGAATTTTTTTCATTTGATTTTGGTTTTTAAGTTTTTTATTTCCTGATGACAATTGAATTCTGTTTGGGTTTTCGTACTGTTTTGAAGATGGGACCACAGAAGAAAAGGTTGCGCGGGGTGGAAATTTATTATGGGGAGGTGGTGGATCTTGTCAAAATAACTCATCAAAACTCCAGGCAAGAGACTATTCATGAAACTGTGTCTGCAATTAATAACGATTAAATTTGCAGTCAATGGAAAAGAAGAAAGAAAAGGAAGAATTCGAGAAATCAGCGATCAAGGAACTTTATGACGCGAAGCCATGAACACTGTGACTGAACACTGACCACTTCTCTAAAATTCATAACTCAACCCGGTAAAAACGCCAATGGTGTATGGTTTGTAAGTAACCGACGAGTTGCTGTTCAGCGAATTCAAATAATATTTCACGCGTGGTTCCACATTCAGGAAAATGCGTTTTGACAGACTGTATTTGAAGCCAAGGCCAAGTGTTCCGCTGTAATTCAGCAATTGCATATCCTGTGTTTTACCAACAAGGCTTTTGCCGTCACCGCTCTCCATAAAAGTTTCATTTCCAACCAATAAATTTGAGCTGAAACCGCCCAGCATTTCAACATCAAATCTGGAATCGATAATGGTATATCGCAAATAAAGCGGGATTTCGATGTATTCAAAGTTCTGGATAAAACGGGCATCAGAAACAACCACGGCGTTCGATGCCATCGTTTTTTCATCGAGACTGGCGCCCAAAACTATTCCTGATGGAACACTACTGAATTCAATCACTCCGGCGGCGCTGTTCATCATCATTTTGCTCGATTTGGTGTCAATATTTACCGAAGTATTAAAGTACTCAGCGCCACGATCGGCACTGGCAAACATATAATCACTATTTCCTGATGAGCGGCCTGAATTTCCTGAAGCCTGCCCCAAACCTGAATAATAAACACCACTCTGCACGCTCAGACGTTTGCCTTTTTTGTATTCCACTGAAATTCCACCGCCAATATCAACGGGATTGTTGGCAGAGTTCAGCATATTACTGGCATAAACCTGCGAATGGCTGCTGCCCGAAACATTGAATGCAGGCGAAATCTGCGCACCAACCAACCAGCGAGCGTTCTTCTGCTTTTCAGCCTGCGCTATTAATTGCTGTTGGTTTTGCGCTATAATCTGCTGATCGATGGTCATTTCCAACCGATCAATATTTTCATCCTTCATCTTCATTTCGTGCAAAATATTTGCATATTGATCATTGCCGATTATTGTCCGTCTCAGAATTTTTATCGGATGAAGCAAAGTTGATTCAGCCGAGCGGGCATACAATATTGGTTCGTTGGTAATTTTCTTTTCCTGAGAACTGATTCGGCTGGCAAGCTGCAAATCTTTATCAGATGCAGATTTGAATGATTTTTCATCCCTGGCCAACCCAGTTTCCGGAATCTTATCCAAAGTTATTTTACCTTCAGGAGCAAACTGTTTTGTAGTTTGTATTTCCGGAGAAGAATTCGGGCCAACGACCACCTGCTGTTTCGCCGTTTCGCTGTTCATGTGTTGCATTTGCCATCCAGCCACAAAAGCCAGAAGTATTGCTGCGGCTACTCCGGCAACCCTCCAAAAAACTATTTTTCGGTTCCGCCGGGCTCCGGCAGCTCCATCAAGCACATTCTGCAACAAATAAGCTGGTGGTTCCTGCTCGTAATTCCGAAGCTTTTCGCGGAACAACTCGTCTATATTTTCATCTCTCTTCATGCCGTATAATTGTTTTGGGCATTTATTTCACCGAAGTTCTCGTGAACTTTCTTTTTCATTATTTCCCTGGCCCTCGCCAGATTCGATTTAGAGGTTCCCTGCGTGATCGACATTTCTTTGGCTATTTCCTGATGCGATAAGCCTTCAATCACATAAAGGTTGAAAACCAGCCGGTAGCGCGGGGGCAATTCCTGAATCAGTTTCACAAGGTCGTCCGCCGAAATTTTTGCAATCACATCGTCCGAAAAATTAATAGTATCATACACCGAAACATCTTCGACCGGGTACATGAGGTGTTGCTTTCTTAATTTTTCCAGCGAAACATTGATCATGATCCGCCGCATCCAACCTTCAAAAGAACCATCGTGACGGAACGACTTCAAATTGGTAAAGACCTTGATAAATCCATCCTGAAGATTATCTTCAGCCTCGGTTGCATCTTTGGCATAACGCAAACACACACCGAACATTTTCGGAGCGAACTGATGATAAAGCTTTGCCTGAGCTTTCCGGCTCCCGGCAATACAATCGGATATTATCGATTTAAAATCTTCCAATTAATCCATTTATTCTGATCACTCAAAATTAATCCAATAATTTATAGTTTGAGCCGTTTAAACTTTCATTCACCCCCGATTTATTGACTTTGGCAGTTCAGTTTTCAATTAGATGTTCTGACAATCGAAATAGTTGCGTCACCGATTTTTTTATATTGCTTACCTTTACCAATGTTTTTTCAGCGCAACCAATTATCAGGTTTTAACGTCTTGGAAATATAACTTTAAAAATTCATGCCATGAAACGAATAATTTCTCTGTTACTGCTCACATTTCTTTTCGCCTGCAATCAGGCTGAGAACGAGCCACAGGTTACGAATCTGACGCCCAATGAAAAATCGGCCAAAATTATTGCAGCCGACAACCAGTTTGGTTTCGAATTATTCAAGAAAGTAAATGCTTCGCTGGACGAACCAAAGAATACCATGATTTCGCCAATGAGCGTCTCGCTGGCTTTGGCAATGGTGTATAACGGAACGGAAGGCAACACAAAAACACAGATGGAGCAAATGCTGCACAAAGCAGGCATGACTCCCGAAGATATCAACCAGAGTTACAAAGATTTGGTAGCTGCGCTTATCAGCCACGACCCGAAAGTGGAACTGTCTATTTCAAATGCCATTTTCTACCGGAATACATTCCCTGTAAAAGACGCTTTCAAAACTACCAACCAGAATTTTTATCAGGCTGAAATTGCGGGGCTCGATTTTACAAAAACCACAGAAACCCTGAATACGGTAAATGGTTGGGTGAATACCAATACCAAGGGGAAGATTGACAAGATAATAGAACAGGTAAAAGCAGAAGACATCATGTACCTGCTGAATGCCATTTATTTTAACGGTGAATGGAAATATCAATTTGATACGAAAGTTACAGCCGCCATGAGTTTCACCAAAGAAGACAACGCAGTGGTTCAAACTCCAACAATGAAGATCGAAAAACCATTCAATTATTACAGTCATCAAAGTTTTCAACTGCTCGAAATGCCTTATGGTAGCGGCAAATATTCGATGCTGATTTTTTTACCTGAAACGGGTAAAAAGACGGATGATGTAATTTCACTCCTGAATCCGGAAAATGTGAACGACTGGATTTCGAAAATGACAGAGCAGAAAAAAGAAGTTTTTCTTCCCAAATTCGAGTTCAAATTTGACAACAGCCTGAAAGATGAACTTGCAGCACTCGGAATGACAGACGCTTTCGACGATGCAAAAGCCAACCTGAGTGGAATTTCAGAAGCAGCCCAATTGGTTATTTCGGAAGTGATGCACAAAACATATATCAAAGTTGACGAGCGGGGAACCGAAGCTGCGGCTGTAACCGGAATTACAGTGGGTGTAACTTCAATGCCAGTTGACAATTCTTTCCGTGCCGATCATCCGTTTGTATTTGCAATCCGCGAAAAAGACACCCAGGCTATTTTGTTTATTGGCAAAGTAATGGATCCGAAGCAGGAATAATATTAGAACGATTACAGTTTCGATATTTCAGGAATAAGGGAACAGGGAAGAAGCAGCGTGGATTTTTTATTCTGTACGGCAAAAATTCTTCAGGAATAATATCCGGCACAACATACTCGTATCGCTATTAATTTAATACGAATATCCGGTTATTTGCCTACATAGTATTTGAATCAATTATTCTTTGCCGTTTGCCTTTAGGCAACGGATTGAAATTGAATAGCGATTCAGGGCTTCAGCCCAAAATGCTGTGGCTAAAGCCCAGTCTTTTTATCTTATTAAAACCGTTGACTGAAGTCAACGGCAAAGGATATCGGTTCAACAAATAGCTTTTCAGGCAAAAAAAGATTCTCAAATAATTTGAATTCATTTCGGCGTAAAATCAAGAATTGATTTCCTGATTCCGGCGCAAATTTGGGAATTGGGCGAATTCGAAATTAAATTCTCATTAACAAAAAATAACTCTATCCTGAATGTAATTCTTTACATTTGTTTGTTACATATTTGTTCATATTATGACAAGCGAATTATGTAGAATTTGTCGTAATGAAGTTCAACCAAAAATTTAACCAAATAACAAACGCATGATCAAATTCAGATTACTACTGTTCATCTGCCTGATGCAGTTATCGGGAATTGTTTTTAGTCAGGGAATTCTCAACCAACCTGCTCCTGTTGATCCGGCTGCCAGGATCGGACGGCTCGAAAATGGGATGACCTATTACATCCGCCACAACGAAGAACCCAAAGAACGTGCAAGTTTTTACATTATTCAAAATGTAGGCGCTTTGCTCGAAAACGACGACCAAAACGGTCTGGCGCATTTTCTGGAACACATGGCCTTTAATGGGACCAAACATTTTCCCGGGAAAGGGATTATCAACACGCTCGAAAAACATGGAGTCCAATTTGGCCGTAACATAAATGCTTACACCAGTTTTGGCGAAACGGTCTATAACCTTAGCGACATTCCGGTAAAACACGAAGGACTGGTTGATACTTGTTTGCTGGTTTTGACCGACTGGGCTGATTATTTGCTGCTGACCGATGAAGAAATTGATGCCGAACGAGGTGTAATCAGTGAAGAGTGGAGAACCCGTCGTGATGCAAATTTCAGGATGATGCGGCAATGGATACCTGTTTTACTGAATGGGTCAAAATACATGAACCGTGATGTAATTGGCGATCTGGATGTGATTAAAAACTTCAAATACGAAACGCTCCGTAAATTCTACCATGATTGGTACCGCACCGATTTGCAGGCAATTGCAATTGTGGGCGACATTGACGTTGATGCTGTTGAGCAAAAAGTGAAAGCCTTGTTTTCTAAAATTGAAGCCGTACAAAATCCTCCAAAACGTGAATTTCATGAAGTTCCGGAGCACAAAGAACCATTATATGTACTGGCAACTGACAAAGAGGCTGATAGTTATGAGGTAAATTTATTTATCAAGCACAAAGCGGCTGAACCAGCAGAAAAGGATATGAACTATCTGCGCGAAAAAACAATTCAGTCCCTGTTTGGCATGATGACCCGTGACCGGATTAACGAACTGCTGCAGAAAGGAGTACCGCCTTTCATAATGGGAAGCATAAGTTATGGGAGCTTCTTTGCAAATGGATATGAGATGTTGACGATTGAGGCAACTTCAAAACCTGATCAGGGCGATCTTGCATTTAAATCTATTTACACCGAAGCAAAACGAATTTACCAACATGGTTTCACTTCAGGCGAACTCGACAGGGCAAAAACCAACATGCTGACTTCCTACGAAAGTCGTTACAAACAGCGCGATAAAATCATTAACGACCAGTATGCAATGGATTTTAAATCTTATTATATCGATGGAGAACCACTAACTTCCATCGATTTTGATTGGGAATTTATTCAGAAAATATTACCGACCATTTCGGTTGAAGAAATTTCGGCAAAGGCAAAACAATGGATGACTCCTGAAAACCGCGTTATCCTTGTGATGGGGCCTGATAAGCCTGAAGCAAAACATTTATCGAAAGAACAGGCGTTTGCAATGATGGAAAGTATTGACAACAGCCAGATTGAGCCCTATGCAGAAGAGGCCGTTTCGACCAACCTGATCAAAAAGGAACTTGTTGGCTCTAAAGTAAAAAACACTAAAAAACTTCCCGATTTTGAAGCGATCGAATGGACTTTGGGGAACGAAACCAAGGTAGTTTTTCGCAAGGCTGACTATGAGAAAGACCAGGTTTCGCTGATCGCACAAAGTAATGGCGGAAGTTCGAAAGTAAATGACGATAAGGTAGCTTCGGCATTGATGCTCAACCAGTTTATCGGATCATTCGGTGTTGGCGATTACGATGCAACTACCCTAAAAAAAGCGCTGACAGGTAAAAAAGTAAGCCTGAATGTGGGTTTGTCTGATTTGAATGAAACCTTCAGCGGATCGAGTACACCAAAAGATTTTGAAACTTTGATGCAATTGCTTTACCTGCAATTTGAAAATCCACGATTCGACAATGAAGCTTATGAAGCGATGCTTGGCCGTCTGAAAGCGTATGTTGCAAACATGGCCAACAATCCGCAGAAAATAATGAGCGACTCACTTTCACTGATTTTGACAAGCAAAAATCCACGCACCAAGCTGATAACTCCGGAATTGTTCAATGAAATTTCGATAGAACAAATTGAAACTATTTATAAAGATCGTTTTGCTGACGCCGGTGATTATACCTATTTCATTGTTGGAAATATAGATGAAGAAACTGCGCGGACAATGGCCGAAAAATACATTGGCTCGTTGACCAATTTACCCCGGAAAGAAACATGGACTGACCGTAATGTTGAAGGGCCAAAAGGAAAAACCGTCCGCGAGATTGAAATTCCACTGGAAGTAAAAAAGGCAACAGTTTCAATTAATTTTGATGCAAAAATGGAATTTACTCCTGAACAGAACCTGATTATGACCTTGTTTCGCGACATTCTGAACCTTCGCTACACCGAAGAGATCCGCGAAAAAGAAGGCGGAACTTATGGCGTTCGTGTTTCTGCCAATTCAGCTAAATTTCCGAAAGAAGAAAAAAGCCTTGGATTGATGTTCGATACCGATCAGGAAAAAGCGCAGCACCTGAAATCAATCATTTACCGCGAAATCGACAAAATCACCGCGGAAGGTCCGACTGCTGAAGATCTGGACAAAGCGGTGAAAAACCTCCAGAAAAACAGGGAACAATCGAAACTGCACAACAATTACTGGATGCAGGCATTGAACGGCTATTACACCTATTCCGTAAATACGACCGCTCCTGAAAACTATGAGAAAATCCTTGAAAACATGACAACAGCCAAAGTGCAGCAATTTGTAAAATCGTTTGTATCAAAAGCTGATGTGGTGGATATTATTTTTAAACCAAAACCTGAATAAGATTTCAAAACGAATATTTGAATAGATCGAAAAACCCTTTCACTGGCTTGCCATGAAAGGTTTTTTTACTTTTACTGCAAAGCAAAACAAGTATCTGCAACTGCTCTTCGATTGCAACAATAGGTATTGATTTTGAGTATAACTTCGGAAATGAACGGTATGTCAACAAATATTAAAAACCATGTCCTGCCTTTCGTCTTTTTCCTGATGATAGCAGCCTGTAATGTGCAACAACCATTGCACAAAGCGGCTACCCCTGAAATTACGCCCGAGGACAGCACTGAATATGAACTGATTGTTTTCGATTCGGGATTTGAGACCTGGTACCTGCTTAAAAATTCACCCGCACAGTATCACAGCATCAACTATTACAAAAACTGGAACCGTCAATATGTTGATGAATGGAACTATAAATCCATGTCTTCGCGCTATTCACGGGTTTTGGGCTCCCCAATCGAATACGATCCACTGGAAAACTACCCGATGGAAATTGAACACAAGCTTTATTACTATTTTCAATATGTGGAAGAAGTGCTGAAAATCCCATTGCTTCGCGGAAGAACAAGGCTTCACTGACAGAATGAATTGCCGTACTCCGGAAAAAGTTTAAACTAAACCAGTGACTATAAAAATACATTCAAAGTCGCTACAGTGAATGGGTAGCTTCCTTTCATATTTTACAAGCTCACCACAATTCCTATACTTGCACCAATTCCGTTGGCTGTATTTTTCCGGTTCATTTTGTCGTTTTTGTCGAACCATTTGACTGAGGCAGAAGCGTAACCTAACCCAAATTCAAGAGAAACAAGATCGTTAAGGAATATCGCTATTCCTCCACCTAATTCGTATGCTAACAAGTGTGTGGAGAAATTCGGATCAAAAACAAAATTCGGATCTGAAATTGAATTATAGTCTATTTCTGTTTTGCCCCAACCAGGACCGATACCACCATGTAAATATGGTTTTAGATTTGATTTACCGAAATAATACCTTACAAATGGGACAACAGTAAAGGAAGAAGTTGTATACGAATCATCGCCGTCAATTTCTTTGGAATAGTTGTACGGCATTTCCAAACCAACAGCAAAATTGTTGGCGATAAAATAACCTACCTGCGGAGTAATGTCCAGTGCTCTGGTTTTTCCATTGTCACCACTTCCACTATCAGTTTCCCATTTAGAACTAAACGAAGTAAACTCCAGGCTACTTTGCCCGCCCAGCAAGATTTTCCCTTTTTCGGTTTGGGCATAAGTTTTTACTCCTGTACTTAAAAATGCTGTTATTAAAAAGCAATAAAAAAATGTTTGTTTCATTTTCAATTGTTTGAAAGTTTTTTCGAAGTTTCAATATTTTGTAAATTTACATAACCTGTTGTACTTTTTAATAACTTTTTAAAGATATTTTTTGATGCCATATCACCGGCCATATATTCTAAACCCAATTGTCCAAGAATTACTTCAACTGCTAAATTTCTATTCGTCTGATTAATATCAAAATTGTTAAATATCACATCTATGAATAAAAAAAAGAGTGTCTCCACTTTGGAAACACTCTTTTAAATTTATGTAAAAATCAAAATGACTTCTGAAAATCTTTAATCCAAAGGTTCAATTTGAATCATCAGAAAATTCTTTGGTATTTTCTGACCAATTTCAACAAACACCTTCACAATTTTTCCTTTAAAAGGCATTTTTATATCGTTGTACATTTTCATTGCCTCCAAAATCAGAATACTTTGTCCGGCAGCTACTTTCTGGCCATCCTTCACCAAAATGTCGATGATCGTTCCGGGGATATACGAATTTATATGATTAAGATTCGGTTCCACCCAGACTTTTCTATTTTCGTACTTCTTGGTATAAGTAGTCTGATATTTAGCACTATGTACAATAATTATCTGTGATTTTTCCTGTTCTGCCATAATCCTTTGGTTTTGATTAAAATGGTGGAAGTCCGTGTTTTTTAGAAGGTCCCTGTACATCTTTGCTGGCAGAAATCCGAAGCGCGTGCAACAGGATTTTTCTGGTTTCCTGAGGCTCGATCACTTCGTCGATGTATCCTTTGGCTGCTGCTACATAAGGATTTGCAAATTTATCTTTGTACTCCTGAATTTTTTGCTGGCGCATTGCATCCGGATCTTCAGCTTCTGCAATTTCTTTACGGAATACAATATTGGCAGCACCTTCAGGCCCCATTACGGCAATTTCTGCCATTGGCCATGCAAATACAAAATCGGCACGTAAATGGCGCGAATTCATTGCAATGTATCCTCCGCCGTATGCTTTGCGAATAATTACAGTGATTTTTGGAACAGTTGCTTCTGAATATGCATACAGAATTTTTGCACCGTGACGAATTACACCGGCATGTTCCTGATCGACACCTGGCAAATAACCTGGCATATCTTCGAGGGTAATGATCGGAATATTGAAAGCGTTGCAATAACGGATAAAACGGGCTGCTTTGTCAGAGCTGTCGCAATCGAGCACACCTGCAAGTACTTTTGGCTGGTTGGCAACAAAACCGATGGTTTCGCCATTCATTCTTCCAAAACCAATTACAATGTTTGCCGCAAACAGTTCCATAATTTCGAAGAACTCCGAACCATCAGTAATTGATTTGATGATTTCACGAATGTCATAAGGCAAACGGGCATCGGCAGGGACGATATTCTGGATTTTATATTTCGATTTTGGCTCTTTTACAGGGAAAGTTTTGGCTTTCTGCGTATTGTTCCAAGGTATGTAGGTGATCAAAGTTTTAATCTGCTCGAAACATTCCTTTTCGCTGAGTGCAAAGAAATGTGCATTTCCGGTAATTTCGGCATGAACCCGGGCTCCCCCAAGCGCTTCCATCGAAATGTCTTCGCCCAAAACACTCTTGATAACCGCTGGACCTGTAATGAACATTTTCGAGATATTTTCAACCACAAAAACGAAATCGGTCAAAGCTGGCGAATATACTGCACCACCGGCACATGGCCCGAGGATAACTGATATCTGCGGAATAACTCCTGAAGAAAGTGTATTACGGAAAAATATCTCGCCGTAACCGGCAAGTGAATTAACCCCTTCCTGAATACGGGCGCCACCCGAGTCGTTAATACCGATCAAAGGCACACGCATTTTGAGGGCATGATCCATAATTTTGGTAATCTTACGGGCATGCGACAAGCCCAATGATCCACCTGCAACAGTGAAATCCTGTGCAAAAAGGCAAACCGGCGATTCGTAAATAGTTCCTGTACCGATAACCACCCCGTCGCCTGCCAGCACTTTTCCGCCCATATCGAAGTCAGTTCCAGCATGTTCAACGAACATATCATATTCATGAAATGAACCTTCATCAACAATAGCAAGAATACGTTCTCTTGCCGTTAGTTTGCCCATGGCAGCCTGTTTGCCGATGGCTTCATCTCCTCCGCCTTTCCGAACCTCATCTTTTCGTTTCCGAAGATCTAAAATGTTTCTTCTCAGTGACATAGAATTTGTTTTTTTGATTAAAATAATCTGAGGGAATGGAGTTTTCTCCTATTCAAATACCAATTAAACGTTGTTTTCGGTGGGCAAAATTATCATTTTTTTATTGCCTGACATGTTTTATAAAACATTTGTTATAAAATAGGCTTTTTCGCTTGTTTATTTGTTTTTGAATTATTTTCTTATGAGTTTGAATTTTATAACATCACCTCGCAGCCCGCCTGTACAGATAAAATGCCAACGCCCCATAAAGGATATTCGGAATCCACATTGCCATCCAGGGCGCAAGCGTTCCGCTGGTAGCAAATACGGTTGTAACCTGCATGAAAAGGATGTACGAAAAACTCAGCAACAAACCCAGCCCAAGATGAAAACCAATTCCTCCCTTGATTTTCCGTGAAGCGAGAGAAACGCCAATGATAGTCAGAATAAATGCAGAAAAAGGTCCTGCCCTGCGCCTGTGTTTTTCCATTTCATAATCAATTGTATTTACTCCCCTGAGTTTCAGGTTGTCTATTGAAGCATTGAGTGCAGGCAAAGTCATGGTCTCCACAATATTTTCAACAATCTGATAATCTTCAGGGGTCATATTGAGAGTAGTATCTATTTCAACACCCTTTGATACAGTTTCCTTGTATCCGTCGATGGTTCGGATGGAATAATCGTGAATCACCCATTTCTTCTTTTCCCGGTCCCACTTAACGTATTCTGAGGTTAATTTTGAAACCAGCTTCCGTTCCTCAAATTTTTCGATGGTAAATTTATATCCCACATCGTTGCTGGCATTGTAATTCGTCATGTAAATAAACACACCCGGTTCAATCTGACGATGAATATTGCGCTCGAGGCCCGGGGTTCGGCTTCCGATATACTTGTTCCGGAATTCTACTTTTTTCATATTGGCCGGAGGAATGACATAATTTCCAAGCAAATATGAAAAAATAGCAATTACCGCCGCTCCCACCATGTATGGTCTCATGAGCCTGTTGAACGACACCCCACTGCACAAAATGGCTATAATCTCAGTGTCGTATGCCAGTTTCGAGGTAAAATAAATTACTGCAATAAATGTAAAAAGTCCGCTGAACAAATTGGCGAAATAGGGAATGAAATTGAGGTAATAGTCGAAAGCAATTGCTTTCAGCGGAACATCCTTCGACATAAAATCATCAATATTTTCTGATACATCAAACACAATTGATATACTGATGATCAATGCAATGGCATAAAAAAATGTTCCGAGGAACTTCTTAATTATATAGAAATCAATTTTATGCAGCATAAATTAAAAGATTATAACCTTACACTAAGTTGCTGAACCATTTCATCTTTCCAGCTTTTGAATGTATTGGCAAGAATATGTTTGCGGGCTTCGCCAACCAGCCAGAGGTAAAAGGCAAGGTTGTGCTGGCTGGCAATCTGTGCGCCCAGCATTTCGCCCGAGATGACCAGATGTCGCAAAAACGCCCTGCTGTAATGGTGGTCAACAAACGAAGTTCCGTCCGCATCGACCGGTGAAAAATCGTCCGCCCATTTTTTGTTCCGCATGTTCATAATTCCTTTCTGCGTAAACAGCATTCCGTTTCGTCCGTTACGGGTTGGCATCACACAGTCGAACATATCAATTCCCCGATCAATTCCTTCCAGAATATTAACCGGAGTGCCAACGCCCATCAGATAACGTGGTTTGTTCTCCGGAAGTATTTCGTTTACCACTTCAATCATGGCATACATGTCTTTTTCTGATTCGCCAACTGAAAGGCCTCCAATGGCATAACCATCGCTATTATACTGAAGTACATTTCGTGCAGCAATTTCGCGCAATTCAGGATAAACAGCTCCCTGAACAATTGGGAACAGCGATTGAGAATGTCCATATTTTGGCGAAGTTTTTTCAAACTGATTGACACAGCGGTCGAGCCAGCGCTGGGTCATTTCCATTGACTTACGGGCATATTCAA
This sequence comes from Prolixibacteraceae bacterium, assembly GCA_036834745.1. Lineage (GTDB taxonomy): Bacteria > Bacteroidota > Bacteroidia > Bacteroidales > Prolixibacteraceae > Aquipluma. Next base: position 33,701 of record DAITNH010000004.1, read on the forward strand.
ATTCAGCATCGCCGGGGGTACATTCATCAAAAGCCATAATAATATCAGCTCCGATGGTTCGCTGAATATCCATAACCCTTTCAGGAGTAAATAAATGCGAAGAACCATCGATGTGTGATTGAAATTTGGCGCCTTCCTCGCTGAGTTTCCTGATATCGCCCAGCGAAAAAACCTGATAACCACCGCTATCAGTCAAAATCGGGCCATTCCAACCATTAAATTTATGCAATCCGCCAGCCTCTTCAATAATGGGCAATCCCGGCCTCAGAAACAAATGATACGTATTCCCCAAAATTATCTGTGCCTTGATATCTTCTTTCAAATCACGGGTGTGAATTCCCTTGACCGAACCAGCCGTCCCGACAGGCATAAAAATAGGCGTTTCAATGTTTCCGTGATCAGTAGTGATATGACCCGCCCTGGCCTTGCTCCCGGCGGCTGTATGTTTCAGTTCAAATTGCATTCATTCATTTTTTCTTGAGTGCCCAAAGATAGGTATTAAACTGAAATGACGAGATTAAGAAACAGCAGGCTTCCTGTTAATTATAATTAAAATTCAGGCATAAAAAATCAACCGATTTATTAATTTTGTCGCGGCAAAAACAACATGTTTAATATTTCAACAACTAAGTAACTCAGAAGTGGAGCTCATTAACTTTCAAATACTCACTATCAGCGACATGGTACTGGTAGCGTTGTTCTTAATAGCATTTATCGTACAGATGTATTTTCTGCTGGGGGTTTACCTCAAATTGGTCTTACACAAAAAAGAAGATTACAAAACGGAACCCAATCAGGTAACGATTATTCTGCCATTGAGAAATGAGGAAGCAAGGATCCGCGAACTGATGACAAAATTTACGGAATTGTCTTTTACTGACTATCAGATCATGGTGATCGATGAATTTTCCGAAGACGATACACTTCACATTTTGAACATACTGGCCGAAACTAGTCCACGTCTAAAAGTTACCAGCCTGAGCCAGGAAACCCGTTTCATTGAAAAACAATCCATCAACATCGGGTTAAAAGGTGCTTCCTCGCCATGGATCGTTCAAATCACGTCCAATTCGGTACCAGTCAGCCCGGAATGGTTGTCAAAACTCAACGGTCTGCTCGATGATACTACGGATGCGGTAATTGCCTATTCCAATGTTGAACGAAAAAAAGGATTTAGCAACCTGATTTGCCGGCTGGAACTTTTCAGCCAGTTCATGATCAGCGGTTCGCGCGTACTTGCAGGCAAACCGTTTGTATTCAGCGAGAACAATGTTCTTTTCAGAAAATCAATGTATTTTGACACCCAGGGATTCAAGCACAAACTGAACCTGAATTTCGCCAATCTCGAACTGATTTTCAATGAAAGTTTTAAGAACGGAAGGATTAAAATAAGCACAAACCCGGAACTTGCAGTTCGTGAACAGATTGAAGACGACCGTGGGGACCACATCAAATTGCTGAAGAAAACAGTTCAGATAAGACAAAACCTGAGCTGGGGAAAAAAATCGAACCTGTTTATGGATGATTTTACCAAAATTGTATTAATCGGACTTACAATTACCCTGAACATTCTTCATCCGGAATATTGGATCACATTCTCTTCGGTGTTGTTGATTTACTTTATTACGTCATTAATTATTGTTAAAATACTTTTAACCCGTTTGAAGGAAAGAAAAATCTTCGTACCTTCGTTCGTTTACATTTTGATAAAACCAATCATTAATTGTTGTTTTTTTTGGTCCATATATTTAATTCACCGAAGAAGCAGATGGAACTAAACCCGCAGCTATCAGATAAAGCGCAGTATGATTTTTTACTGGTCGAATCAGCCCTGACAGGCGACGAGAAGGCCTTTGCCAAACTGATGAGCCGTTATAAAGACGCCATTTACTTTATGCTTCTGAAAATGGTGAACAACAAAAGCGACGCCGAAGATCTGACTCTGGAAGCCTTCGGAAAAGCATTTAAAAATTTACATCAGTATTCGCCAAGTTTTGCCTTCAGCACCTGGCTGTTTAAAATTGCCACCAATAATTGTATCGATTTTCTTCGGAAACGCCGCGGAGTTTATGTTTCGATCGAAAATAACCAGGACAATGGCGACAACGACACCCCGATCAAACTACGTTCGGCCGACCCCAATCCTGAAGAGAAACTAATCAGAATACAGAAAGCCGTTTTGATGCGACGAATTGTTCACCGGCTAAAACCCAGGTACCGCATACTGGTTGAACTCCGCTATTTCAGAGAGTTCTCGTACGAAGAAATTGCAAAAGAACTAAAGCTGCCACTCGGCACAGTAAAAGCACAGCTCTTCAGGGCCCGCGAAATGCTCTTCAAAATGATCGAATCGACCGAGATCGACGAGCACGAATCATAGTTCAACAGAAAATCAAAAAAATGGATATCATCAGAAAATATTTTACTGATCTGACAGATCAGCAATTGAGTAATTTTGACCGCCTGGGCCCGCTTTACGAAGAATGGAACTCGAAAATAAATGTTATTTCGAGAAAAGACATTGAGCAACTCTACGAAAGGCACGTACTGCATTCGCTGACAATTGCCAAAATTATACTGTTCAAACCCGGCACCACTGTTTTAGATGTTGGCACAGGCGGGGGTTTTCCCGGCATTCCGCTTGCCATCCTTTTTCCTGAAGTTTCATTTCTGTTAATCGATTCTATTGCAAAAAAAATCAAAGTGGTAACAGAAGTTGCCTCAGCGCTGAATCTTCCAAACGTTAAAGCGGAGCATCAACGCGTTGAAGACGTAAAACAAAAGTTCGATTTTGTTGTGAGTCGTGCCGTTACGGCTTTTCCGCGATTTGTGGAAATGGTGCAGACAAAAGTTTTAAGTCAAAGTAAAAACACCTTGCCAAATGGAATTCTTTACCTCAAAGGCGGTGATTTTGAAGATGAAATCAGTCCATTCGGCAAACAGATTAAGGTTTACGACCTTCAAAACTATTTTCAGGAAGAATTTTTCGAAACAAAGCGGCTGATTCATTTGACTTTAAAAAATAAATGAATTAAGCGGCAGGTATATTTGCAGGATATTAAAAAAGAACTATTTTTGCAGTCCGAAATAAAAACGAACATTATCACTAAAAATATTGACCGATGAAAAGGACATTTCAGCCATCAAACAGAAAAAGAAAAAACAAACACGGATTCAGAGAAAGAATGTCAACAGCCAATGGCCGTAAGATATTAAAAGCCCGTCGTGCAAAAGGAAGAAAAAAACTGACAGTTTCTGACGAACCTCAGCACAAAAGATAGCCGAAAGCTTTCAGGTCTCTAACAAATATACAGAAGGTAAAGAATGAATTTTCTTTACCTTTTTGTGTTTATACCAGAATTACAACACAACGTCACAAACGAACCTGACGGGAAAGTCATAAATATTTTTAATTTTGGGGGAAATTTTTCACAAAACAACCTTTGCATGAGAACTATCCTTGTTACGATTTCCGACTTTGAGTTCGATCAGTTTGGGCTAAAATCAGAAAATCTTGATTTTCCGGAATTACTGGAAATTGTTAGCTGTGAATTGTTAAAGCAAAGGATGAAAGAAAGTTCGATACTTGCTGAAAAATTTGGACTTGTAGAAATTAAAATGGATCAATTCCCGGATTAAGCATAAACGGTCAGAATATATAAAACAAAGTTGCCACCGGAATATCCGACTAAACTTTGAATACAAAACAGATACTGCACAACAATGACTCTGAAAGAATTTTTTAAAAGCAAGATATTTATAACAAACGCAATTGCTGTTTTAGCGATTACCATTTTACTAATTTTATTTGGCATGTTTTTCCTTTGGATTTATACTGATCACGGGGAATCGGTTCAAATACCAGATTTAAAAGGGAGAACCAGTACCGAAGTTGCAGATATTTTGGATAGGATTGACCTCCGTTTTGAAATTCAGGACTCTGTGTATTCTCTTGAAACTGCTCCGGGAACTGTACTGGACCAATTTCCGAAACCAGGGCAAAAAGTCAAGGAATACCGAACCGTTTTTATTACCCTCAGCGCTGTCAGCCAGGAGATGATTTCAATGCCACAACTTACAGACATATCATTCCGGCAAGCCACCAACCTGATAGAAGGTGCAGGTCTGATTGCCGGAAACATCGAATACAAACCGTCTGAATTCCCGAATCTCGTTCTTGAGCAGAAAGTGAACGGAAGAATTGTCAGGGAAGGCGAAATGATTCCAAAAGGATCGGTCGTCGATTTGGTTCTGGGAACCGAGGGCGATGCTACAAGCAGCAAAGTTCCAACATTGTTTGGGAATGACCTTGCCGAAGCCCAGTTAAAAATTCAGGAAGCTTTTCTGAATTTAGGAACTGTTACTTACGATGAATCTTTCACTTCGGAAGAAGAGAAAACCAAAGGCCTGATCTGGAAACAAAGTCCCGATCCCGCTGAAATATTTGAAATAGCCAGAGGAACTTCTATCGATATTTGGCTCACCATTGATTCCACAAAACTCGAGGCCAAACCCGAAACGGAAGAACCCGAAAATTCATTTTTTTAGATGATTGAAGAAAACGATTTTATTGACGATTTTGAAGATATTGAGGACATTGAAGAGACCGATGACGGCGCACTGTTCGAACATTACAATATAGTAGTTGACCCCGGCCAAACGTTACTGCGCATCGACCGGTTTTTGTCGAACCGATTGCAGAATGCTACCAGAAGCAGGCTGCAGGCCGCTGCCGATGAGGGAAAAATTCTGGTAAACACAGTGCCGGTCAAATCGAGTTACAAGGTAAAACCCGGCGACGAAATTTCCATCGTGATGGATTATCCGCGCCGTGAACTCAAAATTATTCCGCAGGATATCCCATTGAATATTGTTTACGAAGACGACCATCTGCTCGTTGTCAACAAACCAGCCGGATTGGTTGTACATCCCGGGCACGGAAATTACTCCGGAACATTGGTCAATGCGCTGGCATACCATTTTCAGGAATTGCCACTTTTCAACTCCGACGATCCCAGGCCCGGCCTCATCCACCGGATTGATAAAAACACTTCAGGATTACTGGTGATTGCAAAAACCATCGAAGCCAAAGTGAAGCTTTCGCTGCAATTTTTCGAAAAAACTACCAAGCGGAAATACGTTGCGCTTGTTTGGGGAGATCTCGCAGAAAATGAAGGAACCATCACAGGAAACATTGGACGCAGCTTAAAAAACAGACAGGTTTTTACGGTATTTCCTGAAGGCGAGCATGGGAAACCCGCAGTAACCCATTACAAGGTGATCGAACGGCTGGACTACGTAAATCTGGTGGAATGCAGGCTCGAAACCGGACGCACACACCAGATCAGGGTACACATGAAACACATCGGACATCCTTTGTTCAATGACGACAATTACGGTGGCGACCAGGTTTTGAGAGGAACCACTTTTACAAAATACAAACAGTTCGTCAAAAACTGTTTCGAGATGATTCCGCGTCAGGCACTTCACGCACAAATGCTGGGTTTTGTGCATCCGGCAACCGGCGAAGAAATGGTTTTCGAATCAGAATTGCCCGACGATCTGGCCAATGTGATCGTAAAGTGGCGGAATTACCTTTCGAATAGGGTAACTTCGGAATAGATTAGTCCGTTAGGGCTAAAGCCCAATAGTTGTGTAATTCAATCCGTCACATAAATGAGACGGCAAAGGATATCGCTCTGATCTATAGTTTCGCAATTATCCTTTGCCGTTCGCTTCAGCGAACGGATAGAAATAAGAATAAAAACCGTCCGCGGAAAACCATGTTTAATCGTTTTTTCAGTTTCGGACGGAAAGAAGTTAGTGACAGATAAAAATTCAACCCATTCCAAAATGAAAAAGAATATTGCTGTAGTTTATGGTGGCGACTCCTCCGAATTTGTAGTTTCGGTAAAAAGCAGTAAAAATGTATTCGGATCAATTGATCCGGCCATCTACAATGTTTGGAAAGTACAGATGAAAGGATTGGATTGGGAAGTTCTTGAAGATGACAGCGTGATCGCATCCATCGATAAAAACGACTTTTCATTCAGCAAAAATGGCGAAAAAATACAGTTCGATTTTGCATACATCACCATTCACGGCACGCCCGGTGAAGATGGCAAACTTCAGGGATATTTCGACATGGTTAAAATCCCCTACTCTACCTGCGGCGTGTATTCTTCTGCACTTACTTTCAACAAATATTTCTGTAGCAATTACCTTCGCAATTTCAATGTTCCGATGGCAAAATCGGTTCGCTTGTTTAAAGGCGATCAGGTAGATGCCGATCAATTGGTTGCTGAACTGGGATTGCCTATGTTTGTGAAACCCAATGCAGGAGGTTCAAGTTTCGGAGTAACCAAAGTGAAAGAAAAAGAACAACTTTTGGCTGCGCTCGAAATGGCGATGAAAGAAAGCCACGACATTTTGGTTGAGCAGTTCATCGATGGTCCGGAGTTTACCTGCGGATTGGTAAAACTTTCGGATCAGGAACTGATTTTCCCGGTTACTGAAGTCATTCCACAAAACGAATTTTTCGATTTCGACGCCAAATATACCGCAGGAAAAACCGACGAAATTACACCAGCCCGCATCTCTCCGGAACTGACACGGAAAATACAGCAACTCTCGTCGCGCATTTACGATTTGTGCGATTGCTCCGGAATTGTGCGAATGGACTACATTCTAAAAGACAATGAATTCTATTTTCTGGAAGTGAATACCACTCCCGGCATGACCGCCACCAGCTTTGTTCCGCAGCAAATTGCAGCCATGGATCGAAAATTAGGGGATGTGTTGGGATTGATTATTGAAGACAAACTGAAGTAATATTGTCAATAACTTAATATCTGCAGGAGGCCAAACGGTCTCCTTTTTTTCTACCTTTGAAACCCTGCACAAAATTTGAGTTGCAGGAAATCCAAATATCTTATTGCTTGAATTCCAAAAACATGGCCGGAGAAAGAAAAAATTACCAGCAAACAAATAAAATGACCATTGAGCAAGTCAACGCTCAATACGGAAAAATCCCGCCACAGGCCATTGAAGTAGAAGAAGCTGTATTGGGCGCCCTCATGCTCGAGCGCGATGCCTACATTACAGTTGCCGACATCATTGACACCAAAAGTTTTTACAAGGAAGAACATCAGAAGATCTTTGATGTGATCAAATACTTGTCAACCCACGAAAAACCGGTTGACTTGCTGATGGTTACCCAGGAGCTAAAAAACCGGGAAAAGCTGGAAGAAGTCGGAGGCCCGCTCATGATCACACAGTTGACTTCGAAAGTGGCTTCGGCAGCACACATCGAGTTCCATTCCCGAATCATTGCACAGAAGTTCATTCAGCGCGAGATGATCCGCGTTTCAACCGAAATACAAACCAAAGCATACGACGACACGATTGATGTGGACGATCTTATTGATTTTTCGGAGACAGCGCTATTTCAGGTTGCGGAAGGAAATATCAAGAAAGAATCGATGCCCATCAAATCACTTTTGCGCGAGGCTGCTGTTCTGATTGAAGAGGCTTCGAAACGCGAAGACGGACTGAGTGGGGTTCCCAGCGGTTTTACTGCGATGGACCGCATTACTTCAGGATGGCAAAAGACCGACCTTATCATTGTTGCCGCCCGTCCTTCGATGGGAAAAACTGCTTTCGTTTTATCGATGGCGCGCAACATGGCTGTCGAACACAAAGTGCCGGTTGCCGTTTTTTCGCTCGAAATGTCCTCCATTCAGTTGGTTAACCGTTTGATTTCCTCTGAAACAGAACTTGGTTCAGAAAAAATAAAAAACGGACGGATGCAACCATACGAATGGGAGCACTTTCACCGCAAGCTGGCGATTTTAGATGACGCACCGCTCTTTATCGACGATACTCCGGCCTTGTCCATTTTCGAATTCAGGGCAAAATGCCGCCGCCTGAAATTGCAGCACAACATTGGCGCAGTGATTGTCGATTACCTTCAGTTGATGACTGCCGGAATTGACAACAAAGGAAGCCGCGAACAGGAAGTAAGTATGATTTCGCGCTCGCTGAAAGCCATTGGCAAGGAATTGGACATTCCGGTCATCGCCCTTTCGCAGTTGAACCGTTCGGTCGAATCGCGCGAAGGAAAACGTCCGCAACTTTCTGACCTTCGCGAATCGGGCGCCATCGAGCAGGATGCCGACATCGTTTTGTTTATTCACCGCCCCGAATACTACGGAATTACGGAAGACGAAAACAACAATTCACTCATCGGTATAGCCGAAATCATCATTGCGAAGCACCGTAACGGGGCAGTGGGCGATGTA
>DAITNH010000005.1:0-36018 GCA_036834745.1 Prolixibacteraceae bacterium
TTTTGCATTTCCACGGGGAAACTTTACATTTAGCGATTTAATCAATAAACATGTTCAGGAATCCATTATCAATAAGCTTTATTGCCATTTTTATGTTGTCGCACGGGTTAAAAGCTCAGATACCGGCAGATAAGACCAGGAGAAAAGCCTCCTTCTATTCAAAAAGGGACAGCCTTTCAATTAATAGCATGGTAAACAAAGATTTCATCATTCGGGTTAAAAAACTGACGGGCAATATAAAACTCGACGGGGAAATCAATGAGGATGACTGGCTGAAAGCTGAAAAGGCGACTGATTTTTATATGGTATTACCTTATGATACCGGCCATAGTGTTTCTCATTCAGACGTGATGATGACGTATGATGATAAAGCATTTTACGTTGCAATGATTGCTTATGACACGCTTCCCGGAAAACGTATCGTTGAATCGTTGAGGCGTGATTTTGGATTTGCCAGATGGATGTTCCGGCAGATTGGACGGGCAACCGTTATAACCGACTGGCAGGTCTGGAGTATAATATGGCCAGTGCAGACGATTTTTTTGCCGGAAAAGTTTTTGGTTTAAAATCTTTTACACCCTTAATGAATTCCTCAGAAGAGTTTTCTCAGGGGCTGGATTTGACCTATTCACGAAAAACATTTCTTCTGGAACTGAAGGAGTATTACATTGGTAAGGATTTTAATGCCGAAGCCGGCTATGTTCCACGTGTCGATTTTCTTCAACTCAATCCACGGGTAACAGTTAATTAGTTTATTTATCTCCTGCGAAAATGAAGGATTCGTGCAATAAAGAATTGTCGATTAAAATAGCTTCATCAATCAGATTGCAATCAACGCTTCGGTCGAATCCGCAGATAGAGGTCAGAACGTGCTCAATTCCATTTGTATATATTTCAACGAACTCCCGATCAGAAGGCAATATGTTTCCTGATTCGTCGGTGGCCCTGAAATGACAGGCGCAAACCAATGTTTTAAGAATTAAGTCGTAAGGAAGGCCCGACTCACGGGCAAGGTGGATTGCACCTGCCAGACGATCATCAGTTCCAAGTTTTCGGTGCAGGTCGCATCCTACTCTGTAAACCGTGTCACCCAATGCTTTGTTCTGAAATCGTCTAAGTAAATCGTCGATATGATCGGTAAGCGATTCAACTGTAAATTCCCCGGGGTATCTTTTTAGAAGGATGTTGGCTGCCTGCAACATGGTATAACAAACAATCTCTTTTAATTTACTGTCGGATAATACTTCATGCAAGAGGCTTAAGTCAGGATGAGAAAGATAGCCCAAATAGGCGGCAGCAGCATGTCCCAGGTTGTGAATAAATAATTTGCGGTCGACCCAGGCTTTTATGTTGTCTTTCGGGGTTAATCCTTCAATTTCAGGTATCGGGTTCCTGAAGGCCAGTTTATCGAGAATCAGAGTGTTATAGGGTTCTGCAAAAACCTGAAGTATATCTTCTTCCATATCTCTTTTCTGCATGACTGGCACCATTTTACCTATACTTGTTTCGATCAGGCCGACCTGTTCGTCTAAAGGATACCCTTCCGGCAGAAATTTTTTAAGTTCGCTGTGCATGAATTCTGCCGCATTCCGGAGATTTTCCGCGATGATGATATCAAGTGGAGTGGCTCCTGCGGTTTCGTATCTTTTTATTAAGCCATCGGCAACCATCGGGGCAATGGATTTTAGTCCGGTTGAACCTACCGATACGGCTACAATTCTTGCTGATGCAATTTCTTGAGAAATTTTTTCCACATCACCGGCAAATACGCCACGCACATTCTGAATAGTGATGACCGACTCCATTTCTCCTTTAATTACAATATTGTATCCATGCCGAAGGTTTAGTTCATCAATAACGGGTTTAAAAACGTCTATAAAAACAACTTCGTAGCCGCCAAGGCTAAAGAGCTGACCGATAAAAGAGCGGCCAATTTTACCGGCACCAAACATGACCAGTTTATTTGGAAGTTTGTCTGTCACAACGATGAAATTTGTTTGATATATTCGTCTTTAAATCCTTTAACTATTTCATATTTCTCTCCTGTTCGTTTTTCTATGTAAGTACCTCCGACATAGAAGCAGGCAAATCCTCCGGAAGCGACACCCCAGGCAATTGCCCCGGTCAGGTCAAATTTTCCAACTGTTAAAGATTTCAATTGTGTAGCCAGCGAAGCAATGACACCTCCGGCAAAATTATCTCCGCAACCGGTGGTATCTCCTTTCGATGTAGGATAGCGCAAGAAATCTTCATTCACCTTTTTAGAAACCGGCCAACTGGAAAGATCCGTTTTTTCGAACAGGCTGCCATCAGAAAAGGCATAAAGCTCCCTTGCCCCGTTGGTAATAATTAATGCCGGAATGTTCTGACTGATAAAGTATTGGGCTGCTTCCGTGATCGATTGTTTTCCACTGATTTTCAGGGATTCTTCGCAATCCATGATGAGCAAGTCGATTAAATGCAAGTTTTCCGGAGTATCGACCAAAGGCCAGGGGCGGTCAGGATGGTCTTTCTCGTTGCGAAAATCGAACACCGTGTTTACAACCGTTATGCAACCGTTTTCTTTTGCCCGCGACAGCAAGAGGCTTAAGTTGTCGTGAATGCGGGGAACAAGGGCAGTGCCACCAAAGCATACAATATCAGCGTTGAAGAAATCCTGGCCTAACAGTTCGGGAGAATAGTCCCAGGCTGCTCCGATATTATTAATGAAAGTCCTCTCTCCGTGGTTGTTATCGTAAGTGACATCGGAAAGTACATCAGTAAACGGTGTCTTCTTTTTCGATATTTTCTGATAATGATCAATGTTTAACGGTGTTTTTCTGACTAGCTGGTTAATCATTACGGCTGTGTCATCACTGCCGGCCCCACCGTAAAAGCGAACCTCAAATTCATTTTCATCCAGCAATTGTGACGCATTGATCAGCGAAACAAGACCCGGGCCGCCAATGTTGAATGCAGAAGGCGATTCGCCTCCGGTTATCTCCCTGCTAATTGCGGAATAGGACATGCCGGAGAATTTTTCGAGTTCTTCGGTGAAAACCAGTTTCCCGGGGGTTAGACCGCCATCACCTGGTTTCTGCGAAAGGTATTTAAGAAACAGAGGAGAGTGAAACCTCACTCCAGTGTATAAATAGTCGGCAAGTGCACAACCGGTTCCAGCAACAATTATTTTACCACTGTCCATCTGTTAAATAAATCTTTTGTAGTCAGAGACAAGCAAATGCAAAGGTTCTTCATCTTCTTCAATTACCGGGAACCGCCCGATTGATTCATAAAAGCAGTTGTCTGATGTGTCGTCGTTTACCATGCTGACTTCACCTACCAGTACTTTCCCTTTCCCGGATTCTCCGTAAAACCGGTGGTACATGCCCTGCTCAAGGCAAATGCTTTCACCCGGGCTGAGCACCACTTTGCCACCGGCAGCAACGGTACGGTTTACACCATCTGTTTTAAAGTGTACAGGTGCGGTATCAAACATTTTGTCAGGTGTTGAATTATACAATTCGATGACCAGGTTTCCACCTCCACGGTTAATTATGTCTTCCATTTTGGCCCAGTGAAAATGCATGGGTGTTTCCTGATTTTCTTCAACAATCATGATCTTCTCGGCGTAAGGTTTTCTATCCACATTAATTTTACCGTTCCGGATGGTGAATAAAAATAATCCTCTGTTATAGAAATCACCCGAACCGAAATCAGTGATGTCCCAGCCCAGCATGTTTTCGACGATTTCCAGAGCATCCTCTTTATTTTTTTTCCAGTCAACCACGCTCCAATAGGCCCACGGAGGTAACATAAATTGTTTTTCAGCCATAAATGCTTTTGCATTTTTCAGGATCTGATTGATTTCGCTGCGTTTCATGTTTATAACTTGTTTTTAAATTGCCACATGGAACTCCCAAATAATTATCCTTCTGTGTTAGAAAGATTTTCTCATGGTCGTTTCATCTTGATTTTTTTAACAAAGATTGTTTATTTTTTTGATCAAAGAATCGATTTCGTCTGCACCATGAGAAAATTCGATAGTCTGAACAACTATTGACCTTTAACAAAACGATTAAATAATCTCCGAATTCCACAATGCATTCAGAAATTGCTCTGCGGGAATAATTTCCACACCATTCATAATTCTTGAATATTTGTCTAAAGAGACTACAATGGCTCTGGCTTGCGGAAAATCTTCTATAAATGCTTTTAATCCCTTTAGATGACGTGATTTTACTTCGTCAGTCGATTTTATTTCAATAGCAATACGCCCATTCCCAATAATCACATCCACCTCGTATCCTGAACTTGTTCTCCAATAGGTGATATTTTCAGTTGACTGCGTGTAACCTAAATAGGCAATTAATTCCTGAATAATTAAATGCTCGAATGAATGACCAAAAATTTCCGTTCCGGGAAGTATGTTTTTGCGGTTCAGTAAATAATTGGCAATACCAACATCAAAAAAATAAAATTTAGGCGCCTGTATTGCCCTACGTTTTACAGTGGCTGTAAAACCGGGAATTAGATAACCGATCAAGGTGTCGATTAAAATTTCGAAATAATCTTTTACTGTACGGTGATCGATGCCGCAATCCTGTGCAATATTTTTATAAACAATCATTTCACCATTGCTCAAAGCTGCAACCTCTAAAAAACGTGAAAATGACTTTAAATTTCTGGATAAAGCTTCTTCCCTGATCTCCTCGTTCAAATAAACTCCAATATATGCCCGAAATCGCTCCCATGGATTATTGATCATATAGTGCCGCGGAATCAACCCATTATTGACTGCTTTGGTCAGATCAAAATCAGGAATTTCTGCACTAACCAAGGGAAACAGTATTTTTTTCAGGGCTCTTCCTCCCAATAGATTTGCCCCACTTCTGATTAACTTACGAGGACTTGATCCACTTAAAATAAAGCGGATCTTCTTTTTATGGATCAAAGCGTGTATTTCGTCTAAAAGTTGAGGAACCTTCTGTATCTCATCTATAATTACAAGTTCACCTTCTTTCATCGATTCTAACTCCTCGCGAAGCAATGAAGGCCGACGAAGGAACCGTTCAAATTCCTGTGCTTGTAATAAATCATAGTATCTTGCTTGCGGATAGATTTGCTCAAGTAAAGTTGTTTTCCCTACCTGACGTGCACCCCATAAAAAGATACTGTCGTTATTCTCATCTTCCAATGTCAATTTGCGGATATACATACCACTATTGCTTTTTTATCATGATAAAATTACATTACATGTCGCAAATATAGCAAATAATGTTGAAGCTTTTAAGCGGATATTGGAAATAGTCATTCAGCCAAGTTCGATGTTATCCAAAGGATACCATTGGGTTTTTTCAATGATCTTCGATTCAAGTTCCTTTTCGAAATTAAGGTTCATAAAATCGATGATCCGGTCTTTTTGGGGAAACAGGCTGTGACAATAGCGGGGAACGATATTGTCAGGAACGATTCCGATGAAGTCATTTCCTGAAACCATGTCAAGAATTTGCTCTGCATCGCTCAACTCAAAAGGAATTTTGTTTTCATACAGGGCAAGCGCCATTCGGACCGTTTCTTCTACCCGTACAATACTTGATCCAGCCAGACGAACAGCCCATTTCCCGTCATTTTCTGAAACGAACAGCGAGATATGGGTAGAGTTTCCGCCCCTGCAAATTTCCCATGGATGTGCGCCAAACGTGCCTCCACTTTGATACCAATTGTAAAATGCCTGAGGTGAATCGGCTAGTCACTTCAACGATCTTTTCAGCAAGCCAGTGAACGAAGTTTTCAAGAAATTCTAAATTCCAGCCAGATTTGCCTTCGGTTGCTGGTTGCTCCTGATTGTTTATGTTGAAAATCAGCTTGTCGCCAAAATAGAAAAATAAATCGTTCCTGAATTTTACCGTTTGAAATTTATACCATTTTGTCTTTTGGGGATAATAATCTTGCCAAAGTTCTACAAACTCATCCAGATTGTTCACCTCCCCGCTTTCCTTGCATTCCTCATAGTCGCCGAAGACCTCCACCGGGCCCCTTTCCACTTCAACCCATATTTGTCTGATATCATCGTCACCAAAAGGTTTTATACAACCTAAAGAGACTTGAATTTCCCTTAGACACTGATAGATTTTTTGATTCATCAAATCCGGATCCGATTTGAGGTTATCGATTACAGCATCAATCTGTGGAGCAAAAAGTGGTGGCATCATTATAGGTTCAATCTTGACATTAATGGATCAAAATTACATGTTTATCTTGAGTTGACCATGCAGTCAAAAAAACATTAAAACAACAGTTTTATCCTTTATATTCGATAATATATAGCTATATTTGTCGAATATAAACGACAATATTAGATGGAAAAAGAAACTGCAAAACTTTTAATCGCTGAATATCAACAAAAAGCAGTTGAGATTTCATTTCAGAAACGGCCATATATATTTGAGGACAAACTCAATTATGTGTTAGTGGGTTTGCGACGTGCCGGAAAATCATACCTGATGTTTCAACAAATTCGCCACCTGTTGGATGCGGGACATTCGAAAGATGAGATTCTTTATTTTAACTTTGAGGATGACCGAATTGCATCGTTGGCTACCGAAGATTTAGACCGTATCAAAGTTTGCTATGAAGAGATGTTTGACTGCAAACCAATATTTTTCCTCGATGAAATACAAACAGTTGATCGTTGGGAAAAATTTGCCCGCCGTCTTGCCGATCAGGGTTATCGGGTTTATGTGACCGGAAGCAATGCGAAAATGCTTAGTAGTGAAATAGCTACTACCCTTGGTGGCCGGTACATCATTCAAAATGTTTATCCCTATTCATTTCAGGAGTATTTATCGTCGTCAGGGATCGATATTACTGACCTGAACTTTATGTATCGCTATCGTAACGAGATCGTAAAAACTTATGAAAATTATTTCCGCTTTGGTGGCTTGCCGGAACTAAATCAGGTTACCGAAAAACGGGGCTGGTTAAGCAGCCTTTATCAAAAAATATTTTTTGGCGATTTAATTACCCGTTATCAGATACGAAACGATTTTGCGTTGCGGGTACTCATCCGCAAATTGGCCGAAAGCGTTAAGCAACCCACTTCATTTAACCGATTGGCAAATGTTGTGTCTTCATCAGGAAAAAAAATCAGTACCGACACGGTGATTGATTATTTATGCTATCTAAAAGAGTCGTGGTTGATATTTCCGGTAGAAAATATTTGTGCAAAACTGGCCGAAAAGGAGGCAAACAAAAAATACTATTTTATCGACAATGGTATTCTCAATCTTTTTCTGGTCGATCCTTCAACTTCATTGCTGGAAAATCAGGTAGCCATCCAACTTCGGCGGCTGTATGGCGATGATGTTTATTTTTATCATCATGGCATAGAAGTAGATTTCTATGTCCCGGAAGTACAATTGGCGGTGCAGGTTTGTTATAGCATGCAGGATACTGAGACCCGCAAACGTGAAATAAATGCCTTGCTAAAGATGTCGAAACAAATCGAAGTTAAAAAAATGATAGTCATCGCCAAAGATGATGAAGAAACCATTTCGGAACAGGGATTACTTATTGAAGTGATTCCAGTATGGAAATGGTTGTGTAGCCAGTGTCTGCCTTTTTCGTCAATGGAGGAATGTCCGAACGAGCAGCAACCAAGATTTTAATATCCTGGCTAAAAATTGCCAATTGCCCATATTTACCAGCTAAAATATTTTTTGAATCCCTGTTTCAGAATTGCCCATACCTGCTTAACAGGAAGCTGATTTGTAAACAGAAAAAGGGACTATTCTTGCCTTACAGCTCATTTTAAATTCCTTTTGAGCCTTTTCACATAGTTCCCGTTCTTCTACCTCACCTCGTTGCAAACGAGTGGTAGTGGAAATCGTATCGTTTGCATATAGGTAAAAAGGCCTGCTCCAAAAGAAAGAATTTCCAGTTCAACAGGAGTAAGAAAATCCTTGGCCTCTTTCAGGTAACCCCGGGTGTAAGCTCTGAAAATCTCCATGTTGAAACTGACTTTTGTAAGATCTGTATCGTCTTCTCTTCCGGTATTTCCGGCGGTTCGCATAAAATCACCAAAATCCGAAGAAACAAAAGCAGGCATGGCCGTATCCAGGTCGATCACAAAAAGCACTTTTCTGTCCTGGTCAAACAGCAGATTATTATACCCGATGCGGGTAAAAACATGCCCGACCCTGCAGGCAGTTAGCAGTTCAGGCAGGCGGCAAGGCGGGAATAATTGGAAACAAACTGAAAAGCCGGAATCATTAATGATTTTCTTTCAGGATAATAAAGTAAGGCATTACAAATGCAAAACAACTTACCACTTCCTTTAACCGGGACAGGCAGTTGCAAACCAGTGGCAGGAGGGATTGTTTCGTAGCAGAAAAACATGAAGCCAAAATTTACGTTCAGGTAACCTATAAAATGGGAGGACAGTCAACCATCGACCGCGAGTTTGTTCCTTTACCCGAAATCAGGGACAACCATCCAAAGTACGTGGTATCAATGGATGAACTCTGGCGAGACAACATCGAAGGGATTAAACACATTTCGGTGTACATAACTGGAGTTGCCAGAGTGCTAGAGCTAAAGCGAAATGGCGATTAATTCAGAACCCAATGTATGTAACCCTTTTTCAATTTTTTCTATCTGCGCTTTTCGTGGTTTCGATTTTCGATGCAAATAATTCCACAATTGTTTTTGATGTATTCCTGTTATCTTTTCTAAACCCGATAAAGATAAAATGCCTGAATAATACTCCAGCAAACTTTCGGTATCAAATTTATAAACAATCTCAAAATCTTCATCCAGAAAATCAGGATAAGAAAAATTATCCTCAATGGCTGTCTTTTTGAAAAAATCCATTTGTTGGCGCATATCCATTTTTGCAGCTTCTGCCGTATTTCCCATTCCGGTAAACATCTCAGTAATACAATACACACTGAATGTGCCATCCTTTGCTCTTTCAATTATTGCTTCTATTGTTTTCATATTTCTATTTGTTGTCAGGGATTGTAAAGATAGAATTATTTTTATTCATAAGATTCAAACAATAGAATAATTTCTACTGTTTAAGCCTATTCGTTATAAAACGGCAGATCAGTCAGAACTTTAAACTAACCAGTGAAGGCTATTTTCTTCTGTTATCAACAATTCGTATATTGTTTGTAGATACCAACAAATTAGCATCGCTCCTGATTATAATACAAGGACTTGATCCTCTTAAAATAAAGCGGATCTCCAATTTAGGGCTCAAAGTATGTATTTCGTCTAAAAGTTGAGGAACCTTCTGAATTTAATCAAGAAACTATTGTTATTCGCGTCTTATAAAGTTAATTTTCGGATATACATATCAAAATTTGATTTTATATTATGATAAAAAATACAATCCGCGATTGGTTGTTGTAACAATTGATTGCCAATTTTAAACGAAGCATCATAAAAATAGGTCTCTTTACAAGTCATTTCTTCAGGGGCTTTAATCCTGCAATTGCATCCCAAACTGGAATGGAATGAACTGTGAGTTTTTGTATATCATCTTCGCTTCATTTCAAATCGATCACAAACCCACCACGGGCAACAAGTCCTTTCATTTCTCCTGAGGGCCCAAGGATAATCAAAAAGAATTGATTACTTAAATTTCCAAACAAAGCGATAATTGAATCACTTCGGTTCTATACCATATTTTATTTGATGAGTAATAGTGGTACAGAACCACAAACTCAATTCAGGTATTTTCTGTATTCTTGTTCATTGTTGAGGAATTAATATTTAACACTCAAAATCTTTATCGGCCCAAACAATCCGGATGGCTGCAAAACACTCTCCGGAGTATATGGGTTAACCGGACACCATGTATGCCTTTGTTCATCAGGCAGTTTGCTATCACCTATCAATCGGTTAACCCAGGTATTCACAACTTCAATCTGAATTTCATTCTCCCCTTTTTTAAGCAATTTAGTGATGTCAAGCTGATAGGGTTTTGTCCATATTCCTCCTGCATAAGTTCCATTAACTGTAACTTTGGCCATCGCTGTAAAGCCACCCAAGTTGATAACTACATTTTGGCCTTCAGGAAACTGATCTTGCTTAAATTTGCATTTGTAGAAGGCTGTTCCTGAATAATATTTAATGCGGTCATCCCCAGAAGTTGTCCAATCGTGAAGGCTAGCAAAAATAACGGGTTGTTCCGGTCCTCTTTGTAGCGGATCAAATTGAACAGTCCACGGGCCTTTCAAATCAGCAATCAGTAACGGTTCCGGGTAATTGGCTTCCACCGCAGATGCAGATGCCTTGCCTGCCTTTTTGCGGAAGACTACAAACACACTTTCGTATGCTTCCAGTTTGAGCGGAACGGCAGTGGTATTTTCTTTCTGTTCATAAGCCGGAAGGTTGCGGATATATCCGGTTGTGGCCAACCAAAGTTCTGGCAGCATTCCTTTTACCCTGAATTCAGGAGTAACATTTTTTGTTTCAGCAGTTTGGTTAGTTATAAAATAGATTTCTTCTGTTCCAAGCGTCCGGTGTCCGTAATGAATGGTCTGATCTTCTGGTAATTTACAATCCGGTACACAATTGATCTGCGAAAGAGCTTCCTCCATGCTAAGTCCCTTCAGGATCATCCCTTTGCCTACTTTTCGGGATTTAACTTTCACCCCATCCACTTCGCCCCAAATTTCGGAAGCCATTGCCTGCAGCTGTTGGTCGGCTGTTGGTTGGTTCTGTAAACTGGGTGATCGTATGGGAGCCGGTCCTAAAATAACCGCTCCGTCATTGACCAGTTGCTTTATTTTTACCAGAACTTCGGGACGCATGGTTTCCAACTTAGGTAAAACCATGATCCGGTACTGAGTTCCGTGCGGCAAAGTAATTAACCCATCTTTAACTGTCATATATTTTTCAATGACTTCGGCATTCATATAGTCAAATTGATATCCTACCGGAAGAGCAGGATCAGTAACTCCGGTCATTTTGGGAGCATCTTCTCCAATAAAATAAGCCACATCAGCTACATTTAAGCCCTGTTGAAGCATATAATTGGTCCGTTTCAGGTAATCGGTATAAACATCCATCTGGGAAAACCAGGTGTTTTTGCGATTAAATTCATTGCCAAACCAGGCATTCATTCCGGGATTTTTGTCTTCATAGGGCTGCGTGATATAAACGTGCAGCAGCGTATTGTTAATCCCTTCGGCAAAAAAGCGGTCGCCGCGTTGTTTGATCGTTGACGGATACCGGCTGAATGGATTACCAGCGCAGGTATTCGATTCTGCTGAAATTTTTGTTTTGCCGTAGATGTGACCACAAGAGGTAGCCGCGCGGTTTTCAATGTCGCCAAGCTCTCCTTCGCTCCAGAACTCTCCACCTATTTCGTCTGACTGTCCGCCATACATTAAAAATTCTCCCGGAAAACCCCAGTGGCCGTAATTCTCCAACCAGGTCTTTAATCCGTGTTTATGGCTCACTTCTCTCAAACCTGCCACATAATCGTACGCCACTTTGTCGGCCACCATACGTCGCATATCCCAAAGGAAACGGTCAGACGATTGCTGACTGTTCACCACCATTCCTCGGTAAACCGGGAGGTAGGGAGTCGGGTCGTAACCGTATTTCAGTTTGAATTCATCGAGGAAATCATCTGTAAAGTTCTGTCCGCCTGTTTCATAGCTATCCTGTACGACTACCTTGAAACTCTTCCTGTCGGCTTCGGGGATCCGTTTCAGAATTTCTCCCATGTGGCCGTAGAAATGTTTCTCTGCGTGTTTCTTGCTCATTTTATCCGCTTCATAACCTGTAGCTTCAGGTGATGCAGGACTGTTGACGGTGCCGGTCGGTGTCATTCCAGTGCGAAGAATAACCCACTCACCCTCAGGAACATCCCAATTCAGTGTACCATCAGCGGTGAGGCATTGTGTGATGTCGACTACTTTTGATCCGTCTATAACAGTAGTTTTATCGTCCACCTCCGGTTGTGGCGCCCATTGATAGTCTTTCCAGTATGGTAGTGGCGTAGGGTGCATTTTTGCCAAAGTTTTTTCGGCAAAACGTTCAACCCGTGGCGATGCAGCCAATGTCACTTCAGCCAAACCACTGTTGGAATTGGCATTTCTTATGATCAGACGAAAACTTGTAGCTGTGGTTGCCGGAAAGGATACCACAACCGGGGCAAATGGATCAAAACCGACATTGAGTGCCGGATTCGAACGGTTGATTTGAAATTCGGAAAGGGTTCTATATTCACCACTGGATTCCTTCACCTGAATCGCAGCAGTAATATTCAACGGCAGTTCGGCAGTACGAACCGAAAGGCTGCGTGCTGTAAACGGGGCATTAGCTTGCATGTCAATTACAAATTCGCTACTTGCCGGAAAGCTGATCCAGGTTTTATTATTACCATCAACAATTTTAGATAGATCGTTTATGTGTGGGGACGATGTTATTTTCCCATTTTTAGTATTCAGGACAAGTTTGTCATCTTTTGGCGCCGGATAAGCAATCACTTTCACATCCTGAAAGATAGCAATCGGTTTTTCCAGTTTTCGGGCAATCTTCTGTGGACCGGTAACGCGCAGTTCTGAAGCCGTAAGGTAACGCATTGCCTCCTCTGCCTTAATCCATGGGCCGCCTGACTGACTCCATCCAGGCGAGTTGAAAATCCCGATTTCGATGTTCAGCTCGGTAGCTGTTTTCAGCGCAGCATGAAGAATAACCCACCATTCTTCGCTTAACATTTTTATTTTTCCGTAAGGAATATCATCCAGCCCGATATTTCCGATGAATGCCCTGTTGATTCCAGCTTTTTTCATCGAATGAAGATCGTTGATCACGCCTTCTTTCGAAATATTGTCGGAGATCCAGTACCAATAAACACTGGTTTGAATCGAGTTGGGTGGGGTAATAAAGCCGGATTCGAGTGCTATGTTCGAAGTCTGTTTATTATTGTCCACGCACGCCACAAAAAATATTACCGCCAGAATACCAGCTATCAGCACCGTTTGTTTTTTCATTGTTGTTGGTTTATTGTTTGGTTAGTTTAGTTTCGATTAATCTGAATCAGGATAGCAAACTTATTTATGGCAAAAAAGGCTATTCCATTTGCATTAAAATTGTAACGAAGATAATCAGCATTGGCACCATGAAGAACCAGCCTGAGAAAAAGTAGGTTTCGAATTGCCGTATATTTTTTCATCTCATTTTTTTAATGGGACAATAGGTCTGGAATCTCCTTCACCAAATAGGATCCGCCATGTATTTTCAGGAAAAATGTCATTCATGAAAAGTGGCTGGGGAAGCCAAACGCGGTATAGGTTTTTCTCACTATACTGATTTCCGGCAGACGCATAATCGCACATGACCAGATTAATCTTTTTATGATCAAAAAAATGCGTGTACCTGTAAAGGAAAGGAACTTCAAATGCCATCCAGACATCAGAAGGCTTAGATGAACAAGGTATCAGTTCTATATATTGCTCCGGAGAACCTGATGTAAGACTTGGTTTGGGCAATACATACTTCAATCCACCCAGTTCATCTTTTGAACTCCATTGAGTTTCCTGGGGCAGAAGCCAGAGGTTATAATTTTCATTTTTAACCATCCGATTATCAAGAGCCAGCACAATTGGGCCGCGCATTACAGCCAGATCATTCACGCTTCCAGGTGCCCGGATGATTCGTCCCCGGAGATCCATTTCCAGTCGAATCTGATCACCATTTTTCCATTCGCGTTCAATTTTCGCATAAGTTCCCTGCTGACTGTTTATCGTCTCATCATTAACTGTAAGTCTGGTATTCTTGCTCCATTCTGGAATCCGGAGACTCATTGTAAAACGTTCGGGTTTGGGTAGGTCAATACGAAACAGAATTTCTTTATCTTCGGGATAATAGGTTTCCTGAATGATTTTTATTTCAGTACCAGTTTCAAGTTTTTGTGTCCAATTTCCCTTACTGTAAAGATTTATAACCGGTCCTGCATTACCTTTCATCACCGACCAACCAGGAGTAATTAACATGCCTCTGGGACCATTGGCCACGCAACAACTCGACTCGCACACTGGAACCTGCATCGGAGAAGGCATACGTTCTCCGATAAGAGGCGAAAAATAAGCCCACCATTTCCCGTCATCAATCATTGCACCCGCCAAGGCATTGTATAACGACAATTCCAGATTATCAGCCCAAACCGGATCACCGGTCAGCTGTAACAACTGGTAACACAACTTCATCCAGGTCACAGTGACACAGGTTTCCATGGGCTGTTCCAGAATTTCAGTCTGGCGATTAGCTCCGTCACACCACAATTCGCCACTCGATCCGGAACCCACGATCATAATTTCTTTCTTCAGAACACTTTTAGCAAACGTGACCACTGCATCTAAAAGCCTCTTTTCACCTGTTACACGATATAACTCGCACAATCCCTCATAGCATGACATCATTTCATAACCTTTTGGCGCAGCAATGAGAATTGGATAAACACCGGCCAAAGCATCCTCAATCAGACGAAGCCCTTTGGGATTATAGGCGTTTGGTTCGCTCCAAAGTTGCACGAGGTATTTTGCAAAATCAAGATATTTTTGGTTGCCTGATCGCTGATATACTTGCACTACCGGTTCGAGAACAGAGCAGGATGACAATCCCCCGATAATCTGAAGTCCGGTTTCTGTAAGCTTTTTCTTTCCCGCTCCCGCAATTTCGATGAGTGCATCAGTGGCACGGCAAGCTGCTTCTAAGGATGACTTGTCACCAGTTTGGTTGTAATGGGCAATCAATCCGAGTATTGCATATTTTCGACCCCAGGTATCCCAAAAACCAAAATCATAGGCTCTGGAATAGCTGCTTAATCGTCCGTCAGCATCTTGTGCTTTTATCAATTCAGACACCGATTTATCAATTATGTCGCGATAAGCAGCAGATGGTTTCCATGCATAGGCCAATGCGGCTGAAGTGAACCATTTTCCCCAGAATTCCCCGGTAAAACCACCTCCGTCATCAAGCTTGTCTTTGAACGGAATGGCATACAGGTTATAGCTTTTGTCCATTACTCCGTTTTCTACACAATTTTTCAATTTCGCTCCGACAAATCCTTCAATCTTTGCTGATGAGAATAATCCGGGTGATAAAACATTCTTTACCACAATTGTCTTTTCTACTGATCTTCCCTTGACATTAACAGGTAGGTAAATGCAAAAAGTACAGATAAGGAGAACGCCTAAAAAAAATCCACTATTTATTTTCATAATTTTAATCTTATAAGACGGTATCCAGATACCTATTCTGACCATCCCTAATCCGATATCATTTGAAAATCAGAGCATATTCTGGTCGTTCAAAATTTACTGTTGTGTCGTAAATTCGTAATTTCCAGATTTAAGCTCATAAACTGATTTCCCATTTTCGTACTTAATAAACGTAATCCCTTTGGCTTTATCGATGGTTTTTCCACTCTCTTTTACGGTTTGTGCTGAACGGGCAGGGAGATATAAGGTGGCAGTTGTGTTGGCCGGAACTGTTGCTGAATAGGTTAAAATATCTTTTTCAAGCTTCCAACTGCTGTTAATACGGCCATATTGTGAGTCATAGAAGCCCTTGGCATAGGTCATCTGTTTGGTAGGATCTGGTTCAGGCTGTAAAATGAATCTCTTAAAACCTGGTTCGTCTCGTTGTATGCCTAAAGAATAAGCCATTATCCATTGACCAACTGCTCCAAAGGAATAGTGATTAAAAGAATTCATGCCATTATTTCCACCGAATCCTTTTTCAACGGTGTAACCATTTAGACGTTCCCATATTGTGGTAGCACCCTGTTCAATCGAGTATAACCATGATGGATAGGTATTATTTTGTAATATTTTATAGGCCAGATGACTGTAGCCATTTTTAGAAAGTGCAATACTAATCCAGGCAGTACCAATAAAACCTGTCATAAGAGAATATGCTGGGCGAACTACGCCCTCATCATCTTTGTTTTCGCGTTCAACTGTTTGTGCCAAATTTTTGACCATATAGGGGATATTTTCATCACTGAATATTCCCATTGCCAGACCAACGGCATACGAAGTTTGCGTGTCAGCCAGTTTAAATTCGGCAGGGGTTGCAGGCGGACCACCAAAACCACGTCTTCCACCAATTAAACCGATGGTTTTCTTATCTGCATTTACAAACGTTGTATTGAAAAAAGCTTTGTTCTTTTCATACATGCTTTTATATTTTCCGGCATCACTGTTTTTGCCCAATATTCCGGCCACTTTTTCCATAATCCCAAGATCATAAGTATGATATGCTGACGTCAGGAAGGCTGTTCCAAGCTGATTGTTCTGAGGACCCAGCCAGTCGCCTAATTGTCCGTCGGAACTAATACCAGTTTTGGCGTCAATCGTAGTTTCCAGATAGTTCATGTATGAAACCATAGCCGGATAATGCATTTCCAATAAGCTTAAGTCTTTATATTGCAAGTAATCTTCCCAGGGAACAACGATACCTGCACTTCCCCACAAAACACCGCCAAAACCCCCGCCCACCGGTGCAACATCGGTAAACCGGCCTGCAGCAGATTGCACATCGCGCATGGCATACATGTGGCGTGTCAGAAACTGGTCAACATTCGACAGGTAGGTCGCAGTGTGCGAGAAAACACTTATGTCGCCTGACCAACCCATACGCTCATTACGCTGTGGACAGTCAGTAGGAATAGTCAAAAAATTATCGATATTCGACCAAACCAGGTTCGACCAAAGCTGATTAACTTTTGGATTTGAGGTTTCATATCCAGCAGTAAGTTCCAATATAGAACTGATTGCAATCCCTTTAACTGACTCTAACGGCAGCGCTTCATCAATTCCCGTAATTTCGATATATTGATATCCACGTGATGTGAAATGTGGTTGGAATACTTGTTGCCCGTCTTTCATTGTATAAATATCCTGGCACAAAGCAGCCCTATAGTTTTCAGTCATAAGTGTCCCCACATTATTGCCCGATGCTTTTTGGTCGGGATACATCATTTCAGAAAACCGCAAGGTGATTTTTCGCCCTGCATTACCATCTTTAAAGGTGATGTTGGGAACGCCGACAAAGTTTTGACCCATATTGTAAACAAAAACACCTTTACGTACTTCCTTCATGCTTTGAGCCGTGAGCGTTTTATATATCCCTGCACTATTACCAATCTGGCCAATTAATGCTAAATCGTCGTAGTTAAAATCACTGACTGAGCCATTGCGTTCTTTGGAACTACCAGTGAAAGCGGTACCTTCCAATGGAACTTCAACGGCATTTTTCCAGCCCTTGTCATCAAATGAAGCAGTACTCCAACCACGAATATTTGCTTCAGCAGTTGCATCATAAACTTCTCCCATATCAAGACTGCTATAGACAATCGGACCTTTATTGTAATATTTCCATTTCTCGCTGTTCGTATTAATAATATCGGATGAACCATCGTCATAAGTAATAACCAATTTAGCAAGCAACGACTGTCTGTCTCCGAAGTGGTTCCAGTTTGTACCAAAGCTTAGCAAACCACTCCACCAACCTTCACCTAACATTGCTCCGATTGCATTTTTACCGGTTTTGATGCTGTTTGTAACATCGTAGGTCTGATAAAAATGTGTTTTATTATATTGTGTCAAACCAGGATTGTAATAATCATCTCCGACTCTTGAACCATTTAAATAGATTTCGTAAATCCCACGGGCGGTAACATACAGGCGTGCTGCTTTTATTTTTTTATTACCAGTTTCAAATCTGGTGCGCAGCATCGGAGTGGAGTTTTTACTTGGGTCAGTCACCACAAAAGCGCCTTTTGTTCCTCCAGTAACTACGTATTTCCCAGCAGCTATTTTGAGTCCTGAGTTCATATCAGCTATAAAGGCAGAATAAATTCCCTTGTACCCAGTTATCCCCAGATTTTCCTTGAACAAGGTATTATTTGGAAAACGGTTATTACATACTTCAACATTTGAGAAAGTGGCGCTTTGACCTGCATCAACTGAAAATCCAATATCACACAGCATTCCGAAGGAAATAACATCACCACCAGAACCCATTGTATTGAGATTTACAGAAGCACCTCCTCCTACACGTTCCATAACTTCCGGAGGAACTCCTGGAGGTGGTATCTGTTTTTCTGCAGCAGTAGGAGCATCTATGAATGAAGAATTGCCATCCAAAGAAATGTTGATTCGTCCAAAAATGCTTTTAATCTGAATAATGTGTTCGGCATTTTTGTTACTGTTGTTTACAAATTTCGAAGCAATAGCAAAACTTTGAATGGGTTTTTCAGGCGAATCTGTATCCTTGTAACCTACACGGTAAACATTGATTTTCGCTTTGCCATTTTCGGTTCCATCAACTGCCGAAATATCCAATTCAAGCTTGATATAACTCTCGTTTTTTTTATTTTCAACCTGAAAAATATTTTTATTTTTATCCATCAACCTGGTGTCGTTGGCGCCATATATGAATCCGGCATGAGTACTTCCCTTTTCAATTGCCAAGGTGTACTTCAAGTCAAATATTTCCAGGTAGTGCGAGTAAAAGACCAGGTCCTCAGGCTCACCGCCGATCCATTTGGCACCACTCCATGCGCTCAACTTCGGATCAGGGTTCATCAACCCAGTCTCAAACCATGAAGTTCCTGATGAGGTTTCTCCTTTTTGATCCCAAACAGTTACCGTCCAGTTGTATTTCGAAGTCGCCTTTAGTGGAGAACCTGCATACAGAATTCCCAACGAAATGTCACTCGTAATCTTTTTTGAATCCCACACTGGTTTACCTTCCGGGTCATTCACCACAATCTGATAGGCGGTCTGATTGTAATTCCGTTCACCGGCAGGCGCTGCCATCTGCCAGCTAAAGCGTGGTGTCTTTACATCAATACCAATAGGTGTTTTGGTGTATTCAACCTGAAGTTTTCCAATGAATGTTGCCGAAGTGGCGATCATAAAAGTAAAAAACAGAAGCATTGACGTGATCAGCGTTCTGGAACCAATTAATTTAAGTACTTTATTCATTGCTATTTATATTAAAATACATTTGTAAAATTCTTTTATGAATCCAAAGTAGTCTTTGCATAAAGCTATGAAAACATTTTTCACTTTCGATACTGAATAAAACCACTGCGCAACCTCAAATTTGTTCTTGTGGATAAAATTTGATGACTTTTAATTCACATTATAACAGCATAATTATCTTCCAGATAGAATACTACATATGTTTTATTCTACCTGAAAAATAATTTTAACTCAAACTATTTTGCCGATTTTTAATCATTTATTTTGCATGAATGTTTTACAGTTTTAATCCGGCCTTAGGAAAACGGAATACATAATTCCCTGAACCTAATTCCAATTTTATTTCATTTGCTGAATGCTGCATTCCACGTTTCATTTCAGTGGTCAACGGCAGTGAATTAACCGTTACCAGTTCTTCTTTCGCTCCTGGCAAAGTAACTGTCGCAGTTGTATTTGCAGGGATAGTTACTTCGTAGACGAAATCGTTTCCATCCAGTTTCCATGCCGATTTGATTTTGCCGTACAGCGACTCAAATTCGGCATTCGCATTGGTTAAACCTCCGCCCGTGTGCGGAGCCAGCAAAATGTGTTTGTATCCAGGATATTCAGGATCAATGTTAATTCCGGCCACATACTGGTACAGCCACTCGCCGATAGCACCATACGCATAATGGTTAAAACTGTTCATACCCACATCCTGAAACGATCCATCAGGTTTCTGACCGTCCCAGCGTTCCCAGATCGTTGTTGCACCCTGGGTTACCGGATACAGCCATGATGGATACTCTTTGCGGTTCAGCAGCATAAAGGCCAAATCGTCGTATCCGTGTGCCGAAAGGGTTTTGCAAAGCAGCGGCGTTCCCACAAAACCGGTTGTCAGGTGACCCATCTTTTTCACATCGTCGGCCAGGTATTTTGCGGCTTTCGGAATTAAATCTTCAGGTAGCAGATCGAATGCCAATGCCAGTGAATAGGCGGTTTGTGTATGCGAAACCAAACGTCCGGCAGGTGTTACAAACTCTTTCTGAAATGCCTTTTTAATATCAGCGGATAGTTGGGCATATTTTTTCGCATCATCATTCTGCCCAATAATGGAAGCAATCTTTGCAAGCAAGCCACTTGAATAAGAATAATAAGCGGTTGCAATTAAATCTTTTTCAGTAGTTGCTCCGGGGTAATCAGAATTGGTAGTTGCAAAGGCCAGCCAATCACCAAAATGAGCATCACCGGTCCATATATTGTCCTCTCCAGCCCTTCTTTTCATGTATTCCACCCAGCCTTTCATGCCTGGATACTGCACTTCAAGAATCCGTTTATCTCCATAGGCCAGATATGTTGTCCAAGGCACAATGACAGAGGCATCAGCCCAGGCGGTTGAACCGCTTTCACCATTTAAAACATCAGGAATTACATGGGGCACCGACCCATTAGGAAGCTGGTCCGCAGCCACATCACGCATCCATTTGGTGTAAAATGGGGCAACGTTGAAATTAAACGCGGCAGTCATGCTGAAAACCTGTGCATCGCCAGTCCAGCCCAAACGTTCGTCACGTTGCGGGCAGTCGGTCGGGACATCCAGAAAATTACCTTTTTGTCCCCATTGAATATTGTGCTGAAGTTGGTTGATCATCGGATCGGAACACGCAAAAGAACCCGTTGGCGCCATATCCGAATGGATCACCACGCCGGTAACCTGATCGAGCGAAGGCTGGGCCGAAAGTCCTTCGAGTTTTAAAAAACGGAACCCGTGAAAGGTAAAATGAGGTTCGAATACTTCTTCGCCTTCTCCTTTCAAAATATAAATATTGGTTGATTTGGCCTTACGCAGGTTATCGGTGTAGAAATTACCGTCCTTATCCAAAACTTCTGCAAATTTTAAAGTTACCTGATCGCCTTTTTTACCATTCACTTTAAGTTTCACCCAACCAACCATATTTTGACCCATGTCAAAAACGGTTTCACCTTTCGGTGTTGTCAGTATTTTAACTGGTTTGATTTCCTGAATAGCTTTCACTACTTCGCCCTGAGGGGCAATCAGTATTTTTTTTGAATGATCGAGAATAGATACTTTTTCCCATTTGCTGTCATCGAAACCTGGTTTTGCCCAACCTGGAATTTCTTTGCGGGCATCATAAGTTTCACCATTGTAAATATCCGAATAGAGAATAGGGCCTGTAGTCACTTTCCAGCTATTATCAGAAAGAATGGTTTCGCTGGTTCCGTCAGTATAGTTAATTTGAAGCTGGCATAAAAGAGCCTGTTTGGTTCCGTAGTAGTTATTACCACCCCACGCAATATTTCCCCGATACCAGCCATCGCCCAGAATGGCTCCAATCGTATTCTTCACCTTAACCAGTGATGTCACATCGTACGTTTGGTACTGAATACGGTTTTTATAACTGGTCCATCCGGGCGTAAATAAATCGGCACTTACTTTTTGACCATTCAGAAATAATTCATATAAACCCAAAGCAGTAACATAAACACGAGCCGACGTAATTTTCTTTTCGGATGTGAAATCCTTTCTTAAATATGGACTTGGCCTCGAATCTTTAAGTTCTTTTTCCGAACTGGTTGTTATCCAGGAAGCCTTCCATAATTCAGCATCCAGAATCCCCATCTCCCAAGATGCAGGCTCACTCCATGCAGTGGCTTTATTTTTATTATCCCACACACGCACCTGCCAGTTAAGGCGTTGCATCGAAATCAAAGCAGAACCACCATAAACGACATTGACTGACTGGCTTGAAAGAACTTTTCCTGAAGTCCAGACCAGTTTGCCTCTTGCTGTTTGGTCGGTTACTTTAACTTCATAGGCTGTCTGCATTACATCGTTTCCAGATGAAACCAATTTCCAGCTTAGGCGTGGTTGAACAACATCTATCCCCTTTGGATTTGTTTTGTATTCACAAACTAGCTGCTTCACCTCGTTTTTGGCGATCGCAGAAATAGATATTGCACTGAATAGCAATATGAAAGCAATAATGTTTAAATAATAGTTGATTTTTTTCATGTGTCTATAATTTGTTAATTTTATTCATTTTCTATTCTGAACTATCTCAACCCAAATATCATTTGACATTTGGGTTGAGATAGTTTTCAATTACCGTATTGAGTGCTGTAACTAATTTGTCGATAAACTTACAAGCTTTACAGGTCCTAAAAGCCCTGATGGTAATAATGGAGAATTAGCCTCATAGAATTCCATGGTTGTATAGGTTTTCTTATTTATCACGCCTGGTTGCATATCACCGATAAGGTTGTTAACCCAAAGATTAGTCACTTTTATTTCCAGTGTATTTTCACCCTGCTTCAGGGCCTCTGTCACATTCATCCGGAATGGTGTTTTCCATATTATTCCCAACGATTTTCCATTGACAACTACTTCAGCAAGGTTTTTAACTGAACCCAAATCAAGCCAAATCTGCGAACCCTCTTTAAACCAATCGGCATTGGACTGAATGGTTTTTGTGTAGCTACCAGTTCCAGAGAAATATTTTACATCCAAATCGGCATTTTCGCTCCATGAAGCAAGTTCATCTAGCACGATTTGTTTAGTTGTGCCAAATTTCGAATGTAAAGTTACATCCCATGCACCCTCGATTACCGCAAGTTGTTTTTCAACTGGTTGTTTCAGTGTAAGAGAAGATGATTTGGCCTTCTTGCGAAAAACAACGAATAGTGCATCGTCAGGTTCCATTTTGAGTGGTACTGTTACGCGCCCTTCAGTGATACTATATGATGCATCTTCAATTACTCCTGTCTCAGGATGCCATATTTCGGGTGCTTTTCCATTGATTCTAAAGATTGCTTCAAGGTTTTCGACCTTATTCTTTCGGTTGTTAACCCAATATATATCAATATCAGCCAGCTTTCGGTGAACAAACAAAAGATTTGTAGAATCCTTACCAATAGCGTATTCAAAATCAGGCATTACTTTCATTGATGCCAAAGCTTCAGAAATCGTTAACCCTGCATAAACCTTACCTTTACCATAGTTAATTTCACCGGTTCCGACTCCCCATAACTGATGGGTAATGGATTTAAATTCCGCTTGATTATCGGTCAGGCTGGGAGTCATTAATGGTTTTGCTCCAACCACAAAAGCTCCAGCTTGCACCAATTCGTTGATCTTGCGTAAGACATTCAAAGACATATATTTACTATTATTATCAAGGGCAAGCAAACGGTAGCTCATTCCACTTGGCGTTATGAGTTGTCCGTCTTTATTTACCGAAAGGATATTTGCAACAATATCGGCGTTTACGAAGTCGTAATTATAACTTGAAGGCACATCAGGTAGTTTGTCTCTGAAAAGTGCTGTAATGTTATTGTCTTCCCCATAAAAATAGGCAACATCAGCTACAAATTTTCCTTGCTGAAGCATATAGGAACTTCGTGCCAGGTAGGTTGTCCATGCCCCTGCTTGCTCTGCCCATGTCTCATTTCTTGTGAACCATTGACCGTAAGGTCCAAGACCGAGACCCGGCAATTTGTCAAAACCCGGCTGATGCACAGAACAATGTATAACGAAACGATTCAGCCCACTGGCAAGTTCCATGTCTGCAGTTGGTTTCAAAGATTCCGGAGACCAGGCCCATGGGGTACCTCTTGCAGTCATCGACTCAG
Source organism: Prolixibacteraceae bacterium (assembly GCA_036834745.1). Taxonomy (GTDB): domain Bacteria; phylum Bacteroidota; class Bacteroidia; order Bacteroidales; family Prolixibacteraceae; genus Aquipluma. The sequence continues at coordinate 23,628 of DAITNH010000005.1, forward strand.
CGGCAACCAGGTTTTGTCCGTAGATGTGGGCAACAGAGGCTGATTCACGTACATCGGCTTTGTATACTGTTTCGATAGTATTGCTTCCAACAACTCTGGGTGTCCAAGTGGCACTCATCGGCACATCTGATGAACGCTTAACTTCCATCCCGTCAGCGACTAATGCACGACCACTCTCATGAGACTCTGTATACCGTCCCATGCCTTGTTCGTGAAGGATGGTGGTTAATTGATCGTAATGATTTTCAGCTGTAAGATCAGCTATTGTTTTACGGAAATCCCAAAGGAATTTGTCGCTGGCTTCTGCACTTTCTACTATATGGCCGGTAAGTACTGGTAACCATGGAAGCATATTATAGCCACGTCGGTTTTTAAAATCGGTCATCATTTTGTCAGTCCAATTCAGAGTTCCTGCTTCCCAACTGTCGGTAATCATATACTGAAGTCCTTTCTTTCCCATTAGTCCTCCGGTTGCATCTTTATATTGCCGCAGATATTCAGTAAAATAAGCTTTACAATGATCTGCGCTTAGCTTATCTACTTCAAGACCTGTAGCTTCAGGTGAAGCAGGATGGTTTTCCTTGCCTGTTAATGAATAGCCAAGACGCAAAACAATCCATTCACCTGACGAAGGAGACCAATTAAGCGTACCATCAGGCTGCATTTTAGAAGTGAGATCAACGACTTCATTCTTGTTGACAGCATCCGTAGCAGAAACAGAGGGTGTTGCCAAAGAATATAAATCTGCATGGGAGCTAAAACCTGCTTTATCTTCAAAACGGTTCACCCGTGCAACATTATACAACACAAGTTCGGAGATCTGCTTTCCTGCCGGAGCAACCGGTCTCGAATTTGCAGAACCAAAACTACCACCTACCTTCTGAGGTAATGGTGTAGTAAATGTGACCCGAAAAAATTTGGCTTTAACAGGTGGAAATGTAATCGTATTTTGAGCTGATTCACCATTAGGAAACTCCAATACGGTTTTAAATTGAATGCCATCATCGCTTGACTCAAGATTTTGATTACCAGTGGCTAAACCATTAAATCTCCTGCTGCCACCCTGCATTGCAATTGTTAACGATTGAATCTCTTCAGGTTTGGTATACTCAAACTGTATCCATGATTTTGCATCTGGCTTAGCGGCAGGTAGCAATATTGTTTTTTCAAGGTCACCATCTGTTAATAAAGCAAGATCAAATTTTCCTCCACTTGACGTAACCTTTGGCTTTAGTACTGAAATTGGAATATCATTTTCAGGTACGCGATAGGCCACAACTGAAGCATCGGCATAGTATTCAGGTATTGGAGCAGCATTTTCATTACGTTTGATTGCGATATTCTGAAATGTTCCTGTAGTTGCTGGAGGTTTCGGCAAAATACCGTTAAAAGGTTGTCCTCCCTTAATACGGGTTTCACTCCAAACAAATTTCTTCATGGCCTGGACGGGTGTTACCCAAGGGCCGCCGCTTTCACTCCAACCCGGAGAACCTGCAATCGCCATTTCGAGACCTAAAGAGTCGGCAAGTTTTGTAGTGAACAGAAATGCATCTTTCCACTCCGGTGTCATATAAACAAGCCGCTTATCAACAATTTGTGGTGAAGCCAATCCGGCATCAAAGTTCTGAAACCCGCCGATGCCAACTCGTTTCATCCACTTAAGGTCGGCTTTAATCCCTGCTTTACTGACATTTCCACTCATCCAGTGCCACCATACCCGAGGCTTGGCGCTTTCCGGTGGAGTAACAAATCCAGCTTCAAGGTCTGAAGATGTTTTAGCTAAGGGATCATTGCAATTTAAAATTATACTGGCTAATGAAATAAACAGTATAGGTAATACTACAAATCGCTTTAGGTTGTTCTTAAGAGGTTTTTTCATAACAGTTATTTTAATGGTGTCAAATTTCCTTTTTTAAGGAAAGCATGTAAATGACTCATTCTGAACTTCCAAATAGGGCATATATTCGAAGTTGCTATTCCCATTTATAGTAAAATGCAGTGGTTTGCCCGCCACTGGGTTTAGACTTTTTATCAATTCAGCTGAACTTACTGGCAGCATAATGTTTTCTGCCTCTCCTTTCATGCTTGCATACGCCATTAATATTGGCCCATATTCCAAAGCATAGTGCTCATGTTTGGCATCGCTTTCTGCTCCTATATATTTAGTCAGACTGAAATTCATTGGCAGTGTGAAAGAAATGGCATCTCCATTTTTCCATTGCCTATCTATAGTTACATATGTACCTGGATTACCGCTTACAATCTTTTTGCCATTAACTACAATGGCCATTTTCTTTGCTGCCCATGATGGAATACGAATCCGTATGCTGCTTTTGAGAGGCTCATCAACGTTGTCGTTGTATGTAACTTGTTCCGGGTTGGAAGAAGCAAGTAACAATTTATTCTATGCCTGCCAGAAGGAAACGAAAGGATAGTCTGTTTCATCATTTTATAGTGTGTAATTGACATTGTATTTACCACTTTTCAATTCAACAATTTCAAATTTTTCTCCTGAGAGATTGAATTTCTTACCATCCATACTATATTTTTTTATTCCTTCAGGAATAAAAACTCCTACCTCGCTACCAATTGGAATTTCGATATGCAATTCCATTTTTTTTTCCTTTAATTCCCAGTTAACGACAAGAGTACCGTATGGTGTTTCTTTAAACGTTTTTGCCCAGGTAATACCCTGAGGAATCTGTGGTTGAATAAGTACCTTCTTGTATGCCGGAGTAGTTTCGTCGTTGCGGATGCCGCCCAATGCCTCGTAAAACCAAGAACCGATGCCGTTATAGCAATTATGAATCCTGCTACGATCCCCGTTCCAGTGCTCCCTGGTAGTTGTAGCACCGTTTTCAATCATGTATAAATAGCCTGGGTAATCTTTCTTTTTCAGCATGGAATACATCAGGTCGACTGCCTGGTTTTTGACTGCCCATTCTGTCAATACGGGAATGCCAACCAAACCACAAGCCAAATGCCCTGATCGGTTAGTTTCAGTTTCGTTGAGCAGGCTTTGGGTAACAGCACTAATTAGTTCTTTCGGTACGACACCTGCCAGCATCGGGTATGTCAGGTCAATCTGAGTTCCGGTGGCATAACTGTTTTTTACAGGATCAAAAAATCGTTGATGTATCTGTTTCTTAAGGTCCGAATTTTTCTGAGCATAAAGTTCCATATTATTTTTTTTTCCAAGAACCTGCGCAATTTTCTGCATGTTGTCGTAACAAATTGCAACAAAACAATTGTTGACCAAATCAACCGACGCTTCAGCCATCTGATCTATTCCGGTCGGTGTGGCCCAATCACCTAGGTACCATCCCCGGTAATCTGTATCAGGCCAACGTTTCAACAAACCATCAACAGAATATTTATCGACATATCCCAACCATTTTTGCATGACCGGGTAATATTTTTTAAGAATTGTTGTATCGCCGTAATTCAGATACGTTTTCCACGAAGCTGTGATGATGAAACCAGACCAGTAAGGGCCTCCGCCGGCTGCATATGGATTGGGTGCAGTATGGGGCATACCACCATCTTCACGAATGCAGTCAGCCCACGCTTGCAGCCAATTGGCATACAAAGGGTTCAAGTTGAACATGATTTGTGCAGTTGCCGTCGAAGCATTCCCATCTCCACCGTAGCCCAAACGTTCGATTGTAGGGCAATCAACCAAATCACCACCAATACTAAGGCAACGTAAAGTGTAAAAAATCATGTCATGAATTTCATTTAGTTCAAGATCGGAACATTGAAAACCGGAAGCCAGTTCATAACCGGTATGAATCAGGTATGCTTTGATTGATTCAGCTGTTGGTGCTTCCTTTAGGTTTGAAATCCGGATATACCGGTATCCATGGTAATTAAACTTATTTTCGAATACTTCCATTTCTTCACCTGAAGCGATGTAACGGTCGGTTTGCTTTTGATTGACGAACTTCCCATTTTCATCGAGGTGATCGGAATATTCCAGAACAATCTCCTGCGACTTTTGCAGCTTCGGAAAATGAATTTCAGTCCAGCCTGTAAGGCTTTTGCCCATGTCAATCAGGAATGTATCTTTGCCAAGAGGCCGTATTTCCACTGGTTTTAGTGTTTCCATAATCCGGTTCAGTTCCACCATTTGCGGACTTGCTTCATGATCGGGAACTGAAATTACAGAAACAGGGGTCCAGATTCTACCTTCAACATTTTCGGTCGACAAATCGGTTTTTGCCAGCGAACCATCCACAATTTCACCTCCAAATTGATGGGGTTGCCAATTGCCATTCCTGATATAACTGCTCTTTCGTCCAAGCCAGGAAGCATCTGTTGACAGGATTATTTCTCTATTTTTACCTGTCAATTTTTCCAACTGGGCTTTTACCAGCGGACCATTGTTGACAACACCAGGCAACCCTTCGGTGTACCAGCCGCTTCCAAGCCACAGTACAAGGTTATTTTGTCCTTTCTTCACCATCGACGAAACATCGTAGGTAATGGCCCATGAACGTTTATTGAATTGAGAAACGGCTGGAGATAGAACGCCATCGCCCACTTTTTGGCCATTTATATAAACTTCGTGGTAACCCAGAGAATTTACATATAGCAATAGCCGCTCTCCGGGTTTATCCAGGTTGAATGATTTTTTCAACTGAGGGCATTCTCTGTAACCGGCTTCCGTAGGGAAGCTGATGTACGAAGCCTGCCAATCACTTTTTTTTAATAAGCCTATGCTGAATTCAGCGACTTGGCTCCAGGATGAAACATTTCCGGCTTCATCCCATATCCTGACTTTCCAGTAAGCAGCTAATCCGGAATTGAGTGTTTTTCCTTGATAAGGAACCAGAATACTGGCTGAAGATTCGATCTTCCCTGAGTTCCAGAGGTCGGCTTTGTCTTTATCAAGCAAAGATAGGTCGCTTGCGACCAACACCTGAAACGCTTTTTGTTCTGTTCCGTTTTTGTTGCTCCTGACTTTCCAGCTTAAATGTGGCATGATTTTATCAATGCCCAGTGGATTTTGGAGATTTTCGCATTTCATTCCATAAACATTGAGGATCTCCTTTTCAGTACATCCTGAAAGGGAAAAAAGAAAAACCAAACAGGTATATACAAGTATTGACCTCATAAAATTTAGTTAGATTAATTTTTAAGCTATAAATTAACTTTCCACGAAGTCATTCCGGCACAATGATTTAATACTTATTATTTGACTCGCTGGAATTAATAAACAACTTTTAAATTGTATAATGTAATTCTGATATGCAATTCGCCGAAGTATAATTAAGTCATAAAATAGGTGTTATTTATTTGCCATTGCCTGTAAACAACCCATATTTATGAATTGAGTATTTAAACTGACTGACAAATATTGCATTACTGTCAATAAATTGCCGGTTGAAGAATAAAATCTTTGAGTGATTTTTTGCTTTCAGTATCATAAAGTAACCATCCACTATCATACTATTGATAATGTATGGTTACTACAGATTTATATGGATTCTTTATTAATACCCAGGATTCTGTAACAAAAGTGAATTTTTATTTACTTCATCTCTGGCAATCGGAAAGAAATATGCTTTATCATCCCAACTTCCAGTCATAATTTGAACAGGTTCAATTGTAGGAATAGTAGCAGTAGTATGATCCGGATTAAGTTTATATGTAATAGTAACCCCGTGCATATTATGATAGGCTTCCGGACCAACTAACCAACGTCGAACATCGAAAAAACGTTGATCTTCCAAAACAAGTTCAACTTTCCTTTCATTTCGGTAACGTGCTTTTAATGCTGCACCTGATTCGGTAACATCAGGCATTGCAGCCCTTGTTCTGACCATATTCATATAGGTTCGGGCTTCCGGATCCTCGCCTAATTCAATACACGCTTCAGTATAATTTAGCAGTATTTCTGCATAACGGAAATAGCGCCAGGTTAAATCCGCATTATTTTGCCACACGGCAGATACATCAATGGCAGTATTTAAAAATTTACGACAACCTGTAGCTGTGAGGCTACTGTTCCATGAATTGGCAACACTATTTCGGGTATCCAGTCCGTATACCTTCACCATTGAATTGGTTGCATTGTCCCAGGTTTCCCAGGTCCCTGCCTGCATAACTCCAACAGGGTCAAATATGGTTAAATCAGGTGTACGTGGTCTCAATTTAGCACCTTCATAAATTACTGTGCCATAAAATCGTGGATCACGATTTTTATAAGGTTCTAAATTTTGGGCAGGATTATTCCTGGAAAAAGTTGTTCCATCAGCCATTTCATAACTGTCTACCATTTCACTGGTAAGACCAGCTCTAGCATTACCATACCAACCATTTGGGTAGAGTTCGTACATTCCAACTCCTTTTCCAGCACTTAACGAAAAGAAGCGAACAAAAATATCTTCACTGGATTGTGATGAAACAAAAAGATCTTGATAATTTTTTGTGGCTTCATCGCCTGATGCAGGTTCTGGTTTATACAAGCTGTAAATTCCTAAGTCTATTACTGCCTTTGCTGCATCCTTAGCAGCTTTCCAGCGTTGAGCTCTATCGCCTCCAACATAACCAAGAAGCTCGGGATTAGAGAAACCTGAGAATTTATCTGTATTGTGCTGATCGCTGGCCGCATAAAGCAGAACTCGTGATTTAAGTGCTAAAGCCGCTCCTTTTGTAGCGCGACCATTGGCAGCACCAGTATTCACCTCAGGCAATAAACCAGCTGCTATATCGCATTCATCAGAAATAAATTTTATACAATCGGCATAGCTGTCGCGAGCAATACTAAAATCATCAGTTAACACATAAGATGATTTAATTAAAGGTACACCTCCATAATAGCTAACCAACATGTGGTAGTTCCAGGCTCTTAAAAATCTAACTTCACCTTCCAACCGATCCTTAATTGTCTTACCATCTACTAAAGTGGTTGTGGAAGGCAAATTTTCTATATTTTCCAGAAAAATATTACAAGCACGAATGTCTCTATATCTTCCGTTCCAGTCACCCCATCTGGCATTATCTGAAGTGATGAGCATATTATTTACATCAAAATCGTCCTCTCCAGCTCGTTCACGTACTTCATCGACCCTACGACTGGTTATATCCCATCCCCAAGGAATGTTATTGTATACATTATTAACATATGCAGCCGCTAATGCAGGGTCAGACCAAACGGCTTTTTCTGCAAATTCTGTTGATGGTTTTGTATCTAGAATACTTTCATTGCAGGAGGAAACCAGAATAAAAGCAAACACTGAAACCATATATAAAATTGATATATTTTTCATGAATTTTAAATTTAGAAAGTTACTGTTAATCCGAAAGTGGTTGTTTTGTTCAAAGGATAAACCTGACTATTTACCCAGATTGAACCTGAAGCATCGTCGGGAGATTCCGGATCCCAATCTTTCATGCCAGTAAAAGTCAAAAAGTTTTGTCCGCTGGCATAAACTCTAAGAGCCTGTACACCTATTCTCTTGGTTAAAACTGATGGTACATTATAGCCTATTTCAAGATTCTTAAGCCTTAAGTAGTCACTACTTCTAACATAATAGGTATTATTCGGTTCTCCATCAGTCATCCAATATTCCAAACTACGGTTATTTGTTCGTGGATGTGTTGAACTTGGATTTTCTGGTGTCCAGCGATCTTTAATCTCATTATACAAAAAGTTACCTGCCTCTCCCTGGAAAATTCTATAAGATCTTTCGGCTCCTGCTGCTCCCTGAAATAATGCAGTTGCATAAAAATTCTTATACTGCAAATCAAGATTAAACCCTCCAGTAAATGTTGGGATAGTAGTCCTTTTACTCCTAACTCTATCTAAGCCGTCAATTGCACCATCTTTATTTACATCTTCAAATATGATATCTCCAGGACGTGCATTAGACCAATGGGGATAAGCATCAACTGCGGCCTGATCAACAAATACTCCAATAGCCTGATAGTATAATCTGGCATTCATAGGATTTCCTGTTGATTTTTGATAATCAGGAATACCTGGCGTTTCGTCCCAAAATTTGATGTGGTTTTGAGAAAATGCACCATTAACAGAGATCTGATATTTAACATCGCCAATATTACTTTTATAAGTTAACTGAAATTCATATCCCTTATTAATAACTTCACCTAAATTTTCGCGTGGTAAACTTAGCCCTGTTGAAGAAGGTACTGAAGCATTTCTCCACCATAATATATTGGTGCGTAGATTATAGAAATAGTCAGCACTAATAAATATTTTATCACCAAACATCTGTGCATCAAATCCTATATTCGATTGATTGGCCACTTCCCAGGTAATATTAGCATTGGGAATTCGTAATGCGGACAAAGTCTTTTCTGAAACACTCTGGTTAAAAATATAAGTATTATTATAACCATAAGTTGTCATGTATTGATAGGGTTCTATACGGTCATTTCCCGTTTTTCCCCAAGAACCACGGATTTTCATTTCGTCAATAAATGATACTTTTTCTTTCCAGAAGTTTTCTTCCGAAATTCTATATCCTAAAGAGACACCTGGAAAAAATCCAAATCTTTTATCTGCCGGGAAAATGTAAGATCCATCATATCTCCATACAAATTCTGCCAGGTACTTTGAATCTAATGCATAATTTACCCTGCCAAAATAATTTAGACGAGCGTAATCACTGCCTGCTCCTCCATTATTTTTTTGTGAATCACCTCCAGCAAACATTTGATCAAGAGATTCAGATGCGAAGAATCTTCTGTAAGCCCAAAAGTCCATTGATTTTCCAGTAATACGCTCTGTACCCAAAAGTACCTTGACATTATGTCTGCTATCAAAGATCCGCTCATAATTGATCAAACCATTTAGGGTTGTTTTGCCCTCATCACTCATCCACTGTTGCAGTCTCGGATCTGTAAATCCTTTTTTCGCTGGGGAAACAACCGGTTCATTATTAGCATCTAATGTTGTTCCATCCCAAGTATAAAGATCCCATGGCTTTTGAAAACGCTTTCGGTTCATAAATGTTTTATCGATCGCAGCATTTCCAGTTAACGACAAACCTTTTACCCAAGGTATGTTGATAACCAATTTCATATTACTTTCCATGACATACGTTTTCCTCTTGTCATATCCGGTTGCATCAGTAACAATTACCACAGGATTTGCACCATATTCCACATCAGGGCCGGGTTCTCCGTTAGGCCATCTTGCCGGCAAATAAGGATAAGCCCTGTTTAATGCCCAAAATATATTGAGAGCACCTTCGCCTCCTCCAGCTCCAACTCCTGAATAATTTCTGTTTTCCTGACGACCAGTTAAATCGAAACTCAAATGGATATTATCAGAAATTTTTGCATCCAAGTTGCTGCGAAAATCTGCCTGTGAATAATTTGTTGCACTATTTTTATATATAGCATCCTGATAATTTGAACCAATTGAAACGAAATATTTAATCTTTTCAACTCCTCCGCTTAAAGATAAATTTCCGTATCGCTGTGGTGAATTATTCTTAATTGTTTCCTTAAACCAATCAGTATTGGGATGCCCCCAAGGGTCTGAACCATCACTATACTTTTGAATATCTTCAGCGGAATATCTTAATGGTTGACCTGCTGCCGTTTTTATTTCATTGATCAAAGTCGCATAAGTCGCTGCATCTGTCATTTTAGGGAGAACAGTAGGTGAATTCCATCCCTGACTCAAGGAAAGCTGAATAGTAGGTTTACCTGTTGTACCGCGTTTAGTTGTTATCAGGATAACCCCATTGGCAGCCTGTGCTCCGTAAATAGCTGCAGATGCATCTTTTAATACGGTAACCGATTCAATGGTTGCCGGATCCAGACGATCCAAACTTCGGTTTGAAATACCGTCAACTACAATAAGTGGAGAATTATCACCAAGAGTATTTGAACCACGAATTCTTAACGTAGATCCATCATTTCCAGGCTCACCTGTTCTTGAAATTACAACAAGACCGGGTAATTGACCAGCTAAAGCATTCGAAAAATTGGCAGATGTTGATTTCTGAAGTTTATCCCCTTTGATTGCGGCTATTGAACCTGTCAATGATGCTTTCCTCTGTGTTCCGTACCCAATTGCAACAACCTCGTCAATCCCAATAGCATCTTCTTCAAGAGCAATATTAATTGTTGTTTTACTCCCAACGGCAACTTCCTGCCCTTTCATCCCCACAAACGAAAACTGCAAACTGGCATTTTCAGGAAAATTGTTTAGAGAATAATTCCCATTGGCATCGGTAATAGTTCCGGTAGTGGTACCTTTCACCACCACAGTAACACCGGGCAGGCCTTCGCCGTTCGAATCCGTCACCTTTCCCGAAACCGATTTGCCTTGTTGCAACGCGGTAGTGTTGAAGTTGCCTCTGGTGACGACAATGTTCTTATCCAGAATGCGATAATCGTAATTGTCTATCAGGATTTTCTTCAGGATTTCTTCGATCGAAACGTTTTTAAGGTCAACGGACACCCGATGGTTCAGGTCGATTTCTTCGCTTTTGAAGAAGAAGCCGAATTCACTGGTGCGTTCAATCTCGCGAAAAACATCCACAAGAGAGGCATCCTGCATTTTCAGGTTGATACGTGTGTTCTGGCTGTACCCTGAGCCAGCAGTTGCAGCAAGTGCTGCAAACAAAATCAATGTTAGTGTTAGTTTCATAACGCGTGTAATTTTTTTCCACCTTCGTCGCGCAATGCACGACAAGTCACAACATTTTTTCATACGTTTGTTTTGAATTTAGTTAATACTGGAAACTGACTCCACTCAGTTTCATTTTATTGAAATTCGGATGCACCCCTCCACGGGTGCATTTTTTATTTTCTTATCCTGATAATGTCTTTTCCCTCCTTTTTATCGGTTATTTCATATTTTATCTGGTCGGTCACAGCCAGGATTTTTAATACCATTTTTACGGTAGTCGTACGTTTTACCACGCTGGTATAACGGGTATTGGCCAGTTTCTGGTCAGTAATCTGTATTTCGATGTTGTACCAGTTTTCCAGCTCTTTGCAAATTTCGGAGAGCGGTTGATCGATAAACACAAATTTGCCCTCGGTCCAGGCTGTAACAATGGATGGATCAAGTTGATTGACAACTATTTTTCTGTTCGATTTGTCGTAGTTGACCAGTTCGCCGGGTTTTACGATGAGGAATGATTCGCCGGAGTTTCGGATCAGGTCAATCCGGCCTTCAACCAATGTGGTAGAAATGGTTTGTTCCGATTCGTAAGCGCGGATGTTAAAGACGGTGCCAATATCCCTGACTTTAAATTGTCCCAGATCAACGGTGAATTTCCGGTCGGGATCGGGAACAAGTTCGAAATAGGCTTCGCCGTCAAGCCGGGCCGTGGTTTCTCCCGAATCGTTTTTGTCAAGCTTTAGTTTTGTGCCAGAGCTGAGCCAAATGGTTGACCCGTCTTCCATGTGAATTTTGGAAACACTGCCTTTTTCAGAACTGTATTCGATGTGTTGGCTTATGGGAGAAGAAGTTTCGCGGTTCAATAAAAAATCGGCCATAAAACCCAAACTCAGCGCTATGATAAAAATGGCAGCATACCGCATCCACTCATGGATGAGCCGTTGAGGTTTTTGAGTTTGTATGCGTTCCCAGAAGTGTACAAAACTTTTGTCCTGCTGTCCACGATATTTTTCCGGGTTCAGGTTACTCAGTACATACAGGTTTTTATAGTGTTGAAACTCCGCTTGTTTTTCCGGATTGTTTTCAAGCGAAGTAAAGAATTCACTTTTTTCGGCCTGGCTGGCCGTGTTGCTTAGTATTTTATGGAATATATCTTCGGTCATGTGTTGCTTGATTTAATGACTAAACACATAAACCTACAAATACCCTATCGAAAAATGAGAAATTTTACGAAATTATTTTTGATATGAGATAGACCACCGGCAAATAATCTTTCAATTCGACACGCAAAATTCGCAGGGCTTTCGAAATACGGGCTTCCACCGTTTTTACGCTGATACCTTGCCGGTCGGCAATTTCGCGGTACGACAATTCTTCAAACCGGCTTAGTTTAAAGGTTTCGATCACTTCTGCCGGAAGTTTCGAAATTGCCTCATCAATTTTGTTCCTCAACTCTTCAAATTGTAGATAGTTTCCTAATTTTTCGAGTGCTTCATAATTAAACTGCATTTCCAGGTACTTGATATTTTCCTGATGTTTCAGCGAAATTTTCTGGTTGCGCAAATAGTTGAGGCAATTGTTTTTGGTGATGGTATAAAGGAAATTCCGGATATTGATCTGATCGTTCAAGGTTTCACGGATCTCCCAAAGTTTCATAAATGTATCCTGAACCAGCTCTTCAGAAACCTTGTCATCGTGCAAATAATTGAGGCAAAGATGGTACAGCACCCCGAAAAATTCGTTGTAAACCGCTTCAAAGGCTTTTTTGTCGCCCTTCCG
>DAITNH010000005.1:36118-39074 GCA_036834745.1 Prolixibacteraceae bacterium
GTGTAAACACTGTCATAGAATCGCCAGTTGGTGACCGCGGCAACCGATATTCCGGCTTTAAAAACATCGGCGCCCTTTTCCATACAAAGAGCAGCTATAAACCCGCCATAACTCCAGCCCCAAATGCCAATGTTGTTTTTATCCACAAACGAAAGTGTTCCCAGATAACGAGCCGCTTCAACCTGATCATCCGATTCGTATTTTCCCAATTGCTGATAGGTCATTTTCCTGAACTCCTCTCCACGTGCCGCAGATCCGCGCGGATCGACACAAGCCACTACAAAACCTTCCTGTGCCAAATATTCGTTCCAGTTGATTACCAGCGAATCCAGTACTTTTTGCCTGTTTGGTCCGCTGTACTGGGTCATCAAAACCGGATATTTTTTCGCCGGATCGAAATTGGCAGGTTTGAGCATCCATCCATTTAATTCAACACCCTCCGAAGTTTTGAAAGTGAAAAATTCTTTTTTGCTGATGGAATATTCTTTCATCAGGTTTTTTAAATCACTGTTGTCTTCAAGTGTGCGGATGAGTTTCCCGGTCTGGTCGTGCAAAGTAACCAGATTGGGAGTTTCGGCATTGTTAAAATAATTGATATAGTATTTTTGTCCTGTACTGAAAACGGCACGATTGATACCTGATTGTGTAGATAACTTTCCTGATTTTTTACCATCCAGGCTTACAAAATAGACTTCGCGGCGCAGCGGTGACTCTTTGGCAGCCTGATAGTAAAATTCCTTTTTCAGAGGATCGAAATCATAAAACTCCATTACATCAAATTTGCCATCGGTCAACTGCTTGACTTCAAATCCCTGACGATCATAAAGGTAAAGATGTGAATAGCCGTTTCGTTCACTGATCAGCACAATGTATTTATTGTCAGGCAGAAAGATGAAATCATCGTAAAAATCTTCACAAATGTACCGTTTGTTCTTTTCAGTAAAAAAAGCACGGGTATCGCCGGTATATGGATTTGCCAGCACAATATCCAGCTTGTTTTGCAGGCGGTTCACTTTCATAATTGCAAGGTCAGAAGCATCGGCTGTCCATTTAATTCGCGGAATGTATTGTTCCTGATCGTCTCCGACTTCGGCAGTAACGCTGCTTTTCGACATTAAATCATAAATATGAACGCTCACCACCGAGTTTTTTTCTCCGGCTTTAGGGTATTTGTAACTGTAATTTCCGGGATAAAGCTGATTCTCTTTTAATTCCGGGTTTTGCCCCTGAAACATCTGCATATTGAACATCGGAACATCGGTTTCGTTGAACTTGACGAATGCCAGGAATTTACTGTCGGGCGACCATTCAAATGCCTTGGTGTAACTGAACTCTTCTTCATACACCCAATCGGGAGCACCGTTAATAATTTCATTTTTTTGGCCATCGCGGGTAACCTGACTTTCAGTTCCGAACTTCAGGCTTTTAATAAACAGGTTGTTGTTTCTGAAAAAAGCCACGCGTTCACCATCGGGCGAAAAAGTAGCCAATTGCTGTGCCCCATTAACCGACAAAGGTATCATCTCTTTGGTTATCAGGTTCCAGACATAATATTCGGATGAAAAAGAATGACGGTAAATAGACTCTTTCTTAGTTGTGAATAGAATTTTGGTTTCATCGTTGCTAAACGCGTAGTCGCTGAAACTGGAAAACGGAGCATTCTCAATTTTCGACAAATTGAATATTTCATCCAATTTATTTCCTGCTTTATAACTGTATCTGACAATTTTATTTCCCGCTTCAAGTGTAGTATAATTAAGTCCGTCGTTCATCGAACGAAGCCCGGAAACCGTTTTCTGCGAAAAAATCGAATTGCCCACAACGTCGTTGAGTTCAACTTTTTTTTGCGAAAAGGCAACAAATGAAATACTTATGAGAATTGGAAGTATTATTTTTCTGATATTCATGGTACTGATAATTAATGCGATTTAAAGAACATCAAAACTTCTAATAATTTTTGATATAAAAAAGTCGTTATTTCATTATCCGGCACTGTTGATTGCCTGATCTCAGAAAGTAATACCTTTGTTTGCATTAAATAATTGAACGTCAATTTGAATCAACGACTAAAAACAGAAAGATATGAAAAAAGTAAAATTGATATTGTGTTTAAGTTTATTCAGTCTGATGGCTTTTTCACAAACGGATGTTGTTGAATTTTTGAAAGGTGGAAAGGCTGATGCGAATAAATTATTTCAGGCTTACCTCGAACCTTATGCTTTTGCCCTTGGCGACGGATTGAACAATGGCTGGTACAATTCGGCAAAAACCCACAAGCTTTTTGGTTTTGATCTGACTGTCAGCCTTAGCGCAATTCAGATTCCTGAAGAATCAAAAACATTTGATATCAGCAAATTGGGTTTAACCAACATGTATGTGAAAAGCGGAGGAAATATTGCCCCGACAGTTGCCGGTGAAACAACTGCAAGGCCTCTGATTGGAATCAGGGATTTACCGGTTGAATTTACCAGCCCCAACGGAACGGGGGAAGATGTTGTTCCGGTTCCGGTAATTCAGGTAGGTTTTGGGCTACTTCCACATACCGATGTAATTGGCCGTTATGTTCCTGAAATGAAATATGACAACAGTGGTGACGAAATGAAACTGGGTTTTTGGGGCGCGGGCGTTAAGCACAATTTTATGGAATGGATGCCCGTCCTGAAAGAACTTCCATTTGACGCATCAATTTTCGGCAGCTATTCGGAAGTAAATGCCCAAAGCGCTTTGAGTTTTACTTCTGATGATTATGGTTCAGATCCAAATATTAATGTAACATTCACCAATGCCGACGATCAGTTTCTGAAAGTAAAGACCAAAACCACAAAATTCGGGCTGATCGTATCGAAAAAAATAGCCATACTTACAGTTTTCGGTGCAATCGGGCAAAGCAAAAGCAAATCGAATGTCGATTTGATAGGAAAATATCCTGTTGTTGTTGCAAATCAGAGTGGTGGCT
>DAITNH010000006.1:0-19859 GCA_036834745.1 Prolixibacteraceae bacterium
ACGTTGATCTTTACCGGATATACAAGAATGGGGGAGATATTCTTTCGGGAAAGAGCAGTTCTTAATCAGTTTTATATCTTTGGGACTTTTAATTGAAAATCAGTTTTAAGTAGATATTTATGGCCATCAAACACCGTCCATTATCATCAGTATTGATAAAACCAACTGGTCCGGATTGTAACCTGGATTGTACCTATTGTTTTTACCTCGAGAAATCAGCTTTGTTTCATCAAACTCCTGTACACCGCATGAGTCCTGAAATTCAGGAAGAACTGATCCGGCAGGTGATGCAACAGTCGGGCGAAAACGTTTCGCTAGGTTGGCAGGGTGGCGAACCAACCCTGATGGGATTGGACTTTTACAAAAGGGCCATCGAACTGGAAAAAAAATACGGGCACAATCAAATGGTTGGAAATGGCTTGCAAACCAATGGGGTTTTGCTCGATAAAAACTGGGCTTCGTTCCTGAAAGAATACGACTGGCTGGTTGGTATTTCGCTTGATGGTCCGAAACACATCCACGACCGGTATCGGCTCGACAAAGGACAAAAAGGTACGCATCAGCGTGTTGAAGAAAATGCGATCATGCTTCAGCAGGAAGGGGTTGCAGCCAATGCCATGTGTGTGCTGACTTCGTATTCCGTTCAATTTCCGGACGAATTGTATGCCTATTATAAAAGCCTGGGCTACACGTTTATGCAGTTTATTCCGATTGTTGAAACCGATAAAAATGATCCATCAAAAGCAGCACCTTTTTCCGTTTCAGCGGTCGATTACGGCAATTTTCTGATCAGGATATTCGATTTATGGCAGGCTGACTTTGTCAATGGTGTTCCGACCACTTCTGTCAGGCATTTCGAATCGGTTTTTCATACCTATGTTGGCATGGAAGCGCCGGAATGCACCATGATGAAGGAATGTGGACCATACGTGGTTGTAGAACACAACGGAAATGTTTACAGTTGCGACTTTTTTGTGGAACCGAAATGGAAACTGGGCAACATCATGCACGACCGCATCATCAACATGCTCAATTCAAAAACTCAGCAAACATTCGGAGCTGCCAAAGCCGTTTTGCCGCGCGAATGCCGTACGTGCAGCTGGCTGCGCAATTGCTATGGCGGATGCACCAAAGACCGCATCAAAGATCCGGAAGATCAACGCAAACCAAGGTTCTGCACCACCACAAAAATGTTTCTCAAACATGCCGATCCGACTTTGAAGATTATGGCCGAACAATGGAAAGAGCAGCAGGCAATTCAGTACGAAAAACAGCGTTCAGGAGGTGTTTATAATGCTTTCGACGATTTCATGAAAAGGTAATCGAATTAAAATATAAATTCAAATACCATGGTTGTACGTAGTTTAATATTGGCTCTGTCTGTAATGTTACTTTCCTGTTCCTCCAATCAGGCAGACAAATCAAAAGCCCAAAAAGATAGTAATGTCTCCAAAGAAAATGATGTCACCACTGAATCCATTACCAAGGATATGATGATCTATTTCGAGGCTGGAAGTTTTATGATGGGATCAGATAATGGGACTCCACAAGAACAACCAGTCCATCATGTCGAAGTTAAATCCTTCAAAATTGATAAATATCCGGTTACCATTGGCGATTTTCGTCGGTTTATCGAGGCAACAAAGTTCCAAACTGATGCGGACAGATTTGGCGATTCCGGAGTTTTTGATTTCAATACTTCAGGCTGGGCATTGGTTCCGGGGGCAAACTGGCAATATCCGATGGGTAAAAATGCACCAAAGGCCGGAGATAATTACCCGGTAACGCATGTCAGCTGGAATGATGCCACTGCCTATGCTGCCTGGGCAGGTAAAAGGCTTCCGACTGAGGCCGAATGGGAATATGCAGCCCGCTGTGGTGGAAAAAGCAATTCGAAGTTTAGTTGGGGAAATGAACTGGTTCAAAACGGGAAATACATGGTCAATGTGTGGCAGGGAGACGATCTTAAAGCCCAACAGGGAGTCGATGGTTTTGCACTAACTTCTCCGGTCGGATCGTTTCCTGAAACCTCCTGCGGATTGACCGATATGGGTGGAAATGTGTGGAACTGGTGCTCCGATGTTTATACATTGTATCCGGGGAATAATGCACCTTTTCAGCATAATCCTGAAGCAAAAGTTATTCGGGGCGGATCATTCTTTTTCGATCAGAACGGCGAAAACAGCTATTCAACTTCCGGTAGAGCGTCAAATACGCAGGAAACATCATTGTTTAATACAGGGTTTAGGTGTGCAGAGGATGCAAAATAGACTTCAGTTATCTTTCGCTTAAATTATTAATGAACCAAACCATGAACCTGATTAAACCATACTTTGGGCTTTTAATTCCGTTGGTTGGTCTGGCAATGCCGGACCAGGCGGAGGTTTCTGTAAAGAGTAAAAAACAAATTGCAGAAAAGGAGCGCCCCAACATTATTTTTATTTTGACCGACGACCATCGTACTTCTGCCATGGGATACGCCGGGAACAAAATTGTTCAAACGCCTGAAATGGACCGGCTGGCCCGTGAAGGGGTTTATTTCAGGAATGCTTTTTCGAGCACGCCCATCTGTGCGGCAAGCCGTGCCAGCATTTTGTCGGGTTTATACGAACGGACCCATAAATACACTTTCCAGACGGGGCCTATCCGCGAAGAGTACATGCAGACTTCGTATCCCAAAGTCTTGCGGGAATCGGGCTATTACACCGGTTTCTACGGAAAATTTGGGGTGAATTACGATCATCTGGATCGCTTGTTCGATGTTCACGAAGATTACGACCGCGAGAACCGGTACAAAGACCGTCGCGGCTATTTCTATAAAACCCTGGGTAGAGACACCGTCCACCTGACCCGCTATACCGGCGAAAAGGCCATCCAGTTTATCAAGGATGCGCCGGAAAATAAGCCTTTTTGCCTCTCTGTCAGTTTCAGCGCGCCCCACGCGCACGACGGAGCGCCCGAACAGTATTTCTGGGACGAAGGGACCGCCGATCTTTACAAAGACGTGGTGATCCCCGATCCTGATTTGAAAGACGATAAGTATTTCAATGCCTTGCCCAAAGAAGTTCGCGATGGTTTCAGCCGTTTGCGATGGGGCTGGCGTTTCGATACGCCCGAAAAATACCAGGAAATGGTAAAAGGCTACTACCGGATGATTACAGGAGTTGATCTCGAAATCGCCAAAATCCGTCAGCAACTCAAAGCAAAAGGGTTGGACAAAAATACGGTGATCATCCTGATGGGCGACAACGGCTACTTTTTGGCTGAACGGCAAATAGCCGACAAGTGGATGATGTACGATCTTTCGATCAATGTACCGTTGATTATTTACGATCCGCGCGTTAAGAAACATCTGGATGTGGAAGCGATGGCGCTCAACCTTGATGTTCCTTCGACCATTGCCGATCTGGCAGGCGTTGCCCAGCCGAAAAGCTGGCACGGCAAAAGCCTGGTCCCGATCGTTTCAGGCAAAAGCGACAATGTGCAGCGCGATACCGTTTTGATCGAGCATTTATGGGAATTTGTAAGTATCCCGCCCAGCGAAGGAGTCAGAACCAATGAGTGGAAATACTTCCGCTATGTGAACGATAAATCGTGGGAAGAACTTTACAACCTGAAAAAAGACCCCAAGGAAATCGTCAATCTGGCCAAAAATCCTGAATACCAAAATGAACTAAAAACCTTGCGAAAAGAAATGGATGTTCTGGCTCAGAAATATGCCGATCCGTATTCCGGAATTCCTTCAGGGTTGATGGTCGAATACATCCGCGAACCAAAGAACGTAGCCGTTAACGACAGCAAACCCGAATACTGCTGGGTGGTGCCGAAAGAAGCGGTATCCCAGAATGCATACCAGATCTTGGTCGCTTCGTCGAAAGCAAATATTGAAAATAACTTGGGCGATGTATGGAACAGCGGGCAGGTTCGTGGGAAAGTCTCTACGAATGTTGAACATGCCGGGAAACCGCTGAACCCGAATTCGAAATACTTCTGGAAAGTGCGCATCTGGGATCAGGACAACCGCTTGAGTGATTATTCACCGGTTCAGGAATTAAAAACCGGAACATTTACCGGAAATGTCTCCACCGGAAATTCTTTTCACATTGAACGGATCAACCCCCTGAAAATCGAAAAAACAGGCACCGAAAGCTATTTTGTTGATTTTGGCAAAGATGCTTTCGGAACCTTAGAGCTTGATTATAATTCGCCGAAGGCCGATACGCTGGTTGTTCGTTTGGGCGAAAAATTATTGGGGAAAGCCATCGACCGGAACCCGGGCGGAACCATCCGCTATTCGGAAGTTAAACTGGCCGTTCGGCCCGGCATAGAAAAATATACCTTGAAACTCGTTCCCGACACACGGAATACCTTGCCCCACATGGCCCAGCTTTTGCCCGATTCGTTTGACGTGATAACCCCGTTCCGTTATTGCGAAATCGAAAACTTTAAGGGCAGCCTTTCTCCTGAAAAAATCAGGCAAAAAGCGTATTTCAATTATTTCGATGCAACGAAGAGCAGTTTTACCAGTTCCGATACCATCCTGAACCAAATCTGGGACTTGTGCAAATACAGCATGAAAGCCACCACCTTCACCGGGCTTTACATCGATGGCGACCGCGAGCGGATTCCCTATGAAGGAGACGCCTACATCAACCAGTTGAGTCATTATGCCGTGGATGCTGAATACCCGATGGCGCAGCAAACCATCGAATGGTTCATGCGCAAACCCACCTGGCCAACTGAGTGGCAGCAGCATGTGGCCCTGATTTTCTGGCAGGATTACATGTACACCGGAAATACCGAACTGGTCGAAAAATATTACGAATCCTTGAAGCACAAAACATTGATGGCGCTCGAAAACGAGGAAGGGCTGGTGAGCACACATTCCAAAAAACTCAACGGCGAATTGATGGCCACGCTTGGTTTTGCTGATACCACACAGCGGCTCCGCGACATTGTTGACTGGCCGCCCGCACAAAAAGATACTGGCTGGAAGTTGCCCAAAGACTGGCCGCAGGGCGAACGCGACGGCTTTGTTTTCATGCCGTTCAATACGGTCATAAACAGTTTTTACTTCCAGAATTTGCTGATTATGGCCGAATTTGCCCGTTTACTGAACAAGACCGGCGATGAGCAGGATTTCAGGTACCGTGCCGAACGCACCAAAAAGGCGATCAACGAAAAGATGTTCAACAAAAAAGGCGGGTTTTACGCCGATGGAATAGGCACCGATCACGGTTCTGTTCATGCCAATATGTTACCCCTGGCTTTTGGTATCGTTCCCGATGAATACCGGGAGTCGGTGGTGAAGCATGTGAAATCGCGCGGGATGGGTTGCAGTGTTTATGGCGCCCAGTTTTTGCTCGATGGCCTTTACGACGCGGGAGCTGCCGATTATGCACTCGAACTGATGACAGCCACCCATGACCGGAGCTGGTGGAACATGATCAAGGTGGGATCGACCATCACGATGGAAGCCTGGGACATGAAATACAAACCCAATTCGGACTGGAACCATGCCTGGGGCGCCGCGCCCGGAAATATTATTCAGCGGCAACTATGGGGGATCACTCCAAAGACCCCCGGTTTTGGCATCGTTCAGATAAAACCGCAATTGGGCAAATTGAAAAGCAGCAGCATTGTTGTGCCAACCATTAAAGGCGAAGTGAAAGCCTCCTACAAATGGGTGAATGCACGGCTACAAAACTATGAAATCGAACTTCCGGCCAATACGGGCGGCGAAATGGTGATTCCCGAAGCAGGCGATGCCGTCGTAACTGTTAACGGCCAAAAAGCAAATCTGGCATTTAAGTCCGTTAGGCTCGAACCTGGCATAAACCGGATTGAAATTCGGGTGAACTCGTTTTAAAAAACGAATAGATTGATTTTCTATAATCATTCTTTCCCGTGAGTTTTAGCTTTTTGACTTCCGGAGAGTGGCAATTTATTGCGTATTACAACAAAAACAGGAATTTAACTATGGCTTCGCGAAAAACGCCGGAACAGTAATGGAATTATAAAATACTGCCCACCTCCGTCAATGAAATTGTATAAATTCACAAAAAAATAAAACCATGCTAAACCAAACTAACCAAATCCAAATTTTCAAACCGATTGCATTGTTTATTTTCCTGATGCTTGGCTTTACCTTGGTCAATGCGCAAAAAACCGTTTCCATTTACCTCGGAAGCGACAATCCCAAAGTTCAGTTTGCCGCAGATGAGTTAAAAAATGTACTCGTTAAGGCAAAATACGAAGTTCAGTCGGCTAATTTGCAGCAAGCTGATATCGTTTTTCTTACCTTCTCAAATCTTGAAAAATCAGGAGAAAAAGGCAAGCTGTTTTCAAATTCAGGATTTCATTTAAAGCCTGAAGGTTTTTACATTCAGAAAAACAGTTCCGGTAAAATAGGGGTAATCGGAGCCGATGAGGCTGGCTTGATGTATGGCGGTCTGGAATTGGCCGAACAAATCAAACTTTCAGGAATAAAGGGCGTTCAGGACACTAAACAAAATCCGTACATGGAGGTTCGCGGAACCAAATTTAATATTCCGCTCGATGTCCGCACACCAAGTTATACCGATTGCAGTGCCGTTGCGCAGTTTAATATTCCTGAAGTCTGGGAATTTGAATTTTGGAAGGAATACATTGATAATCTGGCCCGGAATCGTTACAATTTGATATCTCTTTGGAGCCTGCATCCGTTTCCATCCATGGTAAAAGTTCCGGAATATCCCGCTGTGGCGCTCGACGACGTTCAGCGTTCAACCGTGAAATGGAAGGAATATTACGATCGGAATGCCTGGGGTTTTGATGCACCGGAAATACTGGCCAATCCGGAGATTGTAAAGAAAATAACCATAGACGAAAAAATAGCATTCTGGCAAAAGGTGATGAAATACGCCAAAGACCGGAACATCAGTTTTTACATCATTACCTGGAATATTTTTGTAAATGGAACGGATGGAAAATATGGAATTACCGACAAAATCGACAACCCGGTCACCCAGGATTATATGCGTAAAAGTGTGAAGCAGATGTTCGCGACTTATCCAGATCTGACTGGTATTGGTCTGACAACCGGTGAGAAAATGCCGAAATATACTTCTGCAGAAAAAGAGGATTGGGCGTTTAAAACTTTTGGACTGGGCGTTCTGGATGCTGTAAAAGAAAATCCGAACCGGAAGTTTACCCTTATTCATCGCCAGCATCAGACTGGAGCGCAGGAAATTGCCAAGACTTTTGCGCCGGTAATTGAGAATAAAAACATTGATTTCCTTTTTAGCTTTAAATATTCCCAGGCACATTCGCTGAGCAGCACCCGCCAGGTTTTACACCAGAAATACCTCGAAGATATTAAAGGTATGAAAACCCTGTGGACTTTGCGTAACGACGATAATTACTATTTCCGCTGGGGAGCTCCCGATTTTGTACGCGAGTTCATTCAGAATATTCCGATGAATGAGACCAAAGGATTTTACTACGGATCGGATCAGTACGTTTGGGGGCGTGATTTTCTGGCACTTGAACCAAATAATCCGCGCCAGCTCGAAAACGAAAAGCATTGGTACCACTGGATGATTTGGGGAAGACTGGGCTACAACCCTGAACTTGGCAACGATCGCTTTGTTCAACTGATCGAAGATCGTTTTCCCGGAGTTCAGGGTGAAAAGTTGTTTGAGGCATGGGAAGAAGCTTCGATGATTTACCCAAAAACCACCGGTTTTCACTGGGGCGCGCTCGATTTTCAGTGGTACATCGAAGCCTGCAAAAGCGCACCGGTTTTTTCTCAAACAGAATCAGGTTTTCACGATGTAAACCGCTTTATTTCGTTGGCTCCGCATCCGGGAACCGGCTATCAGTCGATTCCGGACTATGTGAAAGCGTTGGTTTCGAACGGAAATCCGACTCAATTAAATCCGCTGGAAGTTTCACGTCAGATTCACGCACATTCAGACAAAGCGCTTCAGTTGGTAGCGCAACTAAAAGCCGGGAAGAACAAGGAACTGTCGAATACATTGGCAGATATCCGGTCGATGGCCTGGCTGGGTAAATACTATGCGTATAAAATTCACGGAGCAACAGCACTGGCACTCTTCAGAGAAACCGGTGACAAGAATCATCAGGCAGAAGCAGTGGATCAGCTCACCAAAGCATTGGATTATTGGGTGAAATATTACCAAAATGCAATGAAGCAATACCAAAATCCATTGTGGACGAACAGGGTAGGGTACGTCGATTGGGTGAAACTTACCGATGAGGTGAAGAAAGATATTGAGCTTGCAAAAAAAGAGAAATAGCCGGAAAGATCTTTTGGGAATTATTCATTAATATAAACCTATAACCATGAATTTATCTAAACTGCTTGTTTTCATCGCCTTTGTATTGTTTTTTATCCCGAACAAAGTTTCAGCACAAACAGTGGTCGAAATTAAGGGCGATCAGTTTTATATTAACGGAAAACCAACTTATCCGGGGCGAACATGGAATGGATTTAAGGTTGAAGGATTGCTGATTAACTCGCGCATGGTGCAGGGTATTTTCGACGATTTAAATCCTGAATCTGTAAATTCATTCGCTTATCCCGACACCAAAAAGTGGGATGCGAAACGTAACAACAAGGAGTTTGTTGTTGACATGCCTGAATGGAATAAATATGGATTAAACAGCTTCACACTGAACATGCAGGGTGGGAGTCAGGTTGGTTATGGCGCTTCAAAGTGTTTCAATACCGGCTTTAATCCTGATGGTTCGCTCATGAAACCAACCATGAAAAGGCTGGATAATATTTTAAAAAAAAGCCGACAAATTGCAGATGGTGGTGATTTTGGGAATTTTTTATTTTGGTCAGGACCAGTATTTAACCAACGAAGCAGCCATCGTAAATGCAACCAAAAACCTTGTCAACTGGCTGTTTGAAAAAGGCTACCGGAATGTAATCATCGAAATTGCCAACGAAACCAACTATAAATATGACCATAAAATCCTGCATCCCGACCGTATTCACGAACTGATTAACCTGGTGAAAAGCATGGAGCAAAAGGGTTACCGGTATTTGGCCAGTGCCAGTTTTAGCGGGGTAACAGTTCCCACAGCAAATGTCGTCAAATCATCCGATTTTCTTTTAATTCACGGAAATGGGGCAAAACATCCCGATCAAATTCAGAAACTGATTGACGATACAAAAAAAGTGGAAGGTTACCGGTTGATGCCCATTGTGAACAATGAAGACGACCATTTCGATTTCGATAAGGAAATCAACAACTTCACCGTTTCAATTAAAAATTACTGCTCCTGGGGATATTTCGATTTCCGTTTTCCGGGCGAAACTGATTTCAAAGAAGGTTACCAGAGTGTGCCGGTTCACTGGAGCATCAATTCAGAACGGAAAAAATCATTTTTCAATAAAGTGAAAGAAATAACCGGAGGAATAAATAACTGAGATTTCAAACTTCCTGATTATATCCATATTTATTTCTGAAAACAATCCATCAGTACAGTATGTGCCGATGGTCCTTCGTTAAAGAGTAAATCCAGAATACTTAAATCAGGAATGAACCCGAATTTTTCTGAAAAAACCTGCGTGTATGGTTTGGCTTTAAACTGCGGATCATCGGCGTTTCTGTGTGCCTTTGGACTGATATTTTCCCTGAAATTTGTACAATTATCCGGTATTTGTTCGAATGATTCTGTGAGGATTAATTGGGCTGGTATTTCCAGAATTTCGAGAATAGTTTCTGTAATTTGCTGATTGAAATCGAACAGAAATACTGATTTTTTTCGGAAGAAAGGTTCCAGATCATCGGCATAATATTCAAAGAAAGGGGAAGAGTTATAGGCTGAAAAAATAGTTCGCCAATGGTTTCGCTGCCATTCTTCGTCGTAAGCAATGCGTAAATCTTTGATTTTTATTTTTTGTTCCCTGCCTTTTTCCACTGGCACGATGAGGGGAATTGATCCATTTGCTCCCAGAATTACAGTTCTGTTGCGGTAAGTTTGTTTGATGAAATGTTCGTGCTGCTCAATATAAATTTCGGGATAAACTGCCAGTTTCGAAAAATACCTGATCGGAGCAAAATAAGCTGTACTCAGCAGTATCCCAGTATATTGTGTCATGATTATTCGTTAAAAAATCCACCCTTGTAGTCGCTTCCCATTTTAATCCCTTCTGAAGTGATGTCATCATCCTTGTCGGCGACAGCATGGTCATTTTCAAGTTCATTGATTACTTTTTTCAATTCTCTTTTCAGTTTCATAATTCGTGGAAGTTGCATCATCAGGGCCAGCAAAAAGCCAAAAATCAATCCAACAATCAGAACCAGCACCAATGGAACATCAATTATTTCCCAATGGAAAAAACGGATGTTGATCAGCAGGTGGTTCTGAATGGTGAAAATGATCAGCAGTGCCGAAAGAATAAAAAATACAATTACTTTACCTGACATGATTGTTTTTTAATGCACAAACGAGAACAATCTGCTCCAGCGGACTTTGTTATAGAATGGCTGGTCTTTGTCCATCGAAAGCCAGATGAATACAGCTTTTCCGACGATATGGTCTTCAGGAACAAATCCCCAGTACCTTGAATCGGCCGAGTTGTGGCGGTTGTCGCCCATCATCCAGTAATAGTCCATTTTGAAGGTATAACTGTCGGCAACCGCACCGTTAATGTAGATAGTACTATCCGTCACTTTAAGGTCGTTGGCTTCATACAAGTCGATGATGCGCTTATATAGCGGCAGATTATCAATTGTGAGTTTTACGGTCTGTCCTTTCTTCGGAATTTCCAGAGGCCCGAAATTGTCAACATTCCAGGGATAATTGCTGCTGTAAGGGAAAATATTTTGGTCCCAGTTTGCAGCAGGTATCAAAGTTCTTTGAACCGAAGTTACATTTTTCATTGCCTTCAGTTTTTCTTCATTTTCCTGAGTCAAAGGGAAAAAATATTGCGTGTTGGAAGCCATGTGTCGATCGTCTTCCGCAATTTTCATTTCATCAAGCATGCGTTTGTTGATCCCGGTTCCATCGGTTGTTACAACGTTGTCGTATTGCATTCCGGGGAAATGTTGCTGTTCTTTTCCATTCACGAAAAGTTGTCCGTTCTTGTATTCCAGTACGTCGCCGGCAATACCCACACAACGTTTAATGTAGTTTTCGCGCTTGTCAACGGGGCGGGCAATAATGTCACCGAAAGTTTCTTTTTCCTTCCATACACGATCGCGGCCATAGCTTCGCACCAACTGATAATAGCTTTGGTTCTGAACATTCACAGCGACGGTATCTCCTTCAGGAAAATTAAAAACAACCACGTCATTGTTTTTTACTTTTCCAAAACCTGCAATACGTTTGTATGGTTTTTTAATCCACTCAACATACGATTTTTTGGTTTTTGACAATGGCATCGTGTGATGCACAAAAGGAAACGACAAAGGTGTGTTGGGCAGTTTTGGTCCGTAGGAAGTTTTGCTTACAAACAGGTAATCGCCGATGAGCATCGATTTTTCCATTGAAGACGTAGGAATCGTGTAAGCTTCGATAAAAAACATACGGATGAAGGTAGCTGCGATTATGGCAAAGATAATTGCATCGACCCATTCAACTACTTTGGTTTGTTTGCCATCCGGCGCGTTTTTCTTTTTCCAGAACGACCAGTGGACTTTCTTGGTAATATACATGTCGAAGATAACTCCAAGGCCAATCAGCCACCAGAAATTTTGGAGCCAAAGCACCCATAATAAGTAAATAAGTCCGGCAACGGCAAATTTGAACCATTTATTGGTTAATAATTCTTTCATTTTTATCGTGAATTTTAAATGTTTAGCAAATCATTCATGGTTAAAACTCCCTTTTTTTCGTGTGAAAATTCAGCGGCTAAAACAGCTCCAAAGGCCAATCCTTTCCGGTTTTTTACGCTGTGTGTAATTTCAATATAGTCCACTTCCGAATCGTATTTAATGATATGGGTTCCCGGAACTTCACCGACACGTTCAGAAATAATTCCTATTTCAGCAACGTTTTCAGTTTCCTGATTTACCCATTTGGTTTTCGATGGAATATTTTCGATGATTCCTTCAGCCAAAGTAATGGCGGTACCACTGGGTGCATCTAGTTTCTGGGTATGATGTATTTCTGTCATTTCAATTTTATATTCATCGAAGTTGGCCATCAAAGCTGCCAGTTTTTTGTTCAGCGAAAAGAAAATATTCACTCCCAGACTGAAATTGGAGGCATAGAAAAATGTTCCGTTCAGCTTTTTGCAATTCTCAAGAACTTCCGGTTTCCGGTCGAGCCAGCCTGTTGTTCCCGAAACCACTGGGATTCCGGCTTCGAAACAAAGCTTGTAGTTATTTACTGCCAAAGTGGGAATGGTAAATTCTATGGCCACATCTGCTTTTTGAAGGTTCCGGATGGTAAGGTCTTCCGGATTGGTGATGTCAATTTTCAATACTATTTCGTGTCCCCGGTCAAGTGCGATTTTTTCAATCTCTTTGCCCATTTTTCCATAACCGATTAATGCAATCTTCATTCTTTAATGTTCTTAAATTTTGGTCAGCAAAGATATAAAATCAACCCTAATATCGAGATACCTGCAGAAGTAATCTCTTTTTTTCGGCCAACACACCTTATTCAATAATAAAAATGATAACCAAGGCTTTAGATGTTTCTATTCAACGAGCCATTGGGCATGAACTTTTATCAGTAAATTTGTAGCGTAAACGGTGGCTTTTCCAACAAATCAAGCTATACGTCTGTTGTTTTCTAAAATTGAAACAAAATGGAGAGTGAAAAAAAGTTAAAACTTGTCGCAACCGATCTGGATGGTACATTTTTGAAGAACGACAAGTCGATTTCAAAGGAGAATCTGGATACACTGAAATCCTTGGGAGAAAAGGGAATTCTGCGGGTAGTGGCCACAGGAAGAAACCTGCAGAAGACTCAGGAAGTGATTGCAAACCATGTTCCTTTCGATTATATTGTTTTCTCGTCGGGTGCCGGTGTATATGATTGGAAAAACGAGAAGTTGCTGTTTTATCAGAATCTGAACAAGTTGGTTGTTCAGCAATTGTCGGATTATTTGGTTGCCCGCGACCTGAATTTTCACCTTTTTAAACCTGTTCCGGAGAACTTCAAATGTTGGTACTTCCGTGGAAGTGTTCCCTGTTCTGAATTTGAAAGATATTTCGACTATCATCAGTCTTATTCGGAGGAACTTCTGGCCAATCAAAATCTTGATTCTGAAGCATGTCAGTTTTTAGTTGTTTTCCCAAATGATCCCGATCGTTTTCATTCATTAAAAGAAGATATTCAAGAGAATTTTCCTGAAGTAAAAGTGGTCAGAACCAGCTCTCCACTTGAGACTGATTATATATGGATGGAAATATTTCACCATTCAGTTTCGAAAGGCAACGGAGTGAGATTTTTGTGCGACTGGCTGAATATCGGACATGAATATACTTTGGGCATCGGAAATGATTTCAATGACATGGACTTGCTTGAATTCACCAATTTTTCATACATCGTTGAAAATGGCCCCGATGAATTGAAAGAATTGTTTTTACCTGCCCGGTCGAATGAAGACAGTGCTTTTGCCAGGGCGGTCGGGGAGCATCTCTAATAATTATTCTTGAAAAGCAATTCTGCCATTTTCAGCTGATTGGGTTTACCCAGGTCCATCCAGATGGTTGAGGAATCAACAAAGCCTTTAATAGATTCGGTTTGAGCCAGTCTCAGATAAAGATCCATGATTGGAAATTTACCGGTTTCTTTAATCAGTTCGAATATTTCGGGTTGAACGATCTGAATTCCGCTAAATGCAAAGGGAGTGGAATTGGTAAATTTATCTTCACGACTAATTTTTGTTTCTCCGTTGCTGAAGTTTTTCCATCCGGCAAGCTGAAAATTTTCGTCGAACATCAAATACCGGGATGTATCCCTTTGCCTTACCACTAAAGTTGCCAGCGAACCTGAAGTCCGGTGATGACTTTCAAGCAGATTCAAATCAAGATTACTGATCACATCAACATTGTATATTAGAATGGATTCGCTGCCAGCCAGAGATTCCTCCGCTTTTTTTAATCCACCACCGGTATCAAGCAATTCTTCGCGTTCGTCTGAGATGTGAATATTTACTCCGGGAAAGGAGTGTTTATTCAGGAATGAAATAACCTGATCGGCAAAATGAAATACATTAACAGTAATATCTGTGATTTGATGTAATCTCAGTTTCTCAATGGCATGTTGCAGCAATGGTTTCCCTGCAAGTTGAACCAATGCTTTTGGTTTATCGCTGGTATGTTCTTTCAGGCGGGTTCCCAATCCTGCTGCAAAAATGAGTGCTTTCAATGTTGTTGGTTTTGATATTTTTCAAAAATAGACATATTGATCATTCTATCAGGTTTCTGGTTGAGAATTTTTTGTTCTGCGATAGTCGATTTCTGCGAATCGTGAAAATTTTATGAATTTCCGGATTAAACTTTTTAAGTATGAAACAGTCAATGCATCAGTAAATAATTAAATCAGGATTTAAAATCAATAAAATGAAAAAAATAAGCTTATTAATGGTACTGTTTCTGTTTTTATCAGGAATTACCTTCGCACAGGAACGTGGTGGTGGCGAACGTCCATCAAGAACTCAGCAGTCAGGAAGACCTGGAGGCATGGGCGACCGGCAGCAGATGACTCCGGAACAAAGGTTGCAGCGTCAGACTCAGCAGTTGGTTGAGCAATTGAAGCTGACCAAGGATCAGGAAGCTAAAGTGACTGCGATCAACAAAAAGTACATGGAAAAACAATCGTCAGTGGATTGGTCGAAAATGCGCGATGCCAGTGATGAAGAGCGGACGAAAATGCGTGCTGAAATGGGCAAGGTTCAGGCTGAAAAAGACAAGGAGATCAAAACAATCCTGAAGGCTGACCAGATTAAGTTGTACGATGAAATGCTGAAAAAGCGTGAAGAAAACAGAAGGAACGGTCCGGGTCGCATGGGGGGCCAAGGCGGCCAGGGTCAATAGTTAATAATAAGTTTGATTTTAATAGAGAAAGGGGCGAAAGCCCCTTTCTCTATTTGGTAAGATCATCTCTTAATGCAAGCATTTTAATAGCGGTAACAGCCGCTTCGTCACCTTTATTTCCCAGCTTTCCTCCGGCACGGTCGAGGGCCTGTTGCTGATTGTCGGTGGTCAGAAGACCAAAAATAAATGGCTTGTTATATTTGATATTCAGATTGGTAATACCTTGTGTAACACCTTCGCAGATGAAATCAAAATGGCGGGTTTCTCCCTGAATTACACAGCCCAGAATGATGATGGCATCTGACTTTGTAAATTCTGCAAGGTATTGCGCACCCAAGGTCAGTTCAAAACTTCCGGGAACATGCCTCAGTACAATGTTTTCTTCTTTTGCGCCATGTTTTAGCAATGTATCAACAGCGCCCTGTGCCAATGCGCCCGTTACTTCATAGTTCCATTCTGCCACCACAATCCCGAATTTCATTTCTGAAGCTGAAGGAACTGAAGACAGATCATATTCTGATAAATTTTTCGTAGCCATTTTGTGAATTTAAAATTTGAGTAAAAATAAAAAATCCCCTGTAATGAGGGGACTTTTTTATTTTATCAGTAAAAAAACGTTTTAGCTGTTCGTTTTAACTTTTGCGCGGGCAATGTATTTATCAATGTTTCTTCCTTCATTGCTTTCAGGAAATTTTTGCTTGATAGTTTCATAAATTTTCAATGCTTCTTCATTTTTGCCGGTACTTTCGAGCAACTCAGCTGCTTTAAGCATATAAATCGGAGTAGTCAGTTCGTTTTCGTTCAATTTGTATGCTTCGGTATATAAATCAAGTGCTTTGTCAGTTTTTCCGAGTTCAAGCTGTGCATCGCCCTGTGCGCCTAAAGCAATAGGTTTTAACAGTAAATCATCTGTTTTAAATTTTTTCAGGTATTCAATAGCGTCTTCAAACTGTCCCATTTGCAAATAGGAAACTCCTGCATAATATTTTGCAAGATTGCCGGCATCGGTAGAACCGAAGTCGTCAATAATATCAAGAAATCCAAGGTTACCACCATCTCCGTTGAGAGCCAGATTGAATGAATCTTTTTCAAAATAATTCTGGGCCACGTACATTTGATCTTTCGCTTCCTGGTCGCGCGGATCGAGGTAGAACTTGTTTAAAGCAAGATACCCAACTACAACAATCACAATTGAACCAATCACAATTGAAATCAGTTTTTGGTTCGATTCGAGAAATTGCTCTGTTCTGGTTAACGCACTTTCTACTTCGGTTAAATTATCAGCCTGGTTGTTTTTTTTGTCTTTTGTCATTTCGTAAAGTCTATTTTCAAAAATCGTGAGGCAAAAATATATTATTTTCAAAAATAAATGGCAGTTTTCGGATTTAAAATTGAATATTAATGAACACATTGATGTTAATCTACTGTTGAACGATTATTTTCATCGGTTCCGATGCAGAAATTTGTAGTTTTGTTCCATCAAAATGGTCCTGAAATATGTTTATTCAAGAATTATCGCTGGTAAATTTCAAAAACTTTGAACATTCGGAATTCAAGTTTACTGATGGCTTAAATTGTTTCATTGGCAATAATGGTGCAGGTAAAACCAACCTGATGGATGCAATTTATTATTTGTCGTTTTGTAAAAGTTTTCTGAATTCAGTCGATGCCCAGAATATACGGTTCGATCAGGATTTTTTTATGATTCAGGGGAAATACTCACGGCTCGATTCGGAAGAAACCATTTATTGCGGCCTGAAAAGAACCCAAAAGAAAATTTTTAAACGGAATCAGAAAGACTACCGGAAATTATCGGAACACATCGGGCTGATTCCATTAATTATCGTAACTCCGCTGGATACCAATCTCATTTCGGGTGGGAGCGACGAACGTCGTAGGTTTGTTGATACCGTTATTTCGCAGTATAACGCCGTTTATCTCGAAAACCTGATCAGATATAACCGGGCGTTGCTTCAGCGCAATAATTTGCTCAAACAATTCGCCGGAAGAAATATTTTTCAGTCGGAAACGATTGAAATATGGGACGATCAGCTTGTCAAATACGGGCAACAAATTCATGCCGAGCGGATGATTTTCATCGACAAACTTCAGCCGGTTTTTCAGCAATATTATCAGTTAATTTCAGGAGGCAAGGAACTTGTTGGATTAAAATTGCAGTCAGAATTACTGACCAATGATTTTGACCAGCTTTTAAAAGGTAGCATTGGCCGCGACCGGATGCTGCAATATACCACGACTGGAATACACAAAGATGATTTTGAATTTGAACTGGCCGGCTACCCGATCAAGAAATTTGGTTCTCAGGGGCAAAAGAAAACTTATTTGGTAGCATTGAAGCTGGCTCAGTTCGACTTTATGAAAGAAATTTCAGGTTTAACTCCTATACTGTTGCTTGATGACATTTTCGATAAACTTGATAAAAACCGGGTGGAGCAAATAGTGAAACTGGTGGCCGACGATCATTTTGGCCAGATTTTTATTACCGATACCAATCGCGAGCACCTCGATGTGATGATTTCACGGCTGGTTACAGAGTCGCGTATTTTTACCATCAACGATGGTCAAGTTAAAAATTAGCATACAATGAGAAAAAATAATACGCAAAGTATCAGCGATGTTCTGAGGAGTTATACCAGGGAAAATAAACTGGACCGTAAACTTAACGAGTTGGATCTTATTAAATCATGGGAATCGGTGATGGGAAAAACTGTGGCACGTTATACCGGAAACCTTTATATTCAGAACAGTACCTTGTTTGTTGAAACGACTTCGCCCATTGTGCGTAACGAATTACTGATGATGAGGGAGGACATTCGCACGCGACTAAACGAAGTGGTGGGCGAAGAGCTGATTAAAACGATTGTTTTCAGGTAGGAGAATAACAGACGAAAAAAAAATATACTTTTCGCCCGAAAATTGATGGCTCGAAAATTGTAAACACTACAAATTAAATAAATTTTATAAAATGAAAAATTCATTGTTAGTTCTGGTCATGGTGTTTTTTGCTTCTTTAAGTATGCAGGCACAGGTAGTAAATCCAACAAGCGCGCAGGATTCAATCGCTTTCGATAAAATGGTACATGATTATGGCACCATTGTTCAAGGCAGCGATGGCAACTGCGAATTTAAGTTTGTCAACAAGGGAAAAGCGCCTATTATTCTTAACCAGGTAAAAGCTTCATGCGGTTGTACTACTCCCGATTGGACCCGCACCCCGATAGCCCCGGGCGAAACCGGCACCATTAAAGTTGCATACAACACCAATAATGTTGGTGCATTCAGCAAATCGGTCACAGTTAATTCAAATGCAAAAAATACTCCGGTAGTTTTGGTAATAAAAGGGGTTGTAACGGCAAAACAATAATTCCGAAGAAATTAAAGTACTCTATTCCACATAGAGTACCAAGCCTGTCAAATATTCACCTTCAGGATGGTAAATATCCACAGGATGGTCCGCAGGCTGAACAAGTTGGTTCAGTATGCGGACTTTTCTTCCTGAAATAGCTGCAGCAGAAAATACCGCCTCGCGAAATTTATCTTTGGTTACCACTTGCGAGCAACTGAAGGTAAACACTATTCCGCCCGGTGCGATCTGCTGAAAAGCTTTCAGGTTAAGTCGTTTGTACCCTTTCAATGCCTGAGGCAAGGCTCCGCGGTGTTTGGCGAAAGCAGGAGGATCGAGAATAATCAGGTCGTATTTTCCCTGGTTCTTGTCCATATAATCAAAGCAATCGGCTACAAAAGCTTCGTGCCGGGTATCTTCCGGAAAATTCAGTTTCACATTTTCGTTGGTCAGCTCAATGGCTTTGGCCGATGAATCGACCGAATGAACCAGTTTTGCACCACCACGCATGGCATAAAATGAAAATCCGCCTGAATAGCAAAACATATTCAGCACTTTACGGTCTTTCGAATATTCCTGCACCAAGCGACGGTTTTCGCGCTGATCGACAAAAAAACCAGTTTTCTGGCCTTCCACCCAATCCACATTAAACCTGTTTCCGTATTCCTGAACTTCAAAAACTTTCGACTCTCCAAGCAAATAGCCATCTTTTGGTTCCAGATCAGCTTTGAAAGGAACGGTTTTTTCGCTTTTATCGTAAACGGCAACCAGTCGATCACCCATTACTTCTTTTAAGGCTTTTGCCAGCGTTTCCCGAATCAGGAACATTCCGGCTGAATGTGCCTGTAAAACCGCCGTTCCGTTGTAGAAATCCACAATCAGTCCGGGCATTCCATCGCCTTCGCCATGCACCAAACGGTAAACATTTGTCTGATTGTTATCAACCAATCCGAGTTTTTTCCTGACATCCAAAGCCCGGTCAAGCTTTCCTTTCCAGAAATTGAAATCAGGTTCAGCTTTCTCGAACGAAAAAATGCGGACAGCAATCGAGCCAATCTGAACATGACCCATCGCCAAAAACTCATTTTTATTGGAAACGACTTCAACCACATCACCTTCTTCAACTTTGCCGATGATTTCATGAATTGCTCCTGAAAAAATCCAGGGATGAAAACGCTGTAGCGATTGTTCCTTACCGGATTTGAGTACAACCCGGCTAATTATATTGGCCATATTTATTGCTGATTGAGTGATTCGTAAATGCGGTGTGAAACCCATGCATCGGTGGCAGCATAAATCTGCTGAGCTTCTGAAAGTTCCAGTGCTTCCCAGTTGGTAACCCGCTGAGCTTTGGATATTCGACACCCTAAAACAATGGCTGATATTTTTTTTAGACTAAAATCCTGAATGCCGTAGTCTTTTACCCTGTCCTGCAATTCGACAAAACCACCTGGTTTAAAATGGTTCATCTTCTGTAATCCTTT
>DAITNH010000006.1:19959-37618 GCA_036834745.1 Prolixibacteraceae bacterium
TCAAATAGGCTTCTTTGGTCTCAACCAACATTATTTCCCCTTCAAACTGAATCAGTGGCAGTTCGGCCAATTCTTCCTTTTCAATACTTTCTTTGTAAATCATTTTTATTCTCCCTGATACGAAAACCGGTCGTTCAACCAATCAGGTTTTCGGTTTGTATTTTTCGATTCTGATTTTTGCGTTTTTGAAGTATCCTGTTCATCCTGTGTGTTTTCAGAATAGATGAGGTTGTGTATCGCACGCAAACAATTCACCAACGCTTGCCCCCACAATTGTGAAAAGTTATTTTTGCATTCCCAGACAGCCTGTTCCATTACTTCATCGTTCAACATACGGAACGACATCACCAAATCTTTCATTTCCTGATAGATATCGGCCACATTTTCAGAAATACTGGCGGTCAGAGCCGATTCGCTGAACTGCATTCCGGATAGAAAAACTTCCTGATAATCGTCGTTCGCTCCTGTATGACGGAGGATTTTTTGCTGAATCTGGTTGTAATCCATTTCAGATACAAATTTTTCCAATCCATCTTCAGCTTCGAATTCAAACTCAGGCAACAAGCTGGCTTTCAAATATAAAAGTGGAAGTATTTTTTGTAAACTACCAAGAAAATCGGGAGTTTCGAGGCTTTCCGATCGTTCCAGAAAGCTGCAGAATTCGTTGGCTACGGTAATAAATTCAATTACATTTTTTGAATAGGCAATACTGTTCAATTCTTCTTCTCTCATGAAAAGTGTTCTATAAATATGCTGCAAAAGTACAAAGATTTTTTGTTTAGAGGATTTAAGGCAGGTTATATTGGTAACGAATGAGATAAATCTGGTCCTTGGTGTATATTAAGTTGTCATTTAATGGTCGAATTGTCAAATCATTTTCTCCATTCCATCCGGTTATCCACCCGGTAAACAAGCTTTTCGTTTTCGAGCAGCCATCGAACGATCTTTACCACATTATCCGCATTCCCTTCAATTTGCTGAAGCAATTCTTCGTAAAAACAAGGTTCCAACATCACTTTTTTAATTTGTTCGCTGATGTTGTCAAATTCGTACTTGCTTACATTCAATTCGTTCCGGGCCATGCAGACATCACATTTTCCGCACCGGACCGACTCCGTTTCTCCAAAATACTGAAGCAACAACTGGCTGCGGCATTTGTGTCCCGACGATGCATAATGAATCATGGCCTCAATTCGGTTCAGGTAATCACGTTTGCGGTCTTCGTAGTTTTCCTTGCTGATTTTTATGCGTTCAGAATCAATTCGCTCTTTGGCGAAAATGATAAACGGCGTTTTCTTTTGAGGAATGTAATCAATTACTTTCTGGGTTCTTAGTCGGGTTAAAAACTGATAGACCAATTCATGACTTATATTGGCACGTTTGGCAAGCAATTGCTCATCGATCGAAACATAATTTGTAAACAAACCGGTGTACGAGCGCAAAAGCAGTTTCACAAACCCGTCGAAATCTGAGTTGGCTACCTGAAATTTATACAGATCGTCGCGGTTAACCTGAAAATACACTTTCGATGGATTGTCCAGCTCGTCGGTCAATTCGAGATAACCTTCGCGCTGCAATATTTTCAGGCTGTTGTAAACTTCGGTAATCTGAAGCGAAAATTTGGATGCAAACATTCCCATGCTGAATTCAAAAATCTGATCTTTTCCGAAACCAACTGCGACCTGGAAAAAATTACAGATTGCTTCATAAATCCGTCTGATCACATCGGGTTCAGGAAATGATTTGGCCACATTTTTCTGCAATTTTAGCTTGTCGCTGTTATTGAAAAGCAACACCGAATAGGCAGTTTTGCCATCGCGTCCTCCTCTTCCTGCTTCTTGAAAATAAGCTTCCACCGAATCGGGTGTTTCGAGGTGAATCACAAACCGGACGTCGGCCTTGTCGATTCCCATCCCAAAGGCGTTGGTTGAAACGATCACCCGACACCGACCGCTTTTCCAGTTTTCCTGCCGCTCCGACCTGACTTTGGGACTCAATCCGGCGTGGTAATAATCTGCCGATATTTTGTTTTTCCTGAAAAGGTCGCTGATTTCACGGGTTTGCTTGCGGCTTCTGACATACACAATTCCGGTTCCTTTGGCTTTTTGAACAGCCTTCACCAGGTAATTCACTTTGTCTTCTTCGTTCCTGACCAGGTAAATCAGGTTGCTTCGGTAATAACTTGTGCGGAGAACATTTTTTGTTTTGAATTTCAGTTGCTCCTGAATGTCGTCGATGACCTGCGCTGTGGCCGTGGCTGTTACCGCCAAAACCGGAACATCGGGCAGCAAGTCGCGCAGTTCGGCAATTTTGATGTACGATGGCCTGAAGTCATAGCCCCACTGCGAAATGCAATGTGCCTCGTCAACGGCAATCAGGTTTACATCCAGTTGATTGATGCGCTCTTTGAATCGCTCAGTTGAAATTCGTTCAGGAGAAAGGTACAAAAACTTGTAATTGCCCCAGGCCGCATGGTCCATTGCAATTTTTATTTCCTGCGCACTCATTCCTGAATAAATAGCCAGAGCCTTGATTCCACGCTCGTTCAGATTTTCAACCTGATCTTTCATCAGGGCAATCAAAGGTGTAATTACCAAACAAATACCCGGTTTCGAGAGAGAATACACCTGATAAGTCACCGACTTGCCACCACCCGTAGGCATTAATCCAAGCGTATCTTTGCCACTGGCAACAGACTCAATAATCTCCTCCTGCAATGGACGAAAAGCCGCGTAGCCCCAATATTTGGTCAGTATTTGTGTGAATTCGCTCAAAGGGAAACTGCTTAACAAATTTTAATGAACATTAAAGTTTATAGGGATGATCCCACTTTAAAAATCAGGACATTTGTACCTGATTTTTTCGTAGTTTTGCCTTTCAACCAGAATCTAAAAATACACATAAATGTCGTTTTTTGCCGATAAAATTGTATCCGAAGGTTTAACTTTTGATGATGTGTTGTTAATACCCTCTTATTCAGAGGTTTTACCGCGCGAGGTTGATTTGTCATCCTGGTTTACCCGGAACATCAGGCTAAACACACCTGTTGTGACAGCAGCCATGGATACGGTAACCGACTCACTGATGGCCATTGCCATTGCGCGCGAGGGCGGCATTGGCGTGATTCATAAAAATATGGGTATTGCTGAACAGGCCAAACAGGTAACCAGTGTAAAACGTGCAGAAAACGGGATGATTTATGATCCGGTTACGATCTCAAAGGAAAAAACCGTGCGCGATGCCATCGGGCTGATGAAAACCTTTAAAATTGGGGGAATTCCGGTAATCGACGATCAGGGTTTCTTGGTAGGTATTGTTACTAACCGCGACCTTCGGTTCGAATACGATATGAACAAACTGGTTTCGGAGGTGATGACCAGAGACAATCTGGTAACTACCAATATTTCTACATCGCTCGAAATGGCCTCTGAAATACTTCAGAAATATAAAATCGAAAAGTTGCCGGTCGTTGATAAAAACAACAAATTGATTGCTCTGGTGACTTACAAAGACATTACCAAAGCAAAAGACAAGCCGCTGGCATCGAAGGATATGAAGGGGCGGCTCAGGGTTGCTGCGGCAGTTGGAATTGCCGGCGACACCATGGATCGCGTTGATGAACTGGTAAAAGCGCAGGTTGATGCCATTGTGATTGATACCGCACACGGCCATTCGATGTACGTTTTGGAAATGCTCAAAAAAGCAAAAAATAAATATCCTGAAATTGATTTTGTTGCCGGAAACATAGCAACTGCCGAAGCAGCAACTGATCTTGTTCTTGCTGGTGCTGATGCGGTAAAAGTTGGAATTGGACCGGGTTCGATCTGCACCACGCGGGTAATTGCCGGAGTTGGAATACCGCAACTTTCAGCCATTTACAATGTAAGCAAAGCCATCGAAAAAACCGGAGTTCCGGTAATTGCTGATGGTGGAATCCGTTATTCAGGCGACATTGTAAAAGCCATTGCAGCCGGAGCTCATTCAATTATGGCCGGTTCGCTGTTTGCGGGCGTTGATGAATCTCCGGGCGATACCATTATTTTTCAGGGACGAAAATTTAAAACTTACAGGGGAATGGGTTCGGTCGAAGCCATGCAATCAGGCTCAAAAGACCGCTATTTTCAGGATATGGAAGAAGATATAAAGAAACTGGTGCCCGAAGGAATAGTTGCAAGAGTTCCGTACAAAGGTTCGCTTTACGAAGTACTTCACCAGCTTACAGGTGGAATTCGCTCGGGTATGGGTTATTGCGGAGCCAAAAACATCGAAATGCTTCAACATGCCAAATTCACCCGAATCACCAATTCAGGAATTCAGGAAAGTCACCCGCATGATGTAAGTATTACCAGTGAATCACCCAATTACAGTTCGCGCGAATGGCAATAACAAGACGCTGTTTCTCAGCTGTAATAAATAACCTCATCTACCAATAATTTAGCAACTACTTTTTCAAGTAATATAAAAAACATGAACAGATTATTCTCCATCGCAGTTCTTACTTTAATTACCATCTCACTTTCGGCACAGAAAAAAGAACCAACCGTGATGACCATCGGTAAACTGCCGGTTTCAAAAGAAGAGTTTACGTTGAATTACCAGAAAAACAACACCAATATTCTGGACGAAAAAGACAAAAAAACACCTGCAGAATACCTCGATCTGTACGTCAATTTTAAGCTTAAAGTAATTGAAGCACAAAATCTTGGATATGACACGGTGCAGTCGTTTATCGATGAATTAAAAGGATATCGCAAAGAGTTGGCGCGCCCTTACCTTACCGATGTTTCATTCAACGAGGAAATGGTGCAAACGGCTTATCAAAGAACGAAATACGAACGCAAAGCAAGTCATCTGCTTGTTATGGTAACTCCTGAAGCTTCGCCTGCCGATACTTTGGCTGCCTGGAACAAAATCAACGACTTGCGTAAACAGATCGTTGCCGGTGCAGATTTTAACGAAATCGCTTTGCAACATTCTGAAGATCCATCGGCAAAAGAAAATAAAGGAATGCTTGGTTATTTCAGCGCTTTCCAGATGGTTTATCCCTTTGAAGACGCTGCTTACCGCACACCCGTCGGGCAGGTTTCTGAAATTATCAGGACGCGTTTTGGATATCACATTCTTAAAGTTCACGATGAGCGTTTGACTCCCGGAGAAATAAAAGTGGCCCATATCATGAAAATGTTTCCGCAACAAGCTTCCGAAGAAACCATTGCCAGTTTGAAACTGTCGGCCGATAGTATTTTATCAAAAGTTGCTTCCGGTGGCGATTTTGCTGAACTTGCAAAAAAATATTCCGACGACAAACAATCTGCTGTTGATGGTGGTGTAATGCCCTTTTTTACTCCAACCAACATGGTTCCGGCGTTTGCTGAGGCCGCATTTTTCCTGAAAAACGATGGAGATATTTCTCCTGTAATCCGAACTCCATACGGCTGGCATATCATCAAACGCTTAGAATTAAAGACTACACAGCCACTCGAAAAGATACGTGCCGAACTTGAAGCCAAAATCAAGCAAAATCCGGCAATCAGCAAATACAGCGACGAATCGTTCGACCGCAAACTGAGGGCAGAATATCAACTGAAAACAAATGATGGAAATTTGAATAAGTTGATTGCCGTTGCAGCTGATACCATTCAGCAAAAAGACTGGCCAAACTCAGCCAATTCACTGAAAAACGATGTGCTGTTTCAGTTTGCTAAAAAGTCTGTTACCACAGGTGATTTTATCAAATACCTTCAGGATCAGAAATTTTCGGCTGAAGTAGCTTATCCTGATGTGGTGTTAAAAACGATGCTGCATAAATTTATTAATCAGCAATTGCTCGACTTTGAAGACACTCAGCTCGATCAGAAATATCCTGAATTTGGACGGATTATCAAAGAATACCACGATGGCATACTTCTTTTCAATATTTCGAAAGATAAAATCTGGGATGTGGCATCGACTGATAGCGTTCGCCTTCAAAAATTCTACGAAAATACAAGCAAAAAATATTACTATGGCGAACGGTATAAAGGTTGGATCATACAGGTAAAAGACAGCGAAACCCGCGCCAAAGTTGAATCTTTGTTAGATCAGAAAGAAGTTGACAAACAGGAATTGTCCGATGTTTTTAACACTCCAACAGAAAATAATATTCAGTTTACTGACGTTGCCGTTGAAAAAGGCGATAATCCGTTGGTTGATTATTTCATTTGGAGCGGGCCAAAACCTGAAGGTTTTGATGAAACGACTACCTTTGTGCACGGAAAAATTACCAGCAATGAACAAAAAACGCTGAAAGAAGCATGGGGACTGTATTCGTCCGACTTTCAGGAACAAGTTGAAAAAGAATGGATTGATTCGTTGAAAAAGAAATATCCGGTTAAAATAAACAAGAAAGTGCTCAATAAAATTCCAGCGGTTTAATGAATAAATCAGGTGTCTATAGTCTTATTTTCGTGTTGTTTCTGACAGCCTGTAATCTTTTTGTCGATAATGGCGAGCCAATCGCTCAGGTTGGCAAACATG
The DNA here is from genome assembly GCA_036834745.1 of Prolixibacteraceae bacterium. Taxonomy (GTDB): domain Bacteria; phylum Bacteroidota; class Bacteroidia; order Bacteroidales; family Prolixibacteraceae; genus Aquipluma. The sequence continues at coordinate 26,476 of DAITNH010000006.1, forward strand.
TATTGACGATGGAAGAGTTGTCAAAAAACATCCCTGATTATCTCGACGATACGGATAGTTCGCTATGGGCAGAGGATTACATTAAAAGATGGATTCAGAGCGAACTGCTTTTAATGAAGGCGGAAGAAAATCTGGAAGGTGATATGAAAGATGTAAGCAAGGAACTTGAAGAATACCGCAACTCGCTTATTGTTTATCGTTACAAGAATGAGTTGATGAAGCAAAAAATGGATACGGCTGTTGATGAAGCTGACATACTGAAATATTTCAATGAAAACCGTGAGAGTTTTATTCTGAACCGGAACATCGTAAAAGCCATTTACATCAAAGTTCCTGTGGAGGTTTCTAATCCGGAGAACATCAAAGATCTTTGTGTGAGCAACGATCCGGATCAGCTGGCCAAACTGAACGAGTATTGTATCAGTTATGCAAAAACTTATGATCGCTTCAACGATCAATGGGTTGCTGCTGATATGGTACTAAAAAATACGCCCATTGAAATCACCAATCAGGAACACTTTCTGGAAAGAAACCGTTTCGTCGAAAGCAGTGATATGAATTATTACTATATTGTCTGCATCCGTGATTATCGTCTTTCCGGCCAGGTTTCTCCCCTCGAATATGTGTATAACGACATCAGGAATCTGATCTTAAGCAAACAGAAGATGCAGTTTCTGAAACAAATTGAAAAGGATGTTTACAAAGACGGACTTGACAACAAAAAAGTAAAACTATTTAAAACAAAAAATAATCGTTTATGATCAGAAAATTTATTGGTTTATTTATCCTCGCCGGATTTGTGGCCATAAGCAATCAAGCCAAAGCCCAGGATAAAGTTGTTGACCAGATCGTGTCAGTTGTTGGTAAAAATATTATCCTGAAATCGGACATTGAATCGATGTTTCAGCAGCAACAGGCGCAGGGAATTACCACCGAAGGCGATATGAAATGTGAAATACTGGAAAACTTTCTGGTTGAAAAGTTACTGCTTGCCGAAGCCGAACAGGATACAACCATCATTGTTAGCGACAATTCGATCAATCAAAACCTTGAACAGCGAATTCAGTATTTTATTTCGCATTTAGGTTCAGAGAAAGAGGTTGAAGCCTACTTTAAGAAATCGATCATGGAATTGAAGGCTGATATGCAGGACGTTATCAAAAATCAGCAGATGACCCAGCAGATGCAGGGCAAAATCCTTGATAAAGTAACCGTAACACCTGCCGAAGTTCGTCTTCACTTCAGAAATCTTCCAGCTGCAGAAATTCCTCAAATTGATGCAAAGCTTGAATATGCTCAGATTACCGTACTGCCTGTAATTAGCCTTGAAGAAGAAGACCGCATAAAAGCGTCCCTTCGTGAATTGAAACGCCGTATTGAAAGTGGCGAAAGCAGTTTTGGCCCAATGGCTGTTATTTATTCGGAAGACGGAGCTGCCCGTAACGGAGGCGAACTCGACTACATGGGACGCGGAAACCTTGATCCGGCCTATGCTGCGGCAGCCTTTAACCTCAAAGGCGATAAGATTTCGAATGTTGTAAAAAGTGATTTTGGCTACCATATTATTCAGGTTATGGACCGCAAAGGCGAACAGCTTAAAACCCGCCACATTATCATGAAGCCAAAAGTTTCTCCTGAAGCAATGGAAAAAGCATTCACTCAGGTTGACAGTATAGCCGATTTTATCCGCAAGGGAACATTCAAATTTGAAGAAGCTGCTTTGCGTTATTCGTATGATAAAAACTCGCGAAATAATGGTGGAGTGGTAATTAATCCTGAAACCGGTGAGTCGAAATGGAAACTGAGCGAACTCGATCCTGATGTAAGTAAAATCATCACCGCGATGAATGTAAACGAGATTTCGGAACCCTTCAAAACCCTCGATGATAAACAACGGCCGGTATATAAAATTGTGAAACTCCTGAACAAAACAGGTGCACATACCGCCAACCTGCGCGACGATTACGTTGAATTAAGCGACATGTACATGGCTTCGAAAAAGGAAAAAAGGATGGATGAGTGGATTCGTGAAAAACAAATGGGAACATACGTGCGCATCGACCCAACTTATATGAACTGCAATTTCAAATACAAAGGGTGGGTTAAATAAAATAAGGAAAGATGACTTTTAAAAATGAGGTTGAAGCTGTTAATGCATTGAGCAATAAATTTGCAGAGCTGCGTTCAGAGATAAAAAAACGTATATACGGACAGGATGAAATCATCAATCAGGTTTTGGTTGCCATGTTCAGTCGTGGTCATTGTTTGCTGATCGGTGTTCCGGGTCTGGCAAAAACCCTGCTTGTAAATACAATTTCCGAAGTGCTCGGTCTTCAGTATAAAAGAATTCAGTTTACGCCCGACCTGATGCCGTCTGATATCATCGGCACCGAGATTTTGGACAAAGACCGTGAATTCAAATTTATTCGCGGCCCTATCTTTGCCAATATCATTCTTGCCGACGAAATAAACCGTACGCCCCCAAAAACACAGGCGGCGCTGCTCGAAGCCATGCAGGAACATTCGGTAACTGCTGCCGGCCAGAAATACTTGCTCGACAAACCGTTTTTTGTACTGGCTACCCAAAACCCGATTGAACAGGAAGGTACTTACCCGCTTCCAGAAGCTCAGCTCGACCGCTTCATGTTCTCTATCTGGCTCGATTATCCCAAATTTGAGGACGAACTGACCATCGTGCAAAATACCACTTCTAACTTCGCTGCCCACCTGAATGAAATTATTTCGAAAGAAGAGATCCGCTATTTTCAGGATTTGATACTGAAAGTTCCGGTGAACGAGAATGTGTTGAAATATGCCGTTAGCCTGTCGTCGAAAACACGCCCGAATACAGAATTGGCTGCTCCGGTTGCCAATAAATACCTGAAATGGGGTGCAGGTCCACGAGCCTCTCAATACCTGGTTTTGGGAGCTAAAACCCATGCTGCCCTTCAAGGAAAATACTCGCCTGATATTGACGACATCAAAAAAGTGGCGGTGAGCATTCTGCGCCACCGAATCATTAAAAACTACAAGGCAGAAGCCGAAAATGTTTCGGTTGAAGACATTATTTCGGAATTGATGCAATAACCGGATGATAAAAACAGGTTTATTCATGAAATCAAAAAGCCGGATATTCATAATTTTGGTTTCTGCATTGCTCGCTTTTTCAGGAACAGGATTTGCCCAAACAAAAAAACGTGTGGAAATCGTTCATTGTGATTCGTTGGACTACAATGAACGCATTGTTGCAAATGCACAGCGGCTAATGGGCAATGTGCACATAAAAATGGAAGGTGTACTGATGTGGTGCGATAGTTTGTATTCCTACACCAACAATAACATGGTGGATGCTTTCGGAAATGTACACATCATTCGCGGTGATACATTGGATATGTATGCCGATTTTATCAATTACAATGGCGACACCAAATTTGCAAAAGCCCGCCGGAACGTAAAACTCATTGATAAAAAAGTTACGCTAACCACCGATTCGCTGGATTATGCCATGACTACCGACATGGCTTCTTACAATTATTCCGGAACAGTAAAAGACTCCACCAACGTGTTAAATTCGCTGATCGGCCAGTATTTCGTGAACGAAAGTAAAGCTTATTTCAGGACTAACGTGGATGGTGTAACCAAGGATTACAAAATCAAATCGGATACCCTTATTTATTTTACCAATACCCAGAAAGTTTACATCGAAGGACCGACCTATATTTTTAATGAAAAGGATACACTTTATACTGAATTTGGCTGGTACGACAGCGTGAAAAACCTGGCAAATCTGACAAAGAAGCCCCGGATCTGGAACGAAAAACAAAATATAAAGGCCGATTCAATTTATTACGATAAGGTAAAAGGAGAAGGCCTTGCCCAGGGAAATGCACGCCTTCAGGATATTGAAAACAGCATTATTGTTGAAGGGAACAGAATTGAATACAACGACATCAGCAAAATAGCCCTTGCAACCGATTCTGCCATGCTTATTCAGTATTCAGAAACCGATTCGTTGTTTTTACATGCCGAAATTCTCAGAACAATGCCCGACACTGCAGTTTCAAAAAAATCATCCCCGGCTAAACAGGTTACAACAAAAACAATTGCCAAGCCCATTGTTGCTGACACCTTGACTGCTGTTGCCCCGGACCTTGAAATGCTTCCCAATAAAACATTAAGTTCAGATACACTTTCTTCCGGAGTTGTAGTTAGCGATACATTAAGTACTGAATTACTGACACCCGGAGACCTGGTAGGTGATTCATTGATTACAGACACACTGGTTGTCAAACCGCCCAAAGATGCGCGTCTGGTGCTTGCCTATCACAAGGTCAGGTTTTTCCGTGAAGACATGCAGGGCAAGTGCGATTCGCTGGTTTACTGGTCGAAAGATTCTACCATTCAAATGTTTACAGAACCTGTTGTATGGTCAAATAATAACCAGATTACCGCCCATTACATCGAGATGATTAACCGGAGTAAAGACCCCGATGAAGTGATTATGAAAGAAGATGCATTTATCATTTCGATGGAGGACGACAGTATCCGTTTTAACCAGATTAAAGGGAAAAACATGACAGGATACGTACGTAATAATGAATTGTACAGAATTGATGTAAACGGTAACGGGCAATCCAACTACTATGCCCGCGATAAGTCAGGTATTATAGGGCTAAACAAGGCAGAAAGCAGCAATATCACTATGCATCTTAATAAGGGCAAGGTTGCAAGGATAGTCTTTGTCAAATCGCCTGAAGGTGAGCTCAAACCAATGGCCGATATCGACGAAGCAGATAAGATGTTACCAGGATTCAACTGGCAGCAGGATATCCGGCCCAAATCGAAAGAAGATATTTTCAGAACAGAAGGTGCTGTTATACAAAATAAACAAGGGCAGGAAATCCTGCCCTTGAAAGGTTCTACCGGGAATTGATTGATTAGTTCGGAATACCGATAGATTTTTTTATGAATTACTAAAACTCAATCAGGAATAAAACTTTACCAGAGCAATTTTATTATTCAGAATGGAATAAAAATTTTCCGGACTTAATACTTTTCCCACCTTGAAATTCAATATTACACTATTCATTGGCTTCTTTTACAGGTCTTTAATTCCACAATATCCGAAAAATCCAAGATTGAAAAGCTTTGAATAAAATATTTCAGGCACACGCCTGTTGTGCTATAATTGCCTGAATAATTTATTTTCATCAACCACATTGCCTGACAAATAAAACAAGTATTTTTATATGCTGATTTATTGCAGCTAAAATTTAATGTCATGAACGTTTCCGAACAACCATTTTATTTCCGTGTCACTATCCAGCTTTTACTGGTTGGTTTGATAGTGGCTTTCATGATTTTGGCCAAAAACATACTGATCCCCTTTACGATAGCAGTTGTATTTACCTTTTTACTGTTGCCGGTTTCAAATAAACTTCAACAATGGCGGTTCCCGAAAGTGGTGGCTATTTTAATCAACATTGTTCTGGCCCTTTCCGTTTTTTTTGCCTTGATTTACTTTTTCTATTCGCAGGTCGTAAGTTTTGTAAACGACTGGCCGGTGCTTAAAGAAACAATGACTGCCAAATGGGTAAGTTTTCAGCAGTTTATCAGCGAAACATTTCACGTAAGCCAACTTGAGCAGCAAGTATGGTTAAAAGCTAAAATTCAGGAAAATGTAGATACTGGCGGTGTGCTGGTTATGGGTATTTTCTCGGCTACCGGTACGTTTCTGGCCAGCTTTGCACTCATCCCTATTTATATTTTCTTCCTGAGTTTTTATCAGGATAAATTCAAAGAGTTTGTAAAGCTTATTGCCAAGGAAAACAATCACGAACAAGCTTTGCTGGTGGTGAAAAAAGTTTCAGTGGTTTCGCAAAAATACCTTGTTGGAATTTTTCTGGATGTTCTGATTCTTTCCATTTTGAACTCCACCGGCTTTTTAATACTGGGGTTGCCACATGCCATTCTTTTCGGCGTACTTGCCTCAATGCTCAACATTATTCCTTACATCGGCGTCATGATTGGCAGTATTTTGCCCATAACGATGGCATTCCTAACCAAAGATGCGATGAGTTATCCTCTGGCGGTGGCTGGTATATGTTTCTTTGTTCAGTTCCTCGATAACAATTTTATCACTCCTTTTGTAGTCGGAAGCAGTGTCAGCATCAATCCATTGACGGCAACACTTGTTTTAATTTCCAGCGCCATCATTTGGGGCATTCCCGGAATGATTCTATGTATGCCTTTAACTGGCATGGCGAAGGTTGTTTGTGACAATATAGATTCTTTAAAGCCTTATGGTTTTTTGCTTGGAGAAGAAGTGAATTATACCAAACAGGAACATATTCAGGATAAAATTGTAAAACGTTTCCGAAAACCAATTAAAAAAAATGAGGACTCAGCAGATACTGAACTGTGAAATATTTGTTGCGATATAGTTTGGGCATATTTCAGGTAAACCTGCAAGCATAACATTGCGACAATTAAAGAACAATTTAAACCTGAAGTTACCGGCAAAAAAGACTTTTTTTTTCCACATTAGCATAAAATCAATCGCCTTTTTCTTTGGTTTTCCGCCTGATTTTTCTTATATTGCCTACCGCAACGAACGTTTGAGAAATTAAGCGATCGATTGTATCAATAGTCATTAACAATTAAAATTTAGCATTATGAGTTCAGGAAAAGTGTTACTGGGTGTATTGGCAGGCGCAGCCGCCGGTGCATTGTTCGGAATCTTGTTTGCTCCCGACAAAGGGACAGAAACACGCCGCAAAATTGCCAAAAAAGGTGAAGATTATGTCGATGACGTAAAAGGTAAGTTCAATGAACTGATCGACGATTTAACCAAAAAAATGGATGGGGTACAGGCCAAGGCAAAAAAAATGGCCGATGACACCAAGGCGAAAGTAGAAGATATGAAAACTTCGACCAATTAAACCTGATTTATTCTTCATTAAAAAAAAGATATGGAAGATCAGCCTGGTTTAATTGAATCTCTTATTGAAAAAGGAGAGCAATACGGAAAAACAACCATTGAACTGCTAAAACTAAAAACACTCGACAAATCTGCCGATGTGCTTTCAACATTAATTTCGTGGGCAATTGTGATTGTTTTTGCCGTATTGTTCTTTCTGATACTTAACATTGGGGTAGCCTTGTGGATAGGCGAACTATTGGGCAAGTCCTATTATGGTTTTTTTGTAGTTTCGGGGTTTTACTCACTTCTGGTAATTGTATTCTGGGCTTTCCGGAAACAATTGGTTAAAGACCCTGTCAATAATTCTATTATTACACAAGTACTCGAATAAAATCATGGAAAAACAAAACGCAGTCGCTACGCTTAAAGAATCCATCCGGATACTCGAGATCAGACAGGCAGAAGAGGGTCAACAACTTAATGCACAGTTGAGACTGGCCTACGAAAGTTTAAAACCCATTAACCTGATTAAAAATTCAATAAAAGATCTGGCAGATTCATTCGAAATAAAAAATAGTCTTTTCGAAACCATTTTTACAATTGTTTCGGGCTATTTTGCACAAAGAATGATTGTTAGTTCAAAGAGCAATGTTTTTAAGAAATTATTGGGTGTATTAATGCAATTTGGTGTCAATAACATTGTTCTAAAAAACATAGAATCTATCCGTATTTTCATCTCCGACCTTATCGGCAAGTTTATCAGTCCGAAAGAAGAAGAACCGGAAGACGAATTAGAAATTGAAATTCCTGAACGGGAAGTATAAACCGGATTTCATAAATTTCGGGTTTTGCAGTAAATTGGTTTATATATTTCCTGAAATCTGCCAAAATATTTAATATTTACTTTAAAGCTATTTCGCATGCCGCAACGCGACTACCTCATGCAACAATTGGAAGAAATGGGCTATTTTCTGGCCGGTTTGATGCGTCGTATTCTGAAATTAAAGGAGGAGAACCGGGAAGACGAAATAACCAATACGCTTCACGATTCGATTCAGGAGAAATTGTCGTTCAGCATTGATGACGCACTTGTACTAATGGATACCGATTTTCTGAATTTGATAAAAGAACATATTAAAGCAGAAAATCATTTGGAAGCATTGGCTGAATTGTTGCTGGTTACCGGAAAATCAATTCATTCCTTTTTGTCGCCTGTCAGGCTCAATTATCTGCAAAAATCGCTGCTTTTATATACTTACCTTCAGGAAACAAGTACCAATTTTTCGTTCGACCGCAAAGATAAAATTCTGGAAATTCAGCAAATACTTCGAAGCTGATTTTTTTAGATGCTTTGTTGGTCTCATTTTTCGTGTGATTTTTATTTTTTGTACGTTTGATGATTCCAACTTAAATTGATTTGCATTGCCAAACACCGACCACTTAATTCGGTATTTCAACATTACAATTGAATGACTATCAATGACACAATGACTATCAATGACACAATGACTTTGAATACCTTATCAACTTGAAACTCTCGTTATGACAGAACAACTCGAAATTACCCTTCCCGCTTTCAAACGTGGTTATCACCTGATCACCGATCTGATTGAGCGGAAGTTGCCGCCACTTCCGGAGAAAGGACTGGTGAATATTTTGCTCCAGCACACTTCTGCAGGGATTAGTTTGAATGAAAATGCAGATCCATCAGTCCGGATTGATTTTGAATCGTTTATGAATAAGCTCATTCCTGAAAATAATCAGTTTTATTCGCATTCAGAAGAGGGAAATGATGATATGCCTGCACATCTTAAATCGTCACTTATTGGGGCGAGCCTGACGATTCCGGTTACCAACCATCGTTTAAACCTAGGCACCTGGCAGGGAATTTATTTGTGTGAATTCCGCAATTCAGGAGGACACCGCCGTTTGGTGGTAACTATAATCAGTTGAGGATTAGTTGCGCTTAATGCCTTAATCGGAATTGGTTCACTATTAACGGATTGATTGATAGCCATTAATAATGCCTTTTTTTGAAAGCACAATTTGCCAAAGCTGGTTTTTTCGGGCGCGGAAAGATCCGGCCGAGGAGAGCAAATAATACTTCCACATCCGATAGAATCTTTCGTCGTAATCAGATTTTAGTTCATCCCATGAACCATCAAAATTTTCAAACCAGGCCATTAGTGTCTTGTCATAATCCTGACCAAAGTTATGCAAGTCTTCCATCACAAATAATTGTTCAATTGAGGCGCCAATCTGGGTAATTGAAGGCAACATGGAATTTGGGAAAATGTATTTTTTCGTCCACACATCGGTTGTAACCATCGATTTATTTGAGCCTATCGTATGAAGCAAAAATAGCCCGTCTTCTTTCAATAACCGATGAATTGTTTGCATGTAAATTCGGTAATTCTTGTATCCTACATGCTCAAACATCCCGATTGAAACGACCCGATCGAAAAGATTTCCTTTTCCGGGCAAATATTCTGCATTTAACTCTCTGTAATCCTGAAGCTTGATTTCCACTTTCAATCCTTCACAAAGCTGTCTGGACAATTCCGACTGTTCCTTCGAAATTGTAATTCCTATTACCTCCACTCCATATTTTTCAGCTGCATATTTACAAAAACTTCCCCAACCTGAGCCAACATCCAATACTTTCATCCCAGGCTGTAAATTGAGCTTTCTGCATATTAAATCAAGTTTAGACTCTTGTGCTTCATCAAGATTTCGGGCATCTTTCCAGTAGCCACAAGAATAGGCCATCCTTTTATCAAGCATTTTCTGAAACAGAAAATTCCCAATGTTGTAGTGCTTTTCTCCAACCTCGAAAGCTTTTGATTGTTTTCCGGCATTAAAGACTTTTGCTTTAATAATTTGGGAAACGATTTTCCATGACTTAACTTTCTCATGGAGAGAGGCAATGATAAGTAGGGAAATTAATTCATCCGGTTTTTTTGCGTCCCACCAGCCATCCATGTACGATTCGCCTAACCCGAGCGAACCATATTGCAATACACGTTTGTAAAAATCCGGATTTTTTACCTGAATATCGGCTTCGTCTTTACCATTTAATTCGATACCTGCTGTATGAAGCAGGGATTTTATTTCATCTTCGATGCGGTACATAATTTCTGAAATTTGGATGTAAATAAATATACCAAATTTGCATGAAACGAACATGCCGCTGGAAATTATTTTAAAGGTGGCGGCATAAAAAGAAATGAAAATATAGTTCGAAGTGGAATCATCCTGGCATGGAGTTCCATCCGAACGCTCAAATAATCAATTAATTAATAACGATATTTTCGGATGAAAAATAACAAATGCATTTAGCGTTACTATTCTACCTCACCATACAATTGGCACAAAATCTAATTTCAGGTCTTAATTTTAATCGTTCAAATGGAATGGATTGATGGCATTTTACACAAACTCCAAAATCGTTTTCATCAATTATTCTTAAACTAAGTGTAAGTTGATCCAGGCGGTTGTTCAAATTCCGAAGGCTGGCTTCAACAACACTATTGTTATTGATGGCATCCATCCGCGATATTCTGCCAACAGCATCATCGGGTGACACCGCGGCCAGGAGTTCTTTTAATTCCAACACCTTTTGATTTACCTTTTGCAATTCGGTTTTAATAATGGCAAATAATATTGCTTTTTGGTCCTGATCCAATTGTTTAAATTTAAGTTAAGGTTTTCTTATACAAGAATAAAAGATTGGCGTATAGCCATTAATTGAAGAGATATTGATAGGTTAATATTCATAACTCACCCCGAAGTCCGCAAGCGGCCTTCCCCCCCCTCTCTTTAAAAAAGAGAGGGGGGAGAGCATCGCAGATGCGACGGGGTGAGTTTAGTCGAACGCTGCGTCAAAAGATCATTAACATAACACTACTATGTAATCCAAAATAACTACTTTGCACTGCAAAAAAACAAAAGTGTACTTCAAAATAATAGAATTGGAATTTAAAAAAACAACTTTGGAATGTAAAAAAACAAAAGTGTACTTCAAAATAATAGAATTGCAATGCAAAAAAACAAAAGTGCGCTTCAAAATAATAGAATTGTAATTTAAACAGATAGCAACACAACGCCGTAAAAAATCCCCTGTCTAAGCATTTGGCTCCGAACAGGGGATTTTGTTGGGTGGAAGTCTGACCTTCCCTAAAATAACTTGACAGGATTTATACTACTTACTTGAAGAGAATA
>DAITNH010000007.1:0-19943 GCA_036834745.1 Prolixibacteraceae bacterium
TGGTCGCTTCGGCCAGAATTGCGAGCAGATTCGTAATTTGGCTCACCTGCTTGTTGTCGGGCGATTCGGTATAAAATCCATCCTGATTTTTGCAAAGTCGGTTTACCGCTTCGCAAATTTGTACTGCACGTTGGCGGTATTCGGCAGCCTGTGCCGTTTTTCCGAGGTATTCGAAAATATCGGCGGCATGGCGCAAGGTGTAAGCGTAGTGCAAAGTGTACATCGTGTTATTTCCTTCGTAAATGGTTGGTGGTTCGCCGTTTTTGTAATGGCGTGCCCAGGCCAGCGCTCCCCACCAGTCCATTTTCCCCATCAGTCCATTGGGTTGCATTTTTTGTTCGAACCAATGCAAAACACTCTGAATTCCTAATTCAAATTCTGAGATAAAAGCTTTGTCGTCTTTCCACATCATGTAATCGTGCACCTGGTCAATCCAGATGAGCGAGTACGACGGAATGATCAAATGGAACGGATTGGGGTAACAGGCGTAGGTCAGACCTTCGGGAATGCGCGACTGGTCGAACTGGATCAGCGCATTGCGGGTCAAGCGGTCGTCGCCCGACAAAGTGAGCAGTGAAAGGTTGTGCACCCGCGAATCTCCGGTATACTGCATTTGCTCGTAATAAGCATCCGACAGCAGATAATCCTGTGCGCAGATGCTCACAGTGCTCCATCCGATATCCATGATCCAATTTGGCAATGAATGATCGGCTTCAAAAGCAGCTTTGCGTTCAATGGGCGCATTGCAGGCCACATTCACATAGTTTTCAATGATTAAAGAGGTATTTTTTGTTTCAATATCCAATTGAATGTATCGGAAAGCGCGGATGTATGTCGGTTTAAACAACCGGTTTTTACCACCATCAGGAATGAAAATATCTTTGATTCCCACCATATATTTCTCATCAATTTCATCGCGGTTTCCCTTGGGCGATTTAATTTTCACGATCAGGTTTTCGGCATACATGGCCTGAATACGGGCATCCTTCCCGCCCGAAACAAGCAATTCAGGATAGCCCATTGTCTCAACGGCATTGTCAATCAGGATAGTTACTTTTATGTTGGCAGGAATGGTGAGGCTTCCTGTTCCTTTAATAAAATTGTCCGTAGCTTCCATTCCTGAAGAGCGGCGAATGCTGGCAAAAGGAGCTTTTTCCTCTTTCAGGAGACCAACCCGGCGTGGAATTAACAATTTGCCTCCTGAATACAGGATTCCACCGGCGTGTTGTGAATCGCGCCCACCAGCCACATCGCACCATTTGGCCGGAAGCCAGTCTGAATCATTGTAATCGCGAGTCTCCCAGTCCCAGGGGTAGTTGGCGCCCACGATGCTGTCGGTCGGATTGCCCACGTACAGGCCAAAGTCGATGGTCGAGCGGTCGGTCATCCAGTTCACCATTTTAGCGTTGAAAGCCTGATTCTGCAAACATTTCCAGCTTCCGCCGGAAGTGTTGACCATCTTTTCGGCATCCGATTCGCCCTGCATAATAAACGAGGTCATTTGCGAGAAATACGAAAATGAACGTTTCGGCCCCCAGTTGACCACCTCGGCAGCAATCACGTTTTTACCCGCCTGAAGATATTCTGCCAGGTCGAGCGTTTCGAAAAACCAGTGCGAAATGTCGCCCCGAGCCGGGCCACGGGTAATGTATTTACCGTTGACAAACAACCGGTAGTGATTGTCAGCCGAAACATGAACCACAAACTTGTCGGGTTTTGCCGGAAGGTCGAAGCTTTTTCGGAACAAAATCATGGCATGATCCTGCGGCTGAACAGTCGGGTGCATGATCCAGTGAGCAGTCCATTTCAGGTTTTCGGCAAATGCGCCGAAACTGACAAAAATGCCCACAAGAAGAAAAAATACGATCTTTTGCATTACAAATATTTTTAATATCTATTTCAGTACCAACACCTTTTCATTGAAAGGTATCGGGTAAGCAGTAATATAAACTTCAGGATGAAGATCTGCCTGAGATGGATTGAATCCCAAAACGAATGTTTCAATTTCCCTGCCCTTAAACGACTGGTCTAAAGGAAAATAATAGGTATAGTTTTTATCAGATCCGCGAACGCCTACTTCCCAGGTATTGCTGCGGAAAGAAGGAGCGCGATCGGGGCACCCCAGGTATTGTCCGTCGATTTTCACTCCGGCAAAAGCGCCTTCCGGTCCATGTTCGCCATTCACCGCAATACAGAGATACGATCCTTCAGGAATTTCGTTCAAGGTGAATTTTGCCGACCATGCTTTCCTGGCCGAGAACAACAAATTGCGGTTCCAATGCCGAAGCACGTAAGGCCGGAAAAGGTTAGATGCCCGCCAGGTCGAAGGATCGAGTTTTTTCCCATTTCTGTAACCTGCAATTTCGCTGATCCGAAGCATCACCGGCATCCGCAGGTACCTGAATTTTCCGGCAGATGAAAAATCCATTTTCAGGTGCGTCGCAACACTAAAAAACACAGTCGTCCAATCTTTTAAATTTGCTGATACAGCGGCATATTCGCCCTCTTCCGATTTAAGCGGTTGGAGCGAAAACTCATCAGGTACCTGAAAAACCAACGAATCAAGTTCCAGCTCCTGCCCAAAATCGAGACGGAAAGCTGCCATGTCGGGATCGAACGCTCCCCAGCGCATGTTCACCGAGAATGCTGTGGACAAATTGTTGTCGAATAAATATTTGTCCCAGATTTCGCGTTTGGCAAATATTTCCTGATTAAAAAACGCATCGCGGGCTGCTTTCACCTGCGGAATTGCTGTTGGTCCCGAGCGTTTCAACTCACGGACTTCCAGCGCATTGTTATCGGCTGCAAAGCAAGTCGCTTCGTAAATAGCTTCAGCATCAGCAGGAATCTCACATAGTTGCAGGTCGCCCAACTTCCGGTGGTAGTTGTTTGCAGCTTTTTCACCGTCGAAACCTATTTTGAGTGTTTTGCCTTTTAAAAGCTGCGGAAAAGGCTTCCCGTCGATCGTCGCAGTATGAAAACCGGTTAATTTTCCGGTCAGGCGAATATTTTTTTCGTTTCCTGAAAAGCCCAGGAGTTTCACTTCCATCTGCTTTCCGGGGAGGTCGGTCACCATCTGATAGTCGGTCCCTTCAATGGCAAATTCCTTTTCAGCCGCAGCATCCGATATCTTCACCAGGCAGGACCGGAAAGGTAAAACCTCCATATCGACAACGGCTCCATAAGCATAGCGGCCAATTATTTTTTCCGTTGGATGATACATCTTCACCTGAACCTTTGAACTCTTTTTCAGGCCAACCGACTCATCCAGCTTGATTTTGTATCTAACCGGATTCCAGCTCAAATTGCGCAAAGTGATGAAACGGGTACCATCGTCGCCGCGCGAAACGGCATTCATTCCGTATTCACTTTCAGGAAGAGACATCCCAGAAACCAAAATATCGCGGTACTGTCGGTGCAGATTATAAATCCGCGCCAGCAAAGCGTATTCGCTGTCGCGCAGCAGCCAGGGATTCCCGTAAATTTCAGGGGCCAGAATCAGGTTGCGGTTAAATGCCTGAAGGATCAGATCGTCTTCCCAGTAATCGAGACACGAAGAAAGGCACACGCCGTGATCTTCGGTCAGGCGGGTCAGCTTGGGCGGCAGCTCGCGAGCCAGCGCTGTGACCCGGTGATGTGGCGCAGTAACGGCATTGGCCATGTGTACGTCGATGTACGTTTCGGCGCCACCCAGTAAAAACGTAGTTGAATGGCCAGTCCCTTTTTCTCCGAGATTGAGTCGGTGGTTCAGCAAAATGAGATCAGGGGAATATTTTCGGCATTCGGTCATCATCCGGTCAAACGCATCGTATTTTTCGGGACGAAGCTGGCCACAAACACCATCCATTTTAAAAAGTTCGAAATGAAAATCACGGCACAGGCTCACCTGCATTTCAATCCGCTGTTTCTCCTCTTCCGGCGTGTTTCCAAAACCATCGGGACCACCCCAAATCCCCAGCCGGGTTCCTGATTCCCCGGCCTTCCGGGCAACAGGGCCAAAACCATTGGGGAATTGTCGCCTGAAACGATCGGAGTTCATCGATCCGTAAAAATTTTTCCCGTCGATGGCACCCGCATCGAAGGCATAAATGTCGAGCTGCATCCCGTAGCGGTCCTTCAGCCATTTGAAAAAGTCGAGGTTTACCAGGGTTTGTGCTTCCGTTGGCCCTTCATTGGTGTTGTTGATCCACGAAAAGTATTGCGACCGCGACGGGGTTTTCTCATCAGCGCCGGGAAATATTTTAGCAGTTTCCTGGGCAAAGCCTGAAACAGTCACAATGAAGGTTAGGAATAAAATGACAAACTTGCTCATAATGCTAGTTTAGAGGTTTTAATGCGCCAAACCAGGGCGATGGTTCGTATTTCCACTTTCGTCCGGTAGATTTTACTTCGGGAATTTGCTCGGGAACGAAATCAAATCTCAGTTCGTTCCGGTACAATGGAGCGCCAATCTGGTTGTCGGGCGGCAGGTATTCATAAACCATCACATCAAACTGGCCTTTACGGCTTGGGCGATTTTTCGGGCCTTCAAACAGGTTTTCGGCAGCCACAAAGTTCTGCTCGGCCAAGGCTTTTGCGACTTCTTCAGGAGTGAAGGTGAAACCCATTTCGTAGTCCCAGCCTTTGTCGCAGATGTTGCGGTAAATGAAAACATCCCGGAAATTCTTCGACAAAATATCGAAGCTACCCACACCACCGCTGAATACCTGTGGGGATCCGCAATGATAAAACGTGTTGTTGTAGATGTGAATATCGGAACGCAAAAGGTTGTTTCCCCACATTCCAAAAAGCACTCCGGCGCCGGTCATGTTGTATATCAGATTGTGATGGAACCGGACGTTGCGTAAATCAGAACCTTTGCCCTCAACACTGATGGCAAAACCCCACATGCAATTGTAGGCGGTATTCGAATGAAATTCAACATCTTCTAGCAGTCCGAACCAGGCATCGACATAATAGGCCTGCCGGGGAACATCGTGGACCAGATTGTGATGAATGACACCGTGTTTGCTGACTTCCTTGCAATCGATACCTTCCTTGTAACAATGGTGCAAATGGTTATCGGAAACTTCAAAAAACTGTGCCCCACAAATTGAAAGCGCTTCGTGTGGAGCTTCGCCTCCCTTTCGCTGACCGGGCAGATAATATTTGTCGGCATTGTCGTTGGCAGCAGTAATTTCGCAACGGGCGACCAGCACTGAATCACAATACCACAGCCCAATTCCAGAATTGTGGGTTTGATGCGATTTGCAGCCAATCAGTTCTATCTTTTTGCATTCGGGGCCGCGCACAATAAATCCCGCAGCATCGGAGTTTCGTACTGCAATATTTTCAAAACGCAAATAATTCACTTTTTCTATCTGAAATAATCCAGCGGTTTGGCGGTTAAATTGGACAGAATCGCCGTTTTGTACGACCTTTTTTATCAGGCTTCCGTCGAAAACAACCGATTGATTCGGAGCCGCGCGGTAAAGAATCCATTTCCCCTGAAGTCCGGAGCGTACTGGCCGGAATTGTCGGGAAAGTTGGTACTCTCCGCCCAGAATAGTGACGGTATCGCCGGGCATGGCAGTTTCCGAAGCCTTAAAAATAGTTTTAAACGACTGATTTTTTGTGCCCGGATGTTGATCGTTTCCGCTTACACTCACAAAGTATTCTTTTGCTCCTGAAGAAAAAGTCAGCAAAATCAAGCAGGCGATAAGGTAAAGTTTTGTTTGGTTCATAATTGTTTATTCAAATAATGATTCATCCAGCGGACAATTGAAATTGGCGGCTATGGCCCGAATCTGCATGTCGCTCAAGGTTTGTTTGGCGCCACCGGCAGCCATCACACGCAGGCAGATTTCGGCGGCTTTTTCGGCCACATCAATACGGCCAAAAGCTTCGTCGAGGTTGCGTCCACAGCCACAAATGCCGTGAAACTGCCAGACGGCGAGGTTCCGGCGCGACATTGCATCAGCTGTTGCCCGCCCTAAATCCATACTTCCGGCCATTACCCAAGGCAGAAATTCGATGCCTTGCGGAAAAACAACCACACACTCAGCGTGACTCTGCCAAAGCAATTTGCTCAAACTTTTGGTGTCGAGATTCGCTACCGCATAAGTCAGGGCAATCACACTGTTAGGATGCGTATGAATGAATGCGAACGACTGGTTGTCCGATTTTTCTTTAATCCGGCAGTGTGACAACAAATGCGACGGCAGCTCTGAAGTGGGCGCTCCAACTGGTTCATAGCCCCAAAGCAACTGCCATGCCTCGCCATTTTGATCGATTTCGATGACGCCAATATTTTTTTCAGGAAAAATCTCGATGTTGCGTAAAAAACGGCCTGTTCCAGTTACCAGAAATCGTTCGCCCGCAATTTCGGGCATGGTAACAGGCAGTTTTACCCAATCGGACTTGGGCTGAAATCCGCTGAAATACTTGTAATTTTCAGAATTCAGGCGGAGGCTGATGTTTCCTCCATTCGACTCTGCCCATCCACGGCGAGCCATGTCGCCACTGATCTTTTTAATTTCGTCAATTAGTTTTTGCATGTAATAGTCATCTTAATTCATTATAACCAATTTACTGGTATAGCTTTTCACATCGCTTCTCAAATACAGAAAATAAGTTCCTGATGCAATGCCATCCAAAACAAGTTGCCCTGGCAAAACATCATCTATTTGAATGTTTTTAACCATCCGCCCAACAATGTTTTTTAGCTGAATCTGCTCAAATCCTTCGTGCTCAATATTTCTATAATCAATATTGAGCACATTGGAAGTCAATGGATTGGGATATAACAGAATAGACGGGCTGGCTTCCTGATCAATCATTGAGGTTGATGTAGGTAAAAATGCTTTGGCCTCTTTTGCATTTTCCTTGTACTGTTGCACAATGAATTTTCCATGTTCCGTTAAATCGGCTTCGGTTGTATATCCTTTCGTGTAATTGGCAACAATGTCGTAGTAAGTTTCATTGGGATTGCTGTTCCATGCCCAGAAAAGCCAACCAATTCCGTGCTTGTTGCTTTCAGTAATTATTTTTTTTGGGTCGTAAAGCGTAAAATTATCGGGTGCTCCCGTCCAGCCAAATTCGCCAACAATAACCGGTATTTTTTTTGTCTTGAATTGTTGCAGATAGTCTTCCACATAAAACTGCCAGCTTTGCTTGCTTTTTTCTTTGGTCATCCACAATCCGTAGAAATGAATGGCAAAAAGGATATTTTTCTCGGGGTCAAAATCCAGCAGTTCCTGGGCATAATTGATAAGGGTACCCGGGTTTTGGCCACACCCTCCGGCATCAATTAAAATGGTGTTTTTGATACCAGCTGTTCGCATGGCGGTAATGGCTTTTTTATAACCATCGCGGAATCCAATATTGGTAGGCCCCCACTCGTTGGCCACATTCACAATCAGGTACTTCTCGTATTCCTTGCAAAGCGATACCAGGTTTGGCGTACACCAGTAATCCACGACTTTTTTGAGGAATTTTCCCTCTGCATCGGAATCGTAGCCAGTGCCACAGGTTACATCGTGAAACTCCAGGATTGGCACCAGTTTATTATCAACACACGCTTTTACACAGGCTTTCTGTTTGGTAAAATTGCTTTGCCACGACCAAGAATTGGCCGAATTGTTGGTAACCGAAACAATTCGCGCACAATTGGCGCCCGCTTTTTTCATATCAGGAAATGACTTCATCCCATTCGTTTCGGATTGCCAAAACACAGCAGTATTGGCGCCCATCGGGATAAATTCACTTCCGCTTGCATCGTACAACTTTCCATCTATGACAAAAAATCCTTTTCCAGAATTGTAACCTGGCCTTGAAACTTGTGCGTCAGCAATTTCTACCAGTGAAAACACCATTAAAATAACCAGGTAAAACAGACCATACTTTTTCATATTTGTTATGAATTATTAAATGAATGACGGACAAACTCGGAATTGCCCTAAACTATTTTGCTTTCTTCAAACTTGTTAAATACCCGTAAATGGCGGCAGCAGGGCCAATGTTTTGATGAACCGTATATTCAGAACTCGGAGGTGCATAACGGTTGTTATACCAACGCTCGTGAACCGGCCACATTCCTTTATCGGGATAACATTTGGTGTGGGCATAATCCGAATCCCACCAGCCCCAGGCATTGCAGTCGCCATTTTTACCTTGCATCCAGTCGCAATCTGCTGTTGGGCCGTAAGGCACAATTCCGGGGACAACTTCCTTTATTCCCTCTTTGTTGTACCACCAATCCATGTTAAAAACCTGTGTTGGATGCTGATCACCAACGCCGGTAATCCATGTCATGTCGAGCTGGTTGCCGCCCAACATATAATCGCAGGTTGAATAAACTGCTTCGAGATATTTCGGATCGCGGGTAACTTCCCAGGCAATAATGGCGGGCATTACCTGCGGAGTAGTGGCCTGCCCGACCTGAACTTTAAAGTTAAAGTTTCCACCCATGCGAAAACTTCGATTTTTTTCGATGGATTCTGTTACTTCTTTTTGAGCAAAGACTCCGGTAGCTTTCACCAGTTCGGCTTTTAAAGCGGTGTCAAATCCGGGTGTTTTTTCAGGAGTGGTTACAAACGCCCAAACGCCCCATTCGTATGCGCTAAATTTCGAAATATTGGTGGCAGTCACTTCCAGATCGGCTTTGAAACCATCGAGCCACTTCTGTTCACCTGTTAATTTGTAAAGCAATGCTTCGGCATTCGCCCGATGGGATTTTATTTTTGCCTCATCTCCATCGCGAAGGTTATTTTGCGCCCATTCAAAAGCTTTCAGCGCTTCTGTTTTCCAAACTATGATGCTGTCGTTCGGACTGATTTGTTTCGAAAGCAGCTTATTATCGGCTGCCACTTTGTAATTATAAGCCATCTGCGCGGCCAGTTTGGCGTAAATAAAAGTCATACGCGGTTCTTCGGCATACACAATCCATTGCGGGCGGACATCTTCGTACGAAGGCAATCCGTGCCCGGCCTCCTTGGCTGGATAATTGTCGCCTTCGATTCGGCTTCCGGCAATTCCACCGGTCGGACCTTTGGCGCGGCGATAATGGTTTAGCAACCAACCGGCTTCGTCTAACATATCGGGAATACCATTGTTGCTCTCTGGGATATTCAACTCTCCATCGGTAAAATTGTTGGGTTTCAATTCAAAAGTGGTCATTAGAAAAGCAGGGATAACCGCATGGCTAACATACGCGTCCCAGTCGCCGGCATCCTGATACCAGCCCCAAATGTTGCGGCAATCGAAGGAGTCGTCAAAAAGAGGTTCCAGCACATCGAGCGGAGCGCTTTCCCATTGCGAATCCATGTTCCGGAATTTGGTATATCGAAGCCTGAAATTGGGCGTGACATTCGGATTGTGTGGCGCATCGCGTTCGTATCTGGTAAATGGTTCTTTCAGCTTGATGCCGCTCCGGTGATGATAAAGTCCACGACAAGTGGTAACAAACGGTTCACGGTAAACATCGGCATCAATCCTGAAAGGATAGGAAATTCCCATCCGGTCAACGGAAACCACAAATTCGCCAGGCTGTTTAAACGATGAAAAATTGCACTGCCAGACATCGGCTGCCACAAAATTACCATTGGGACCCTGTTTGGCAGGGCCATCAGGGCCTCCGGTTTCAAAATCTTTTTGCTTGCTGATGGTTCCGGAGAAAACCTTTTTGCCATCTTTTATCCGAATCAGGTGAAATTTTGAATCGGCATATTTTTCCAGATCAAGACCACCGGCATCGCCCATCCAGTGCGAAATATAGGCCATTTTAACCGGCGCATCGGGAACAAAACCCAGTTGGTTGACATGTACTGCCAACGAGCGGGTTTCAGCAGGATTGTATTTCAGGGTAAACTGGTTTTGATTTTTGGCCAGACTACCTGTTTTTAACTGATAGACTTTTCCGGGCTGAAGTGGTTTGTCGAGAAACAGGTAAATAAAGTGTTCGAGCACGTAATCGCTCATGCAACGGTTGTCATCGTTGGGCATACATTTCATCGACATGCCCGATGGTTTACTTTTGCGTCCAACTTTTTCAGGAATGACACCACTTATATAGGCTGGATCATCCAAACCCGATAGGGAATAACTTGACAAAACAGCCGCCTGCCTGACATCCAGCTCGTCTTTAACAGTTACATCATCAGCGCCTTTTTGGTGGTAACCGTGGTATTCAATGTAACCGTCAGAAAAATGCAGTACAATTATTTGGTCGGTAAGAACGCTGACGCTTTTCAGATCGGAAGCAAATGAGACAACCGATAAGAATAAAAAAACGATCAGTGAAATTGTTAATTTGTACATATTTAGTTGGTTGTTAGTTTATTTTTATTTCTGACTCACCCCGAGTACGATTCGGACTTGAGTGAGTTCATTAGTTTAATACAATCAATTTATCCACCATTTTTTCGCCTGAGGCCAACGAAAATCCAAAATAATAAATTCCTTTGGCAAGCTTTGAAATATCAATTGACTTTTGATTTACCTGATTTTTTAATACCTGAATATTTTCGTTCAGGATTAATTGACCATGAGCGTTGTAAATGAAGAATCCGGCATTGGTTTGATCAGGAAAACAGTACTTGATAATGGATTGGGCTTTGCCGGGATTGGGATAGGCTTTCATCCATTTTGATTTATCCTGTATCTGTTTATTCAATCCGGTTGGCGGAGAAACTGCCTGATGATTGGCTATTTCGTACCACAAGGTTTTTTTGTTGAGACTGAACTGAACGTCGCTTCCCTGTTGCACGATGCTCAACTGAACGTCGCGTTTCCCAGTGGTGGTCAGTTGATAAACTCCCAACGAATCTTTGCTGACGGATTTAAACTTCACCACTGCTTCAACCGGCTCGCACAAAGCACGTGTACCTCCTGCGCTTACCAATGCAGTATTGGTCGTGTTCCATTTCAACCCGTCGTTTTCGAGGCGGGCGCTGGTCAGCAGAATCATCCGTTTCGATTGGCTGATAGGCAGCGAATCCAATGAAATCAATTGAACAGAGGCAAAATTCAGGTTGTCGGTAGTAACCACATTCGAAATGGAGATGTCCTTCAATTCGATGGTTTTGCCGCCCAAATATCCGGTTGCACCCTGCCAGTAAGGACTGTTAACTGTGAAATAGCCGAGTTGCCCATCCCATTTCAGTTCGCCGGTTTCGGAAGTAATTGTCTTGCCCGGATCGGTCAGCGGAGCGCTCAACGAAGTGGTTTCTGCCTCAAAACCGGCATGTTGAAATCCTTGTTTCAAAAATGCAGTTCCTATGTTCACATTTTCGATGTTCACCACTTCGTTGTCTTGATAAATTTTGGTATTGTTAAAAACATCCTGCTTTTTGTAACTGGCTTCCACCCAGGTTTTAGCCTTCTGAACGGAATAATTCCGGTAGGGCAAAGCCAGCAAAAGTTGGGTCATCATCACCGGGTGCATGGCAATATCAAAGAACATGTCCTGCTGGCGGATCGAAAAATTGTTCATATAATCGTAGTAGGCATGCCAGACGATTCCATCGAGATCGAAAAACGAACCGTAGGCGTACAGGAGCGATGGCGCTTCGGACTGGAAAATATAAGGGTACGCATGATTGTACTCGCTTAAAACCTGCGGCCTGTTTTTCACGCGGGTAAGCGACATTTTGCTGAATGTTGATCCGGCAGGATTCAGCAAAATGGATTTGTTATTCAGGGTAAAATTGGTATTTGACCAACCATTCGGGTAATTGGGATGATCCCAGTACATGTGAAAGTCCATGTAATCGGCCTGTGCCTGTGCATAGATGGAAGCCAGTCCGTAGTAATTGTTGGTAAACGTAACCGGGCATTTCACCCCGAGTGTATTTTTCAGGTAACCGGTCAGTTCGTCATTGTATTTCTTTTCCAGGTCGAAATAGAAATTGGCATTGTCGCCCACACGCTGACTGGTGTATTTTCCGATTTCAGTGTTTCTTACCCGTTTGACATTTTTGGCTGCCAGCGATTCAGTGGGTTCCAGTCCGATGCCATAAAACGGGGTTACGCTCACCGAGTCGAGCCAGAATGTCCCGGTTTGTTTACC
Source organism: Prolixibacteraceae bacterium (assembly GCA_036834745.1). Taxonomy (GTDB): domain Bacteria; phylum Bacteroidota; class Bacteroidia; order Bacteroidales; family Prolixibacteraceae; genus Aquipluma. Next base: position 12,047 of record DAITNH010000007.1, read on the forward strand.
CCATCCGAAAGCTACGATCAGCATCTCCGAATTCATTGGAGAGTTAAAAAATATCTCCTGTTTTTTCCATTCAGTCGTAACGTTGTATGATGGTCCCATGACCCATTTCCAGGTCTGGTTTTCCATCACTTCCAGCACCAGTGTCTTGGCAGCATCGGCTTTAGCATAAAATGACAGTTTGTAATCTTTCCCTTTTTCAACCTTGAAATTGTTGGTTTTCAACTGAACGTGCCAGTTTTCAGTGCCAGCTTTTGTAACGGCAATTTTTACAGATTTGGCGCCATCTTTTGCATTGGCGGCATCAGCGGTGAATGTAGCCGTGGCGCCATTCGAAGCCTGCGAACTCCAACTGGTCAGGTTTTGTTCGAATGAACCGTTTTTCACCAACTCGGAATTTGTTTCGGACGATGCCGTAGGTTTCCAGGCTTCGCGCAACGTATTGTCGTCCTTGTACTTTGCCAATAGCCAATCATTAAACCTGCGGTCGAGTTCGCTGGAGTAAAATGCTCCAATTCCGCCATTGGTGTCACCAAAAATATAATCCTGCTGCCATCCCATCCAGCCGTTGAAAAGCGAGTTCTCGTTGGTCAGTTCCAGATTGGCCATCGCCGGATCGTCGGCATACGTCAGTTTTGTATATGGATTTACATGAGCGATTACCTTTTTTGCAAAGTCTTTCTGCAGGTCAATCAGTTTTTGGTTGAAAAGAGTGACATATTTGCTTTGGTCGTTCAGCACGGGCGAATCGATGCCATCTGCGGTTTTGTAAACTCTTCCGGCCTGAATGCAAAAATTGAAATAGATACCCCGATCTTTCAGGCACTTGATAAAATAATCCATCAAATCGAGTTTCGAAGCGCTGATTTGCAATGTATTGGATGATGAATTCTGGAAGAGGCCGCTCGCGCCCTCCACATCCATCAGGTGAATGCGTGCCAGGTTAATCCCGAACTTGGCCATTCTCGCCGCCAAAATTTTTGACTGGGCTTTTGTCGGGAAATTGGCGATGGCCACGTTTACCACTCCAACAAAGCGTTCCGGCGTATTTTTATTCTCAAACCTGAAATGGCCGTCGGGCGTGACCTGCAAGAAACCATATTTCCCGGCAGGGGCATCCAGTGTTGTTGACATGTCGGTCACCGTTTTGGTCGAATCATTCCACGGAAGGTAAAATTCGAACCATTGGGTGCGATCCTGCCCCGAAGTCAGAAATGACGTGAGTACCAGAAAAATAAAAAGCAGAAGTTTATTCGTTTGATTCATGGTCAGTTTTTTTTAATCATTAATTCGTCAAAACCATCCTGCGGTAACTAAATAAAACAGGCGTTCCTGAATCTTTCACTTCCAGTACAACATGCAACTCCTGGCCCTTTTTCAGTTCGGGCATGGTAAAATTTATTTCTTCGGAAGTTGTGTTAGTCAGTTCAAGTGTTCCGCTGAAACCACCGGCTTCGTGGTATACAAACCAGCGATAATTGAGCTGGTCGCCATCGGGATCGTTGCTACCTTTTGCCGAAAGCTGCACTTTTTCGCCTGATTTTACTGACGCTTTTGCAATGGCTTTTCCTGTATTTCCGTTTAAGGTTAAAACCGGATTGTGGTTGGCTTTTTTGAAATCACCTGCAATATTCCAGTCCATCCTCGCAGCAAAATCGTGCTGGTAAGCTTCGCGCCAACGCCAGATTGTTGCCTGATTGGAAGCTTCTTTCCGACCATCGGGCAGAATGATCTCGTCCTGCGTATTCACCGAGCTGGTCCATATTTTCCCCTTTTCGGCATACGAACGGTACAACTCGTATCTTCCGCCCCAGCCGCCATACGCCGGACTGATGTACCAACCCAGTCCATTGTTGATCAACCCAAAAAACGATGGGGTATCGCCTTCCATGATGTACGCGAAAGGAATATAATTTGCCGCCAGCGGTCCGTGAGTTTCGCGAATGTTGGTCGACAGCCAGGGATTTTCGACCAGTTCCTGATGCCATCCGGGTCCGTTTTTGTAGAACAAGTCGCCCGAGATACCGGTCCAGGTGGCTTTGTAGTATTCGAACCACGAATCGCCTGCCGAAGCATCGACAATGTAAAAGATTTCAGGAAAATTGTTGCGTATCCACTGCCCGGCAAAATCCTGATCGGAAATGGAATACACTTTCAGTTTCGAAACAAATTGGCGGACAGCATCTTCGCTGCGGGTAGCCTTCACTTTCCAAAGCGCCTGTGCCAGACAGTTGGCGCCTCCCCAAACCGACACCCAAAGCGGGCGGTCGTCGGCCCGGTCGGTAGCCTTGATCAGCATTTCAGAGCCCGGTGAGTCCTTTCCTTCGCCCACACCGTCCATGCTGTAAACCGGAAGGTGCTCCGAAGTAATGCTTAACAAATATTCAATCGTTGGGTAACCGGGCGCATGTTTATCCAGGTTGGACTTCACCAGTCCATAATCACGAACAAGCTTTTCAATCTTGTCTTTCCGGGTCTGATTGCGCAAGTGAGTTGATGTAGTTGCAATGATTCCTTCCAGGTCGTATTCGTTGGCATAAACCAACAGGCGCACCAGCGATTCCTGATCGTCGGGTTCGTTGGTAATGTCGGTAAGAACAAATAGCCGCTGTTTCACCGGATTTTCGAACTGAAGTTTGGTCTGGGAAAATCCAGAAAAAGGAACCAGGATTAAGAAGATTAGCGGTAAGTTTTTCATTTTTAGCCAATTTAATTTCATTTTTATTCATTTTAACGCTGTCAGGTTTTTCAAACGCTGACAGGCTTGCACTCTTCCTACCTGTCAGCGTCTTTAAACCTGACAGCGTCATTGGATGGTTACTATTTCATCCTGAAATCCAGCGAATTGCTTAACCTTATTTTAGCGCTTTCCACATCGGTCAGGCGTTTGCCCATGTAAGTCAGGTTTTCGATCCGCACCCCGGAAATGTTTTTCGAGGTATCAAATCCATGAAAAACAGAGAAAGGCAGCATGCCGCCAACTACCTGAATATCTTTGAAAATAATCTCGCTAATGGTACCACGGAACTTGCTGTGATATTCTTCCTTTCCCGCTGGGACTTTCTGAACTCCATCCCATGCGCCGTGCAGGTAGTATTTCTTGCTGTATTCCGGATCGCGGTTCCCATCGGGGCTGTACTGCGAAGAGAAAATGGCCAGATCGAACAATTTCTGGCGACTGTCTTCAACCCTGATATTTTCGAAAACCACGTTGTTCACATGCGCTTTTCCGGCATTGTGAATGCTGATTGTCGCGCCATCTTCCACATGGATGATGTCAATGTTTTCGAAGCGAATGTTTTTTACTTCGTCCGAATTCAGTTCAAACCCGATTTCAATGGCATTGCCCCAGATGGAATTCCAGAACACACAGTTTTTGACCAGAATGTTGTCGGTTGGTTGGTCGCCAGGATAGTCTCCGTGCGATTTGATGGCCACGCAATCGTCTTTGGTATGTGCAAACACATCGTCGATCACCACATTTGTACTGCGACAAATGTCCAGTCCATCGTCGCTGGCGGCTTCGCTCACGATGCGTATACCGCTGATTTCAGCATTGTTGCAGTGCATTAGCGCCACCTGCCAGGTAGTTCCGTTATGGAGCGTAACCCCCTCGACGGTTATGTTTTCGCAATCGATCAGGTTAATCCAACGATGACGGTTGCCGGGCATTCCCTTCACAGGTGTTCCATCAAGGATTCCGCGACCGCAGATTTTAATATTCTTTTTACCAGTAGCCGTAATCAAGCCCTGAACCACCGCGCCTCCTTCAACATAAACAGTTTGGTTGTCCTGCAAATCGAGCCTGACATCCTTGTAAAGCTTTCCGCCTTCAAACCATATCACATTTTTATCGGTCTTGGAAGGTTGGGCTGTTTCGGGTTTTCCGGCGAAAATAAACAAAGGCTGCTGACGAATGCGCCCGTTTAACTCCAAACTCAGGTTAGCCGGTTCCTTCATATTAAAACTGAACGAATTGTCGCCCATGTATTCGGGTTTCAGGTTCCAGCGCAGAGGTCGGATGTCCACCCAGCGAACGTCATACATGGTGCTGACTTCCACCATTGCTTCACCCGACATGTCGAAAACGGCGTACGAAGCAATAGGCGTGTCGAAAACCGGGACCGGCTTTCCGTTCACTTTCACCTGGTAATACCGGTCGGAGGCAAACCCTTCGGGCGGCTGCCAGGTGGTTATTTGCGCCAACACATTTAAACTAAAAAACAAAACTGAAATTAAAGTGAGAATTTTCATTGCATGTGTGTTACTGATTTTTTAACTCAATTGCTGCCCATAAGTTGCTGGCAGATAACTTAACCGCCTTTTTCAGGTTTTCGGAAGCAGCATTGGAGTTTCCAAGCCCACTTTGTCCCAATCCGACCAACAAATGGGCATTCGACATCTGCACAGCGACAGATTCTTTTTCACCAAATTTGGCAAAGAAATCAACCTCGGAACCCGTTTCCAATCGTTTCTTACCTTCTTCAATCAGCTTATTAAAACATTCGGAAGCTTTTACCTTATCTCCCAACTTCAGAGAACTTAATCCCTGATAGTAAGCAACATAGTCGGATTCCTTGATGAACTGTTCTGCTGACATCGTGAAGTATGTTTTGGCTTTTGCCTTGTTACCCAAAGCTTCGTAAGCCAGTCCGATAAAATAATTGACTTGCGGACTTCTTGCATCACCCATTCTTGATTTTGAGTTTTCAGGAGTTTCGATAGCAGCCATAAATTGCTCCAAAGCCTGTTCATTCTTGGCCTCTTTCAGGAGTTTTTTGCCCAATAACAGATGCGCATCAACGGTAATATCCCGAACACGTGAACTCCCCTCGCGGAAATGAAAATTACTTTTACCCAAATACTCCACTGCTTTTTCTGAATCGCCGGCAAGATTCAGTACCATAATCTGGCGCACAAAAGCGTCGTCGCGCTTCCTTACAATTTCGTTGCTTCCCTCAAAAAGACTGGCTCTTTTTTCGATCGGAGCATTGCTCATTTCGTAAAGAGGATCCAGCTCAGCGTAATAAATCGGTTCATCTTTTTTAAGGGCAATTGCTTTTTCATATGCGTTGATGGCTTTCTGAATATCCTGCGAATAATGGTAACATCCCCAACCCAAATTTCGCCAGGCAATAGCCAGCGATGAATCAAGTTTTACTGCCATTTCCCAGTTTTCGATGCCCTGCATAGGTTGTTTGTCATATAATAAATTGCCGAGGTAGTAATACGGTTTCGCGTCATCCGGATGATATTTGGATGCCAGTGTTAACACTTTTTTATCTTCCAGCCTAAATGGAAATCCATAATCAACCGATTGTGCTGAAGCTTCTTTGAAGTATTTTTCACCACCAGATTTGTTCCCTTTTCGATCCTGAAGGTACCCTAAATAATAACTGACCATCTGATTCTTTCCTTTAAACCTGAGAAGGATATCTTCCGATTCGGCAAAAAGTCCATCGTTCAGGTAGCCAACAGCCAGTTCAAGATAGTTCTGATCAAAATCGCGCATTTTGTGGTTCAGGCCGACAAGCAATTCTTCACCTTTTTGTGTTTTGCCCGATTCCTTTGCCAATAAATAAACTTCGTTACCTATCCTGAAGTCGAGCGGATCATTTTCAGTAATGCCTGCCAAAGTAGCTGTTGCTCCTTCAAAATCAACCAGTTTCCGCTGAATAGACGCTTTGAGGCTGATTGCGCTGTTGTTACGCGCATTGGTCGAAAGTGACTCGTTGACCTGATAAAGTGCTTTTGGCAAATCGCTTTTCATGCATGAAATTCGGGCAAGCTCGAGGTAAGCTGCTGAATGCCATGCATAGTCCCAGGTGGCGCGATAAAGTGTGTCAATGGCTTCATCGTACAATTCAAGCGCTTTCAGGGTTAATCCCTGAAGGTAAAGCGCCTCGCAATTCGACGGACGCGTGTAATCTTTTGTGAGCCTTCTAATTGCTTTGCTGAAATAGGTCCGGGCGATGCTGTATTCTCCTTTTTTAAGATGAATATTTCCAACCGCCACGTTGGTGCGGATGTCATTCGGATCACGTTTCAGTGCTTCACCGAAGTAATCCATTGCATTGAGTGTTGGGTTGTAAAACTGAAGAATGCGGCTACCAGCCAGGTACAATTCTTCAATAGTCTCCATGTCTTTCGGTGCTGCCGGTTTCTTCACTTCATCCGGCAATTTCGTAGCAGCTTTTTTCTCCACAGGCTGGTATGAAACCAGTATTTCGTTGTTTTCGAGGTTAACCATTTCGGTATAAAGGTCAGTCAATTCAAACGCACCGTCGATTTTTACAGAAGTGGTAAAAGCCGCTTCAGGAGAAATTTCAATCGTTTTTTCGAATACAGCCGTATCGTTTTTCTTCAGGATAATTTTGGCCTTGCTTACTTTCTGGGTGGAATAAAACCCTAAGAAAACGTTATTTCCATCTCGTTTTTCGAGGTTTACAGCGCCATTGAGGTTGGCATTTTTGAATCCCTGAATGTCTTTCACCGGGTACCAGTATTGTTTAAACGATTTTACTTCGTAAGGACGAATCCAACTGTAATCGGGCTGATTGTCGGAGAATGCTCCAACCATGATTTCCACATACGGACCGTCATTTTCAGTGAGTTTACCTTCGGTTGCCTGTCCACGTTCGCCTGAGCCCCATTCCCACAATTTGGCGCCTTTCACCACATTGTGATCGCCAATGTGCACAGTGCCGGTTTCTTTTCCATGGTCATAGCCGCCCATAAAATCTTCCTTCAGGTTGTATGCGAAGTACGAGTTTTGGTTGACCGAATTTTTCCACCAGCTAAGGTCAACCCCTTTGGTAAAGTCTTCGCCGTTATATACTTCCGTAGAAAAAGGCCAGTTGGCAAAGCTATTTTTGGCGTGGTAAGTTACCTGGTTCACACTTGGCGGAAAAATGACCTGATAATCTTTATTGGTGTGCGCGGCAACGTTGGCCCAGTATAAAAATGTATTGGTGTAAGGTGTTGGATTGTGAATTTTCACCTCGGTCTGGTAATACGATTTTCCGGGGAAAGCGGTAATCCCGATCGTCCATCGCATACGGTGACGAGGTTCAGTCTCGCCAATCCAGATGGTTTTACTTCCATCTTTATTCTCGGCCAGTTCATAATCAACAGGAAGGAAAGTCGATGCACGGTGGTGGTGAATCACACACCACTCAATACCTCCTGAAACCCAGGCGCCAGTCATGCCAATATTGGAAGGTTTCACTACATCGTTTTTATAAACGAAATTGTAGTTGTTGGTTTTGTCGGTAGCATAGTAAAGTTTTCCACCGATTTCAGGAGTAACACAAAGTTTAATGTATTCGTTTTCAAGGATTATTGTTTTCCATGCATGATTCCCTTTTTCATTTGAAATCATATCATTCAGCGCATACGGATAAATCATTTTGGATGCGCCCTGATAGGATTCGCCCTTAAAAAACATCGGGTTTTTATCAGCAGCATTGACCGGGTAGGTAGGAAGCACCCAACTTTCTTCAGTAAGTTTCATCTGAGCAAACAGGTCATTGCCAAGGAGTAAAACAAAAACGAATAAGCTTAACCAAAGTTGCTTTCTTCCCAAAAATTGGTATTCACGTTTCATTTTATTTCGGTTTAGTTTTGTTTGTAGGTTTGATCTATTTGGAATATTGAGATTGTAAAATCTTGAAATCAATCAGCCAGCCTTTTGAATCTTCAACCCTGATGTCTTCGTAGAGCACATTTTTCACCACCGCGCGGTCGCCGTTGTGAATGGTAAAAGTTCCTTCAGGCCCCTCTGTATGGATCAGGTCACAATTCCTGAAGGTGACATTTTTCAGATTGTTGTAAGTCACATATTTAGAGGCAGTTGAAGCGCAACTCCAGTGACGGCTTTCGGCTAAAATGATGCCTTCGA